>DATAWA010000250.1:0-9587 GCA_036267435.1 Xanthobacteraceae bacterium | reverse complement strand
GCGGTCAAGCCGGAATTCTGTATAACGCACTATCCCGGCGCAATGCTGGTGACCGACCGGCGCAACAGCGAATTTGCCATTATGTAGCCCGCATGGAGCGAAGCGTAATGCGGGGTTCGGCCGGAAGGCCATCCCGGATTGCGCTTTGCTCCATCCGGGCTACAGGCTACATCACCTTCCATGCTCATCGATTTCCAGCAACATTACACGCCGCCGGAATTGCTCAAGGGCGATCCGAGCAAGCCGACGGTCGAGCTCGACCGCGGCGGCAATCCGAATTATCTGCTTAATCCGCTTTTGGCCGATCTCGACGCGCATGTGCGCATGATGGACGCGTCGGGCATCGATGCCGGCGTCTTGACCTGCGGCTCGGGCTTCGATCAGCCGGATGTTGCGGTCTGCCGGGCGATCAACGACCGCATGCGCGAAGCCGAAACGGCGCATCCCGGTCGTTTCATCGGTCTCGCGCACGTGCCCGCGCTGAAACCTGCCGAAGCCGCGGCCGAATTAAAGCGCTGCGCCGTCGAGCTCGGCTTTCCCGGCGTGGTGATCGGTTCGGAATTGCAGGATCAGCCGCTCGATGCCGAGGCGCTCAAGCCGTTCTGGAAGGCCTGCGCCGATCTCAATCTTTATGTCTTTATTCACCCGTTGCCACGAGTCATTCGCTGGGCGCGCATGGATGCCGACGATCTCGGCCGTATGCTCGGCTGGGAGTTCTCGCTGATGACGGCGGCGGTGCGGATCGTCAATTCCGGCCTGCTCGATGAGCTGCCCACTTTGCGCATTCAGTTCTCGCATTTTGCCGGCGGCATCGGCCGATATCTCGGCCGCATTCGCGGCTTCCAGCAGCGGGGCAAGTGGGGCACGGCGGCCGTGCCGCGCCATGGGCGGGAGCCGCGGCGGCCATTCGATTATTACCTCGACCATCGGCTCTACTACGATATCGCCGGCTGGGCGGGCCCCGATCACGCCGCGGAGTGGGGCGCCGACTGGGTCCGCTTCGGGCTCGATGAGCTTTCGTTTTCGCAGCTCGTCTTCGCCTCGGATTATCCGCAGGCGGTGCGCGAGCCGAGCGAAGTCGCCGGTTATGTCGATGCGGTGCGCGCGCTCGGCGGCAACGGCCGCGCGCTCGCTGCCGGCGTCAACGCCGAGAAGCTCATTCCCGATCTCGGCCGCCGCCTTGCTGCGCGCCAGAAAACCAAGGTGCCGGCATGAACGACAAGGCGGCGACGACGGAAGCGGCATTTGATCCAGCCGCGCACGGGTGGGAACGCGTCAAGGCGCATAATTTCGGCGAACTGATCGGGCCGGTGTGGCGCAAGGGCGACGGGCTGTTCGGCATCGTGACCGCGGACAAGCACAGGAACCATCGCAGCATGCTTCACGGCGGCGTGCTGATGAGCTTCGCCGATCAGGCCATGGGCATGACCGGCCGCCGCTTAACCGGCGACAAGCCCCACGCCACCATCGAGATGAACATTCAGTTCATCGCCGCGGTGAAGATCGGCGATTTCGTCGAGGCGCATTGCGAGGTGGTGCGCGAGACCCGCTCGGTGCTGTTCATCGAAGGCAAGCTTAAAGTCGGCACGCGCATCGTCGCCTCGGCGAGCGGGATTTGGAAGATTTTGGGGGAGAAATAATGCTCTCCAAATACGTTTCCCGGGCAGACCCGGGACCTTCACAAGCTCTGAGTTTGGGACGATCCCGGATCAGCGGTGCAGCACTTCGTGCCGCACCGCGTCCGGGAAACGATGAGAGTTTTAGGCCCGAAACTTCTTCAACGTCCCGCCCTTCATAACAGAACCCGGCAGCGGATGGCCGACGATGTCTTCCGCGAGTTTGGCGCAGTCGATCAGCGCGTCGAGGTCGATGCCGGTCTTGACGCCCATTTCCTCGCAGAGAAAAACCAAATCTTCGGTGCAGATATTGCCGGCAGCGCCGGCATGGCCGGCGAATGGGCAGCCGCCGAGCCCGGCAACGGCGGCGTCGAAGCGCGTCACGCCCATTTCGAGGCCCGCGTAAGCGCAGGCGATTGCCATGCCGCGGGTGTCGTGCAGATGCAGCGCGAAATCCATGTCCGGGAAGCGCTCACGTAGCGCGCCGAGCATGCGCGTGATTGCAAGCGGCGTCGCCCAGGCCATGGTGTCGGCGAGCGTGATGTATTTGAGCCTCACACCGTGCTCGCGCGCGACGTCGAGGATTTGCTGCGTCAGCGCCACCACGTGCGAAATGGGAATGTCGCCGGCGAAATTGCAGCCGAACGCCGCCATGATCGAGCCGCGCTCGACCGGCACGCCGGCGGCCTGGTACATTTTGACGATTGTCTGTTGCCCGGCGAGCTGCGCCGCCGCGTCGCGGTTCTGATTGCGGATGGAGAAGTTCTCCGACGCCGAAAGCTGGATGGTGCCGGTATTGGTCAGCCGGTTGGCATGCTGTAGCGCGCGTTGAAAACCTTTCTCGTTAAGCCACAGCGCGGTGTAGGCGACGCCCGGCTGCGGCGTGATGCCGGCCACGACCGCGTCGGCGTCCGCCATGCCCGGCACATTCTTCGGATTGACGAAGGAGACGATCTGGATGCGGTCTAGCCCGGTCTTCGATAGCGCGTCGATCAATTCAATCTTGCGCGCGGTCGGGATCGAGCCTTTCTCGATCTGAAAACCTTCGCGCGGACCTTCCTCGCTGATGTGCACCGCCGCCGGCAAATCGCTCATGAAGCTTCTCCGCCGGCGACGCCGCCGCGTTTGACGAGCCGCACGATCTCTTCCTCCGCCAGGCCAAGCTCGGCGAGAATTTCGCTGGTGTGCTCGCCGATGCGCGGCGCTTGCCGCCGCAGGCCGAAATCGTGATCGTTCATCTCGATCGGCAAGCGCGGCAGCTTGGCGCGCTGGCCATTGGCAAACGCGATCTCCAGCATGCGGCCGCCGGCATTGAGTTGCGGATCGTCGAACAGGTCGCCGGGCTTGGCCACCGGAGCGAACGGAATATCGATGCGGTCGAACAGTTCGGCAAGCTCGGCAAGCTTATGCTGGGCGACGATCGCGGCGACGAGCGGCAGCAGCACGGGCCGCGCCCGCACGCGATCCTCATTGGTCTTGTGGGCCGGATCGTCCAGCAAATCCTGGCGGCCGAAATGCGTGCAGAACCGGCGCCAATGGCCGTCGCTGGTTAGGCCGACAAAAATCTGCTGGCCGTCGGCGGTCGCGAACGGCTCGTAGATCGCCCAGGCGCCCTGGCGCGACGGCATCGGCGGCATCGGCTTCCCGGTCACCACTTCGCCCGCCATGTGCTGCATCATCAGAAAGCCGGTCGATTCGAACAAAGCGGATTTCACCATCTGGCCGCGGCCGGTGCGCTCGCGCTCGCGCAACGCCGCCTGCACGCCGATCACAGCGAACATGCCGCCCATGATGTCGACAACCGAAGCGCCGGCGCGCAGCGGCTGACCCGGCGGCCCGGTCATGTAAGCGAGGCCGGCCATGAATTGCACCACCTCGTCGAGCGCCGGCCGGTGCTCGTAAGGGCCGCTGAGAAAGCCTTTCAGCGCGCAATAGACGATCCGCGGATTATCTTTCGCCAGAGCGGGATAGCCGCAGCCGAGCCGCTCCGTGGTGCCGGGCGCATAATTCTCCAGAACTACGTCGGACGTCGCCGCCAGGCGATGCAGCACGCCGCGGCCGTCGTCCGACTTCAAATCGACCGCGAAGCTGCGCTTATTGCGGTTGAAGGTCGGAAAAAATCCGGCGGCAAAGCCATAAAGCCGTCGCGTGTGATCGCCGCCTGTGGGCTCGATCTTGATCACGTCGGCGCCGAGATCGGCGAGGATCAGTCCCGCCGTCGGCCCCATGATGGTATGGCAGAATTCGAGGACCCGGATGCCGGCGAGGGGGAGGGTATCGGACGTTGACATGTTGGCTAGTCTAAGCCGTCATGACTGCGCTTGTCCCGGCCATCCACGTCTATGCTATGCCGCAGCATCGTAAAGACGTGGAGGCCCGCAACAAGTGCGGGCAGGACGAACGCTAGGGAGAGAGAAGTGCAGAAATCATTCGTGGGCGCGGCGCGCACCGCAAAGCGTGCCTATTCGCCGGCGGTCATCACCGAGGGCGGCAAGACCATCTGGCTCGCCGGCCACACCGGCGCGGTCGACGACGCCGGAAAATCGCTCGCCGGCGATTTCGACGCGCAGTGCCGGCAGACCTTCCGCAATATCGAGAAGACGCTCCTCGAGGCCGGCGCCAAGCTCGCCGATCTCGTCACCATGACTGTGTTTCTGATCGACGCGCGCCACACCACGCGGATGACCGAACTGCGCACCGAGATTTTCGCTAAGGATTTTCCGGGAAGCGCGGCCATCACGGTGGCCGGCTTCGCCCAGCCGGAAATGATGATCGAGATTCAAGCCATCGCGGTGGTTGCTGCCTAGCCGGCGACCGCGGTCACTCCGGCCACGGCGCGCGCCAGGACATGCCGGCGAGGTCGCTGAGCGGTCCGATGACGCTGTCGAAGCGCATGGTCATGCGATCTTCGCGCCGGTAGGCCGGCCATGCCGGCAGGCCGGCATGATCCGGTTTGCCGCTTCGCGCGAATGCGATCCAGGCCGGCTGCATGGCCGCGGCGAGTCCGGCCATCTCCGCGGGGCTCGCGCCCTTGAGCATCGGCGAGTCCGTCCATTCGGACGGATTGTTGAACACGAACGGCACTTCCAGACAGTGACAGGACTCTAAGCCTGCCGGTGACTGCCAATCGAACTGGTAGAGATAAGCGGGCCGGCCCTGGTCGGCGCGCCATTCGGCAAGCCGAAGCGTACCCATCCTGAACATCGCGTCGGTCATCAGGTCGCCGAGCAATGCGTTATTGGTGGGCGCAGCGCGCATGCGGTGGAACTCGTCGTAATAGCGCCGGTGTCCGGTCTTGAACACGGAGGCGAACACGCCGTCGATCGCGGCCTGATCGGCTTTGGGAATGTCCGGGTCGATGGAATAAAACGCGGCCATCTCCTCGCGCGTGGTACCGATCATGGTGTCGATGTCGGCGCCGGCGCCGGCCTTCAGCGCCGCCGCGATATCGCCCAGAATGATCTCGCCGTCGATCACCGGCCAGAACGGCGCCAGCGCGCTGGCGAACTTCTTTTCCAGCCGCGCCAGTTCGCCCTGCGCCGCGACGAGTTTGGCAAACGGCACGGCTTTCAGGTGAGCGGCTTCATCCGGCTTGATGCCGAGCACGTCCAAGAGGCGCCGGCCGATGCGCTCGCCGTCCTCGCGCGTGCGCGTGATGCGTCCGAACGGCGTGCTCTGCATGATGGCGCGCCGGAACAGGCCGCGCGCCGCCGGCATGGTCATCATGATGGCGATCGACGCCGCCCCGGCCGACTGGCCCACCACGGTGACATTGTCGGGATCGCCGCCGAACGCCGCGATATTGTCGCGCACGAAGCGCAGTGCCGCGGTCTGATCGAGGAAGCCGAGATTGCCGCCGCTGACGCCCGGCAGGTAGAGAAAGCCGAGCGCGCCCAGCCGATAGTTGATCGAGACGGCAACCACGTCGCCGTTGGCGGCGAGGCGGTCGCCGGCATACCACGGCAGCGACCCCGCGCCGCTCGAATAGGCGCCGCCGTGAATCCAGACCAGCACCGGCCGTTTTGCATTGTCCGCACCCGGCGTCCAGATATTGAGCGTCAGGCAGTCCTCGGATTGCGGCTTTTCGAAATCGCCCATGACGTGGGCCAACCGCGAGCGGGCTTGCGGAGCGATCGGACCGTCACGGCTGGCGTCGCGCACGCCGGACCAGGCGGCGACCGGCTGCGGCGGGGCAAAGCGCAGGTCGCCCAGCGGCGGCGCCGCATAGGGTATGGCGCGGAATGCCACGACGCCGTTCTCACGCACGCCGCGCAGGTCGCCGGCCTTGCTCCGCACCACCACGTCTTCAATCGCTGTCGTCGTCACGTTTAGACCTCGCTCTTAGCGCCGCGCGAAACGCCGCTCCAGCGGCACGATTACCAGCCGCTCGCCGGCAACGAAGATCAACACGATAGCAAAGCAGCAGGCAAGGAAGGTCGTGCTGTCGGCCGCGGTCTGGGCTTGCAACATCAGATAGCCGAGCCCGCTCGTTGCACCGAGCAGTTCCGCGACCAGCGCGATTTTCCAGGCGACGCCGTAGGCGATCCGCGTCGCCGAAAGCCCGTAGGGCACCAGCAGCGGCAGCGTCAGGCGCCAAAAAATGCGCAGGCGGTGGTGGGTAAAACTTCGCCCCATCTCCATGATCTCGCGATCGATATTGCGCAGGCCCTCGGCGATGTTGATCAGGCAGAACGGGATCAGGATCGCGGTCTCGACAAAAATGACGCCGAAACTGCCGGGATTGAACCAGATCGCGGCCAGAATCGCCCAGCCGATGGACGGAAACGAGTTGAGCACCGGCTTGATGCGTTCATCGACCACGGCGGCGAGCGACGGCACGCCATGAGCGAGGAAGGCAAGCCCGCCGCCGATCAGCAAAGCCGCCGCGATCGACAGCAGCACCCGCCAGGCGGACGTGAACACATTCCAGAGAAAGTCCGGGGTGATAAAAAGTTCGATCAGCCGTTGCGCCACCGGCAGCGGTCCCGGCAGGATGAATTCGGGCAGGTGGCGCGCCACGGCCCACCAGCCGACCAACGCGGCGACGACGATCGCGTCGCCGATCACGTGCGAGCCGATCGTGGAAGCGTGCGATAGCCGCTCAGCTTGCATAGTGATGTGACACTTTTGCCTGCAACGGCGCCAGCAGGTAGCGGTCCATGCAATGCACGAAGCCGATGATCAGAATGATGGCGGCAAAAATCGTCGCGGTGTCGAAATCCTGGCGCGCCATGTTGATCATGTAGCCCAAGCCGGCATTGCCGCCGAACAGTTCGGCGGTGAGCGTCACCTTCCACGACACGCCGAACATGATGCGCAGCGTGGCGAAGATGAACGGATAGAGCGAAGGCACGATCACCCGAACGAAGATGCGCGCCCGGTTGCGCGTAAAGCTCTGCGCCATTTCCAGAGATTCGCCGTCGATATCGGCGAGACCGGCCGCCATATTGACCAGTGCGAACGGCACCAGCACCGCGCTGATGGCGAAAATCACCGTCAGCGACGTGACGCCGAACCACATGATCGAGAGCAGTGTCCAGCCGATAGCCGAGAATGAATTGAGAAACGGGCCGATGCGCCGCTCGATCGCGAGGCGGAGCATCGGCAGGTAGTAAGGGATCAGCGCCAACAGCGAGCCGATGACGAACGAGATGGTGATCGCCGCGGCGACGTGGAACAGCGAGGCGCCGAGGTGACCGAGATCGCGTTCGCTGGTGAGAAAGCGCGCAAGGCGCTCCGCCACCGGAACCGGGCCGGGCAAGAGATACGACGGCGCCACCAAAGAGGCGGCTTCCCAGGCCGCGAGGCAGCACAGCGTGAACAGATGCGCGACAAGCTTGCCGGCGACCGGGCCGCGCCGCGGCAGCGATGGAGCGGGCGCGATGTCGGTCGCGGCCATCAGGCGCGCAGCGCGTGCTCCCAGACCAGCGTGCGGATATCGGGATAGTTCGGGATCATCCCGATGCCCTTCGACAGGTCGTAGAACTTCATGACGATCGTGGCGTGCTCTTCGGTGAACGTGCCGGGCACGTCGGAGCTCTTGTCGAACCACCAGCTGAAGAATTCCGGCGGCAGGTTGTTTTTCTTGCCGACGGCGCCGAACACCTCGTCGCGATGCGCCAGCGCGTATTGCGCCGAGTCGCGGAACATGCGGTCGAATTCCTTGAACGCATCCGGCCGCTGCGCCAGCCGTTCCGGATATGAGACGTTGAGCGCGCTGATAAAGCGCATGCCGAAGGTCTCGATATTGTCGCGCCCGGTTTCGGCGATGACGCGGAACTCGCCGGATTTCTGGGCGCGGAAGGCCTGGCTGTGGATCAAGGTGGCGGCATCGATCTGGCCGGCGGCAAGCGCGCCGGGCAGGTTTGGCGCCTGGATTTCGACCTGGCGCAGATCGCCGCCTTCGAGCGCGGCATTGAGCCCGTATTTGTGAATGAGCGCGAGCCGCACCTGGGTGTAGCCGGTCGAGCGCAACGCGTAGGAGCCAAGCGTCTTGCCCTTGAGCTCCTTCGGGTCCTTGATCGGCGAGTCGCTCTTGACCCAGATGCCGGCGCCTTCGCCGGCCGCCGCCTGCTGCAGCGCCGTCGCCAGCACCCGCAGTTCGAGGCCGTGCGCCTGCGCCGGCGGCACCGCGATCACCGCGGTCATGATGACGTCGTACTGCTTGGCGGACGTGGCCTGGATGAGCTGCGGAATGGCAAGTCCGCGCGCGTCGACGTCGATCAGGTCGGAGGTGACCTTGCCGTTCGACATCGCCCAGGTCACCGCATCGTAGGCGGGATCCAGGAGATAGGCGTAAGTGACTGTTTCCTTGGCATAGCCGAGGCGGGCCACGCTCAGCACCGCCGGGGCGGCCAGAACTTTGAGAAGGGAGCGGCGTTTGATCATGGCACCATACTCTGTTGCGGGCCCGGCTGTTCGATCGAGCGAAACAGTGTAACCAGTTTCTCACGGTTTGCATCAAGCCTACGCCCGGTTGCAGCGCGCGGCCGCGGCGCGTCGAGCTCGACAATGTCGAGGACCCGGGTCGGCTTGTTGGACAGCACGACCGTGCGGTCGGCGAGCTGCAGCGCCTCGTCGATGTCGTGGGTGACGAAAACCACGGTCTTGCCGGTTTCGAGCCAGATGCGTTCCATCTCGTCGCGCATCCGCCCCCGCATATTCGGATCGAGCGCCGAAAACGGCTCGTCCATGAGCACGATCTTCGGATCGACGGCAAGCGCGCGGGCGATGGCGACGCGCTGGCGCTCGCCGCCCGACAGCATGGACGGATATTTGTGCGCGTCGCCGGCAAGGCCGACGAGGCCGAGCAGTTCGCGCGCGTGGTCCTTGCGCCGTTTGCTTTCGCCGCTGCCGAAGCGCAGCTCCGAACCGAGCATGACGTTGTCGAGCGCGGTGCGCCATGGCACGAGCCGCGGCGACTGGAACACGAAGGCGATATCGGCCCAAGCATCGCGCGGCGCGCGGCCGTCGACGAGAACCTGTCCGCTGTTGACGTCGAGCAGGCCGCCGATGACCCGCAGCGACGTCGATTTGCCGCAGCCCGACGGCCCCAGAATGCAGACGAATTCACCGCGCCGGACCTGGAAGCTCAACCGGTCGTAGATGCGTTCCGGGCCGAAATCGATGCCGACATTATCGAAGACGATGATCGGGCCGGGTGTCTCGGTCGCTGGCATCGTCTTATGCAGCCCTGGCCCTATGCAGCCCTGTGCAGGCTACGCGCCTTTGGCGCGCGCCTCGTGAATCGTCCGCCACAACACTTCCGGCGTCGCCGGCATCGGCACGTGTTTGACGCCGAGCGATGACAGCGCATCGACCAAAGCGTTTGCCACCGCCGGCATGGCGCCGACGCAGCCGGCTTCGCCGGCGCCTTTGACGCCGAGCGGATTGGTCTTGGTCGGCACCGGATTACTGTCGACATGGAAGCCGCTCATGTCGCCGGCGCGCGGCATGGCATAGTCCATGAAC
>DATAWA010000249.1:0-1600 GCA_036267435.1 Xanthobacteraceae bacterium | reverse complement strand
TTCTTGCGATGATCCTTGATGCCCATGCGGGTGGTGCGTTCGCGCTTCTCGTCGGTGTCGATGATCAGCCGCGCCTGCATCTGCCCGCCGGTGCAGCGGAGCGCCGCGGCTGCGAGCACGCCCTCGGGCGCGCCGCCAATGCCGATATAAATGTCGATGCCGGTCTTGTCCGGCTGCGCTGTGTGGATGACGCCGGCAACGTCGCCGTCGGTGATAAGGCTGACCGCGGCGCCGGCCTTGCGCACCGCCGCAATAATGTCGGCGTGGCGCGGCCGGTCGAGGATCATCGCGGTGATCGCCTCGATCGGGACGCCCTTCGCCTTGGCCAGATTGCGGATGTTCTCGTCGGCCGGCGCGTCGAGGTCGACGACGCCGTTCGGGTAGCCCGGGCCGATAGCGATCTTGTCCATGTAGATGTCGGGGGCGTGCAGCAGCGCGCCTTCGTCGGCCATGGCGAGCGTGGCGATTGCGCCGGGCATGTTCTTGGCGCAGAGCGTAGTGCCTTCGAGCGGATCGACTGCGATGTCGACCTTCGGGCCGCCCTTGCTGCCCACCTTCTCGCCGATGAACAGCATCGGCGCTTCGTCCATCTCGCCCTCGCCGATCACGACCGTGCCGTCGATCAGCAGCTTGCCGAGTTCGCGCCGCATCGCGTCGACCGCAGCCTGATCGGATTTTTTCTCGGCGCCGCGCCCGCGCAAACGCGCCGCCGCGACCGCTGCCCGCTCGGTCACCCGGGCGAGTTCGATCGAGAAAATGCGTTCAATCATCGACGTTTGCGGCTCAGTGCTCGACGCCATCGTTTCTTCCCCGAACAGGCCGCGCAACGCCGGCGCGGCTTAATTCTTCTCAATGCGGATGACCTGCGGTTGCCCGGAGATTACACGGTCGCGCCGCACGGCGGAAAGCGCCCTGCGTACTGCGTCCTCACTGGTCGCATACGTGATCATAATGACCGGAACTGCCGCGCCCGAACGTCCGGACGGCGACGGGCCGTGCCCGCTACTGCTGTGGCGCTGCACGATCGATTCCAGCGAAATGCCCTGTTGGGCAAGCCGGCGCGCAATGGTCGCCGCGGTGCCGGGGCGATCGCGCGCCAACAGCCGGATGTAGTAGCCGCCCTCGTGGTGCTGCATCGGCGCCTTGCGGGTTGCGGTCATGCGCGCTGCCGGACGGCCGAACGGCGCATTCCGCACACCGCGCGCAATGTCGGCGAGGTCGGACACCACCGACGAAGCGGTCGCCAAGCCGCCGGCGCCGGGGCCGACCAGCGTGATCGGCGCCAGCCCTTCGGCATCGACCGTGACCGCATTGGTCACGCCCATGACCTGGGCGATGGCCGACTCTTTCGGCACCATGGTCGGGTGGACGCGCTGCTCAATGCCGGCCTCGGTTTTCACCGCGACACCCAACAGCTTGACGCGGTAGCCGAGTTCGTCCGCGGCATCGAGATCGGCGAGCGAGATCGAGGAAATACCTTCGACATAGATCGCGGCCGGATCGAGCCTGGTGCCGAAGGCGAGGCCTGCCAGGATCGAGAGCTTTTGCGCGGTATCGTGACCCTCGATGTCGAACGAGGGATCGGCTTCGGCATAGCCCA
>DATAWA010000248.1:0-35550 GCA_036267435.1 Xanthobacteraceae bacterium | reverse complement strand
GCCGGAACCTTCGCGCGCGAGATCCGCAGTTCAGAGCCGCAGATCGACGTCGCGGGATTAGGTGGCTAATTCAGAGACGCTCGATTGTTCGGCTTGCCGGGACGCGAGCCGAGCTTCCACACCACGAAGCCAGTTCGTCCGCAGCGTAAGAATGCGACCGATGATTTCTTCAATCTGTTCGGCCGAGTATTTTGCCGGCTTATTCGTCGCGCTCATGATGGATCCTGACCGTCACCATGCCGATAACGCGCTGAGGGCGAACCGAGTTCCCAAAAGCCGCCTAACCAGACATCCTGCCGGCCGGACGGGGAAGAACCCCCATCTTAGACCCACTTTTGGGGTAAAAGCGGACATGGACCGCGAAAAGGACAGCGATGAAGAAAAGCAATATGACGAACTTCAAACGCCGAGACATCCTGCGCCTCGGCGGCGGCCTTGCCGCCGCATCTGCCGCCGCGCCGATGCTCCCGCGCGGTGCCTTCGCCGACACCTATCCGACGCGGCCGGTGCGGCTCATTGTCGGCTTTCCGCCCGGCTCGGCGTCCGACATCAATGCGCGGCTCGTGGCGCAGGCGATGTCGGAGCGGCTCGGGCAACAGATCGTGGTCGAGAACAAGCCCGGCGCCGCCAGCAACATCGCCACGGAGTATGTCGTTCGCGCCGCGCCCGATGGCTATACGCTGCTTTACGTGGTGCCGCCGAACGCCATCAATGCCACGCTTTACAAATCGCTCGATTACGACTTTCTGCGCGATATCGTTCCGGTGGCCGGCATCGTGCGGACGCCGGGCGTCATGGAAGTCAATCTCTCGGTACCGGCAAGGACCGTGCCGGAATTCGTCGCCTACGCCAAAGCCAATCCCGGCAAGATCAATATGGCCACGCTCGGCCCCGGCAGCGGCCAGCATTTGTTCGGCGAATTGTTCATGATGATGACGGGGACCGAGCTGGTGCCGGTGCATTATCATGGCGCCATGCAGGCGATCACCGATCTGATCGGCGGCCGCGTTCAGGTGATGTTCGACATCGTGGTGTCGTCGCTTGGCTATCTCAAGGATGGCAAGCTCCGCGCGCTCGCCGTGACGACGGCGACGCCGATCGCGGATCTGCCGGGGGTGCCGCCGCTCGCGCAATTCGCGCCCGGCTACGAGGCCTACGGCTTCCAGGGCATCGGCGCGCCGGCCAAGACGCCGGCCGCGATCGTCGGCACGCTTAATCAGGCGGTGAACGCGTCTTTGGCCGATCCAAAACTGAAAGCGCAGCTCGCCACGCTTGGAGGCGAGCCGTTTTCGACGTCGCCGTCGCGCTTCGGCCAATTCCTGGTCGAGGAAACCGCCAAATGGGGCAAAGTGGTCAAGGCCGCGAATATCACGGCAGGGTAGGGCCAAAACCACCGGTTTCCGCCACCACGAATTTGCCTCAGCGCATAAGCAAGGACGCCGCCAGTGCGAGCACCAGCGCCGGCGGCATGACGATCAATCCCAAACGCAAAAACGCGAGCGCGCTGACGTTGTGGCCTTCGCGGCGCAGCGCCGTGAGCCACAGGATGGTGGCAAGGGATCCGGTCACGGACAGGTTTGGTCCGAGATCGACCCCGATCAGAACGGCGCGCGTAATCGGATCGGCAGTGTGGTCGCTGTGCACGGCGCCGCCGGCAATAAGCCCGACCGGCAGGTTGTTGGCGAGATTGCTGGCGAAGGCGACAATGAAGCCGGTTGCCCAAGCCGCGGCCGTCACCGATTGCGCGGCGGCCTCGCGCAACAGCGCGCCGATCATGGCGATCACCCCGGTCTGGTTCAGTGCTTCGACCAGCACGAACAGCCCGGCGACCAGCGGCAGGACGCCCCAGGAAATATCCTTCAGCACGCCCCAGGTCCGCGACGGCCGCGGGATGAGAACGATCGCTGCGGTGACGGCTCCGGCAATGCATGTCGGCAGGCCAAGCTGGATATCCATCGCCGAGGCGGCGAGCAGCACCACCGCGGTCGCGGCAATACCCGCGGCGGCGGTTTTGCCGCCGGCCGACAGATGGGGCAGCGGCACATCGGCGGCGATGGTCTGCCGCAGCGCGCGCCGCTGCGCGAAGCGCAGCGCAACGTAGGTCACGACGATGGAAACAAGCGACGGCAGCAGATAACGCGGCAGCCATTGCAGCAGCGGCGGCATATGGCTGCCGTAAATCACCAGATTGGCGGGGTTGGAAATCGGTAGGACAAAGGACGCCGCGTTGGCGATGAAGGCGCAGACGAAGAGATAAGGCAGCGGCTCCTTGGCTTTTGCCGCCTTGACCGCCGCGGCGACCGCCGGCGTCAGCACCACGGCGGTGGCGTCATTGGAGAGAAACGTCGTGACCAATATCCCGACGCCATAGGTCAAGAGAAACAGGCGGGGCGGCGATCCGGCGGCATGGCCGGTCGCTTGCGCTGCGAGCCAGTCGAACAGACCCTCGCATCGTGCCACCTCGGCCAGCAGCATCATGCCGGTGAGAAAGAGATAGACGTCGGTGCCCTTGGCAACACCGGTCAGGGCCACCGCAGGCGCGATCAAGCCGAGCAGCACCAGAAGCGCCGCGCCTGCGACCGCCCATATCGCCTCGGGCCAATTGAATGGCCGCAGAATAACGCCGCTCACCGCCAGCGCGGCAATCGTCCAGGTCAGAATATGAGGCGACAGGCCGGCCATTCAGCGCGCAACGGCCGCCGGCCGGGCGGCCATGCCGGGCGCCATTGGCTGTTCGGCGGAGACGACGGCGGCTTGCCGGATCGCGGGAGCAAACATGACCCAGAGCGCGACCGAGCCGAGGGCGAAGCTTCCGAGTATCAGAAATGCCGCCGGGTAGCCGAGCTCCTGCGAAAGCCAGCCGCCGACCGCGGGACTGAGCGACGCGCCGATACCTTGCGCGGTCATCACCGCACCCTGTCCGACATTGATGCGGCCGGTGCCATTGAGAATGCGCGCGACCAGGGCCGGCACCGCCACGCTCTGCAGTCCGGCGCCGACGCCGTCGAGAAATTGCACCGGATATACTCCCCACCTGCTGATCAAAAGCGCGGCCAATATGCCCCGGATCGGCAGCGCCGCGAACGAGACGAACAGTACGGTCCATAACCCGCGTTTTTCGCCGAGACGCATAGCAAATAACGAAGCTAGAATCATCACGCCTTGCGCCACGACAATGGTGATGGCGACAAAGCCCGGCCCGTTGGCATGGTCATCGGTGACGACCGCCATGCCGTAGAGCGGCAGCATGGCGCCATTGCCCAGGTGGAACATCGCCAGCGCCGCCGCGAGAACCAACAGCGGCTTGCATTCGACCAGCACGCGAAAGCCGCTGACCTTATCCTGTTCGCCCGACCCGGGCTTGATGCCGCGTGCGATTCGATGGTCGATCGCGTCGGCCGGAATAAGAGCAACCGACGCGATGGACAGGATGCCGAACAAAGCGGCAAGCCAGAACACCGCGGCCATGCCGAACAGCCAGCCGAGAATTCCCGACAGTCCGGCGCCGACCATGTTGCCGGCGTGGTTGAACGCCTGGTTGATCCCCATCTGCCTGTTGAAGCCGGACTGGCGGACGATGCCGAGCGTGATGGCATTGACCGCCGGCCCGATCGCCGCGCCGGCGATTGCGCTCGCAACCTGCGACGCGGAGACGAGCCAGAATTGCTGCGAGAGCAGTATCACGGCGGAGGCCAGTACCGTGCACATGCCCGGCACGACGACGAAGACACGTTTATGCGAGGTGTTGTCGATGAGCGCGCCGGCTGGCGCAGTCACCGCCATGCCGGCGATGCCGCCGATGCTCATCACCGTTCCGATCAATCCGTTCCGCCAGCCATGCGCCAGAAGAAACACGCCAAGGAACGGGCCGATTCCGGCCTGCATGTCGGCCATGAAAAAGTTCAAAGATTGCAGCGGCCAGATGCCGCGCCTGACACGCGCCTGCGAGCCTGCTCTTCCGGGCACTAGGGACCTCGCGCGTCTGTCCATGACTCGGCGCCGCGATTTCACGCTCTGGCTTGAGGCGATGCGCGGCGGACGTTACGCCCGGCATCAAAGAGGCGCACCAAACGACCTTGTGAAACCCTGATGCGCGGCCAAAGTTCCCAGCGCCGAAGCGGGTCAAGCCGCCACACTATTACGGGGGGTACGACATCCCGACGGTTCTTCGGCGGGCCGTGCTGCCGACACGCGCCACATGCGGCGCGTGTCGGTGCCGGCGCGATGGCTTAATACCTTTGTAAGGCCAGAACGAGCGATGAGATCGCGGCAATGACATAGAAGACCAGGACCAGGAGGAATCCGGCCGCATAATTGCCATGGGCGGCGATGAGGCTTCCCATCGCAATATTGATTACGCCGGACAAGCCGATTCCAACCGCCGCCGTCGCGCCGACGGTCGACGCAATCGTGGTGCGCTCGGCGACGGAGTGCGTCAGGCTCCAGATGACGACCAGTGCGGGCGTCGAACTCGCGCTTGCCAGCGCCAAGGCAATCGCGGCGCCCATCGGGCTCGCCACGAAGAGCTCCGCGGTCAGGAAGAGCGCCCCTGCAACGAAAAGCCCGAAGCCGTACCAGGCACGGCGCTTACGGCGGTCGGAGTCGATAGCAAGCAGGATCGCGCACACTGCGCCGACAAGTGAGCCGCCCGAGAGGACATAGCTCATGTCAGTCGCGGGAAAGCCGCGCATGCGGACAAGATAGACCGGCCCGAACGTGATGAGGCCGTAGAAGCCGGCCGTCGCGCCGAGATCCATCAGCCCGATCAGCCACACGCGGTAGCTCGAAAGCGTCTGGAAGAACGTGTGCACCCGCCGTTCGGGAAGATTGAGTGCGTCGAGCTCATTGGTAAGCGTTCCGCGCTTGATCTTCTCGATCTCCCATGCCGGCATGCCGGATGCGGTCGCGGGATCGTCGGGCAGCCAAAGCAGCAAAACCAGCGGGATCAGCGGCAGCGCGGCAAAGATGTAGAACGTCGTTTGCCACGGCATCTGCGTCAGCAGCCAGATGACGAAGATCGGCGTGATCACCGTGCCGATGCCAATGCCGGTGGTCCACGGCGCTTGGCCGCGCGCCCGCTCGTCGAAGGGCAGCCAATGGGCGGTAAACCACGCCAGCAGCGGGATGGCGCATGCCTCGACGAAACCAAGCACGATACGCAGTGCCAAGAGCTGCCCGTAGCTGGTGGCATACGCGTGGAGGATCATGATCGCGGCCCATGCGACGATGCCGACGACCGCCATCCGCCGCCCGCCCCAGCGATGGATTGCCGGTCCCCAGGCAACCGCACAAAAGCCGTAGGTCACCAAAAAGCCGCCGGTGAGCGCGCCGATCAATGCAGGCTTCCCGACCAGGCCGAAGTGCTCCATGAAGGCGCTGTTGACGAACATGAACGACAGATTGAGCTTGTCGATCTGCATCGTCATCATGAAGAAGAACGCGAAGGTGAAGAGCCTCCACCAGCGCTGCGGCCATACGCCAGCCCGAACGCTCTCTTGAGACGTCAATGTCGCCATAGCGATTTCCTCCAGGTGCGGGCTTGTTTTGCAGTACGCGCCCCTGTGCCAAGTCTAGACACCATGGAACGTGGCTGGAAGATCCCATTTTTCAGTCCGCGTGGCGGGGCGAGGGTCCTACCGAATGCGTCATCGCCGTGCTAGCACCACGGCGAACAGAATAGGCGAAACGATGGATCCGATTTTTGTCACTTCTGCCGCCACGGATGCGGTCCCGATCTGGTTCGTCACGGCGGCGACCTATCCGGATGTGCGGAAGGTTTTGGGCGCGGAGCTTTGCCGCTTCGCCGATGCCGCCGGTTTCGAGGCGAAGTCCGGCCGCTATTTGCTGTTGCCCGGCAAACCCGAGGGCAAGCCGGCGCTCGGCGGCGTGCTGTTCGGCCTCGAGGCGGCGGATGATACGCCGGACCGCTTTCTGCCCGGCCGGTTGGCGCAGCATCTGCCCGACGGTGCTTACCGCTTTGCCAACGAGCCGCACGATGCGCGGCTCGGCGCGCTCGCTATCGCGCTTGGCCTCTACCGCTTCACCCGCTACCGCAAGGCCGAGGCGCGCGCGATCAAGCTCGACCTGCCGCAAAATCTCGACCGCGACGAACTCAACCACACCGTCGAGGCGGTGACGCTCGCGCGCGATCTGATCAACACGCCGGCCAACGATCTCGGCCCCGCGCAGCTCGAGCAGGCGGCACGCAAGCTCGCCGCGCGCCATTCCGCCACGATTCATGCGGTTATCGGCGACGATTTGCTGGCGCAGAATTTCCCACTCATTCATGCCGTCGGCCGCGCCGCGACCGGAGCGCCGCGGCTGATCGACTTGTCATGGGGCGAGGCTGGCCACCCGAAGGTGACGCTCGTCGGCAAAGGCGTCTGCTTTGACACTGGCGGCCTCGACATCAAGCCCGACGCTTCGATGCTGAACATGAAGAAGGACATGGGCGGCGCCGCAACCGCATTGGCGCTCGCCGGCATGATCATGGCGGGCGGGCTTAAAGTGCGGCTGCGCGTGCTGATTCCCGCGGTAGAAAATTCAATTGCCGGATCGAGCTTTCGGCCGCGCGATATCTACACCTCGCGCAAAGGCATCACCGTCGAGATCGGCAATACCGACGCCGAGGGCCGTCTGGTCCTGGCCGACGCGCTGGCGCTTGCCGACGAGGACAAGCCCGACCTTGTCGCCGACTTCGCGACGCTGACCGGCGCCGCGCGCGTCGCGCTCGGACCCGACTTGCCGGCCTTTTTCACCGACGACGATGCGCTGGCCGACGAACTCATGCGCCATGGCATGGCCGAGAACGATCCGCTGTGGCGGCTGCCGCTGTGGCGGCCTTACGAAGCGATGCTCGAATCCAAAATCGCCGACACCAACAATGTCGGCGGCGGCCAAGCCGGCGCCATTACGGCGGCGCTGTTCATGCGCCGCTTCGTGACGGCGAAGTCCTGGCTGCATATCGATCTGTTCGCCTGGACGTCTTCGGCCAAGCCGGGGCGGCCGGAAGGCGGCGAACTGCAGTCGGCGCGGGCGCTCTATGCCATGCTCGCGGCGCGGTACGGGTGATCTTCGGCGATGATGCGAATTTCGGCGCGCATCGACTGCTCGTCCCCGCGAAAGCGGGGACCCAGAATGCTGGCCATGCTATCATTACTGCTGCTGGTCTGGATTCCCGCTGTCGCGGGAATGAGCGGAGGAGGGTGATGCCGGGTTTTGATCCGCGCGTTACACCGGCCCGCGCCGATCTCGCGGCGAAATCGCTTGAAGGCAGGATCGCGGCGCAGCGCTATGCCGCGGGCTGCGACTACGAGGTCGTCGCGCCGCAGGCGCCGCTGCGGCACGCGCCGCGGCCCGACGCGCCGCTCGACACCGAAGCGCTCATGGGCGAGCGCGTCACGGTCTACGAGTGGAACGAAGAGGGCTGGGCCTGGGGTCAGCTTCAGTCCGACAATTATGTCGGCTGGCTGCCGCAAAGCGCGCTCGGACCGCCGGCCGCGGCGCCGACGCATAAGGTCGTCGCGCTGCGGACTTTCGCTTTTCCCGGGCCATCGATCAAATCGCCGCCCGCCGAGGCGCTGCCGTTCGGGGCGCGCCTCGCGGTGGCATGCTTCGAAGAGCGCATGGCGGTGACCGCCGCCGGCGCCTATGTGCCAATGGTTCATCTCAAACCGCTGAGCCAAGCCGAGTACGACTTTGTCGCCGTTGCGGAACGCTTTCTCGGCGTGCCCTATCTGTGGGGCGGCAAGACCGCGCTCGGGCTCGACTGTTCGGGTTTGGTGCAGATCGCGCTTACCGCCTGCGGCGTCGCATGTCCGCGCGACAGCGATATGCAGGAACAGGCTCTGGGAGAGGCCGTGGTTGCCGAAGGGAATTTTTCAAGTCTCAAACGCGGCGACTTGGTGTTCTGGAAGGGCCATGTCGCCATTGCCCGCGACGAAGCGAATTTTCTGCATGCCAATGCTTTTCATATGGCGGTCGCGATCGAGCCGATCGCCGACGCCATCGCCAGAATCCGGGCCGCCGGCAGTGAAGTGACCGGTGTTCGGCGCATTGCGTGTTAGCCGATATTCGCCGAAACTGATCCGGGGAAACAAAAAGGGAGGCTCCGATGGGGTTGACTGCTTCGGGCCACGTTATTTTTGCGGCGGCCGCCATCGCTTTGGCGGCAATACCGTCGGCCGCCCGCGCGGAGACCCCGCTCAACATGGCGGTGGTGTCGCGGACCGTCTTTTATCTGCCGGCGTGGGTGGCCCAGAAGCGGGGCTTCTTCAAAGCCGCGGGCCTCGACGTGACGATGAAGGTCTATGACGGGTCCGATCAGATTTACCAGGATTTGCGCGCCAACACCCAGCAGATCGCCGTTGCCTCGACGGAAAGCGTGATCGCCGACGCCTATAACGGCGGTGTCTTCCGGCTCATCGCCGGCAATTCGCAGCGCCCGCCGCATTTCATTATCGCGCAGCCCGAGATCAAGACGCTGGCCGATCTCAAAGGCAAACTGATGGGCGTAGTCTCGATGCACGAGGGCACCACGTTCTTCGTCCCCGACATCGCCAAGAAAGCCGGCCTCAACGCCGGCGACATCAAAATCGAGGCGGTCGGCGGTTCGCCCACCCGGATGCGGCTCCTCAAGGAGCGCAAGATCGACGCCGGCATGCAGCCTTACCCGCTGAGCTACGAGGCGGACGCGCAGGGCTTCAGCAATCTGGGTCCGGTCGCCGACATCGTGCCGGATTATCAATTCAGTGCCGTGATCGTCGACGACGACTGGGCGCGCGCCAACCGGCCGGTCGTGGCCGCTTATTTGCGAGCCTTGCGCGAGGGGACGGCCTATATGTTTGCGCATCCCGACGAAGCCGCCGCAATCGGTGCAATCGAATTACGAACTACTCCCGCCCTGGCGCGGCGCGCCATCGACGATACCGCCCGCATGGATATCATGCCGAGGGATTTGTCGTTGACCGATGCGAGCCTGCGCCGGGTATTCGACAATGTGAAAGACGCCGGGCTGGTCGGGCCGCAGGCAAGCTACGACCGCGCGAAATTCGTCGACGAATCCTATCTGATCGAGAGCCGGAACGCCGCCAAAGCGGAGTAGCACTGATGAGCACGCAAGATCCGCATCTAGCCGTTCCATCGGTGCCGCCGCCGCCGGCATATCATCATCTGCTGCGTCTTAGTTTTTGGATCCGCGAGCTGCCGTTTGCCTTGGTTCTTATTCTGACGACGATCGGCGTCGCCTATACCAGCTTCTCCAAAAAGCCGATCACCGGCTATTGGGAAATTCTCGCACCGCTGATCGCGCTGGTCTGCGTCGGCGCCGGCTGGGACAGCGCCGACGACAATACCAAGCGCTTCCGGCTGATCGGTACGCAAGTGCTGCACTGGATCGCCTTCATCGTGGTAATGAACTTAATGCTGCTCAACGGCGTGCAGCGCGAGTTTAGTTCCAGTGCGGCCGGGCTGGCGATTTTCACGCTGCTCGCGCTCGGTACCTTTACCGCGGGCGTGCACGTGCTGTCCTGGCAGGTGTGCCTGCTTGGCCTGATCATGGCGCTCGGCATCCCGGCGATCGCCTGGATCGAGAACTCGGCGCTCCTCCTTGTGCTCGTCGTGGGCGCGGTGGCCGGTATCGTCGCGGTGTTCTGGTGGCGCATTCATGAAAGCCGCCGGCACGCGGCCTAAAGCGCGCGCGGCGAGCGGCATTCAGGCACTACGAGGCGGTGCCTGGCTCGCCCGGATGCGATCCGGCGCGCTGCGGCAGGATCAGAATGCAGGCGACGATGAACGTGGCGATCACCGCCGACGCGATCGGCCGGCTCAGCGCTAGGCCGCCGTCGTGCACCGGCTTGTCGAGAAAATCGCCGACCGTGGCGCCGAGCGGCCGCGTCAGGATGAAGGCCGCCCAGAACAGGAACACGCGCGAGACCTTGGTCCGGAAATAGAGCGCTGCGAGCACGGCCAAGCCGGCGGCAAAAAGGAGCGCACCGCCGTCATAGCCAAGTCCGGTATCGTCCGCCGTCCAATCGCCGAGCGCGGTGCCGAGCGTCTGCGAAAACGTGATCGCAACCCAATAGAAGATTTCCACCTTCGCGGAGTTCACGGTCGCGACCGAGATCGAACCGAGCGACCAGTACCAGACGGCAAGCGTCGCCATGAGGCAGACAAACAGCAGCGAGGAGCCGCTGGCATAGCCGATGCCGAGCGAACGATCGGCGAAATCGGCCATCGTGGTTCCGGCCGTCGTCGAGGCAATGATCGTCGCCCAATACAGCAACGGATGGAACTTTCTTGCCGCGATCTGCAGAAAAATAAAAACCACCAGGAGCGACAGAAACAGTGCTGTCCCGAGAAGATAGCCCCAGCCGAGCGTCATGGTGACGGTATCGCCGCCGGTCTCGCCAAGCGTCGTCGCTGCGATCTTGATAACCCAGAACACCAGGGTGACTTCGGGGACCTTGCTGGCCGGTCGTGAGGCGGAATCGCTCATGTGGTTTTCACCTCCGATTGCAGGGGCAGACAATAGAAAATCGTTCGCAATGCGGCGGCCGGGCTGACCGGTGTAGTATCGCTGTAGGCAAGTCGAAGGAGCGAAGGTGCCGCGTCTTGCGCTTCGAGTATCGCTTGGTTGGGCCCTCCTTCTGGGGCTGGCCGCCCCTGCGCTGGCGGGGCCGCCATATCTGACCGACGATCCCGAGCCAACCGACTACAAGCACTTCGAGATCTACACCTTCTCACAGGGCTTGGCGGCGCAGGGCGATCTCAACGGTCAGGCCGGCGTCGATTTCAATTATGGCGCAGCGCCGAACCTTCAACTCACGGCGACCGTGCCCGCAGGATACGATTTTCCGGCGATTGGGTCGTCGTCGGCTGGGTTGAGCAATATCGAGCTTGCGGCAAAATACCGCTTTCTCACCCAGAAGAATTTCGGCTTGGACGTGGCGGTCTTTCCTCGGGTTTTTCTGCCAAGCGCGGCGTCGGGCGTCGGCGCGCCGCACGCGGCATATCTATTCCCGATTTGGCTGGAGAAAGATTGGCAGAATTGGTCGGCCTTCGGCGGCGGCGGATGTGAAATCAATCGCGGCGGCGGTGCGCAGGATTTTTGCATTACAGGCGCCGTCCTCGCTCGTCGTATCGCGACGAATTTGCAAGTCGGCTTTGAATTATTTCATCAGACCCCGGACACGCAAGGCGGCAACCCGACAACTTCAATCGGGGCAGGTGTCACCTATGACGTGAACGAGAACCTGCATTTGCTGGGCTATCTCGGGCGCGGCATTCAAAATGCCGAAGCGACCGATCGCTATAATTGGTACAGTGCTGTCTTGTTCACATTCTAAGCCCGGCATCCGCGTTGGGGGACTGAGGACACGCTGGCGCCATTGCCATTGCTCCACTACCATCCGTACTGAATGGGTCAGGGAAACGCCCGATGCCGGGTCGCGTCGAAGGAAAAGTCGCACTGATCGTCGGTGCCGGTTGTGTCGGGCCCGGCTGGGGCAATGGCCGCGCCGCAGCCGTGCTGTTTGCCCGCGAGGGCGCCAAGGTCTTCGCCGTCGACAAGGACGCCGAGACGATGGCCGAGACGGTCGCGCGAGTCGGCAATGACGGCAAGATCGTCACCCATGTCTGCGACGTGCTCGACGATGCGCAGGTCGGCGCCATGGTGGCGGCGTGCTGCAAGACGTTCGGTCCGATCGACATCCTGGTCAACAATGTCGGCGGCTCGGCGGCCGGTGGGACCGCCGAAATGTCGGAAGAAACCTTCGACTCCCAGATCGACTTTAATCTAAAGAGCGTGTTTCTCACCTGCCGCCATGTCATCCCGGTGATGATCGAGAAGTCCGGCGGCGGCGCCATCGTCAATACGGCATCGACCTCCGGAATCCGCTTCACAGGCTCGCCGCAAATCGGTTATGCCTCGTCGAAAGCGGCCGTCATCCAGTTCTCGCGGGTCACAGCCGTGCAATATGCCAAGCACGGCATTCGCGTGAACACGGTGGTCCCGGGCCAGATGCATACGCCGATGGTCGAAGCGCGCCTCGCCAAGCAGCGGACCGGCGGCGACGTGGACGCGCTGCTCCGGTCGCGCGTTGCGCGCATTCCGCTCGGCTTCATGGGCGACGGCCGCGATACCGCCAATGCCGTCCTGTTTCTCGCCTCCGACGAAGCGCGCTTCGTTACCGGCACCGAAATCGTCGTCGACGGCGGCATGACCGCGCGTTGCGACTAATAACGCTCAGCACCGGGACACTCCATGGCCATCCGCCCAGACGACCTCACGCCGACCATCGCGCCGCCGGATCCCAATCCGAAAAAGCCGAAGCTGGAGCTGCCGCCGCTCTCCTGCGACTCGCATTTCCACGTGTTCGGACCGCACGACAAATTTCCTTATGCGGCGAACCGGCCGTTCACTCCGCCCGACGCCCCCAAGGAAGAGCTGTTCCGCCTGCACGAATTCCTCGGCTTCCAGCGCGGCGTCTTCGTGCAGTCGACTTGCCACGGCAGCGATAATTCGGTGCTGGTCGACCTGCTCGCCGCCGGCAAGGGCCGTTATCGCGGCTCCGCGCTGATCGATCCGAACACGCCGGACGCCGAAGTCGAGCGGCTCGACGAGGCGGGCGTGCGCGGCGTGCGGCTGCACTTTTTCGGCAGTCATCTCGGGCCGCCGCAGCGGCGGGAAGACGTGCTGCGGATCCTCGAAAAGGTGGCGCCTTACGGCTGGCACATCCAGATTCATACCGGCGGCAACGGCGTTGTCGATCTCTACGAGTTCGTTACTTCGATCGAGGCGCCGGTCGTGATCGACCATATCGGGCGAATCGACATTGCCGAAGGGCTTAAGGGCAAGGCCTTCTCGGTGCTGCGGCGGCTGCTCGACCGCGGCAATATCTGGGTCAAACTCTCCGGCACCGACCGCATCTCCAAGGAGAAATATCCTTACGCCGACGCCATCGCGTTTCCGCGCGATCTCGCCGCGCATGCGCCGGAGCGCGTGGTCTGGGGCACCGACTGGCCGCATCCGAATCATAATTCCGTGCCCAATGACGGTGAACTCGTCGATCTGATCGCCGAGATCGCGCCCGATGCCCGCACGCGCCAGCGCATGCTGGTCGATAATCCGGCGCGGCTGTTCGGATTTTGAGCCTACGCCTATTGAGCGAACATCATGGCGAAACACACTCTCGGCAAGTTGCCGCCCGGCGCGTTCGGCATGCTGGAACTGCCGGCATTGGCACGCGACCTCCTCGACGGCTTCCGCGAGCTGCCCGATCTCACCGGCACAACGTCCGACGTGATGGACGAACTCGGCATCGTCGGCGCGGTGCCGGCCGCCGTGCTGCGGCCCAACGATCCGCGCGCGCGCGTGGTCGGCCGGGCGCTGACCGTGCGCAACGTCGCCGCTACCGCGCCGGTCCCTGACAAGGTCAAGGCCGGCGTGTCCGGTCTTGGCGAGATCGAAGCCCACAATCTCGCCGAGCCCGGCGATGTTCTGGTGATCCAGGGCGTCGATCAGGTGTCCAATCTTGGCGGCATGTCGGCGACCATCGGGCGCCGCGAGGGTGAAATCGGTGCCATTGTGGACGGCGGGGCGCGCGACGTCGACCATTCGCGCGCCATCGGGATGCCGGTGTGGTCGAGGAGCGTCAGCCCGATGACCGGGAAATGGCGCGTCGAAACGGTGGCCGTAAACAAGCCGGTGATCGTTTGCGGCGTGACCGTCAATCCCGGCGATGTCGTGTTGGCAGACGAGACCGGCGTTTGCTTTATTCCGCGTGAGCGTGCCGCTGAAGTGTTGGCGCGGGCAAAGCGCAATGCGGCCGCGGAAAAACTGCGTGAGGAAAAGATCGCCTCCGGAGTTCCGATTGCCGAGCTGATCGCCAAGGCGAAATAGGGCCGAGCCCGGCCTGTCTTCGTGCCGGCCGCTATTCGCCGGTGATGCCGAGCTTGTGGATCGTGTCCGGCCAAGTGGCGAACTCCTTCGCCAGCCGGTCGGCAAAGGCTTCATGGCCGAGCCTCCCGCTCATGCCATTGCCGGCCAAGCGCTGCTTGATGGCCGGTATGGCGATGACCGCGAACAGCGCCTGTTCAAGCTTGTCGCGCACTTGCGGCGGCGCGCCGGCCGGCAAAAACACGCCGTACCAGTTTTCCATAATCACGCTCGGCAGGCCGAGCTCGACGGTCGTCGGCAAATCGGGCAGGAGCGGTGAGCGCTGATCGGCGAACAAAGCGAGTGCCTTGACCGATCCGGCTTGCACGAGCGGCAGCAAAACCGGCAAATCGGCGTTGAGCATATCGACATGGCCGCCCAGCAGATCGTTGATCGCCGGCGCCGCGCCGCGATAGGGCACGTGCGTGATTTTCACGGCCGCCGCCGCATTGAGCATTTCGACGGCGATGTTCATAGTGGTGCCCGGACCCGCCGAACCGTAGGTCAGTTTCTGCACCTTCGCCTTGTTGATGAGCTGCGGCAAAGAGGCAACGCCAAGGTCTTTGTTCACCACAAGCAAAGACGGCACCACGCCCACAAGCATCACCGGCTCGAACGATTTCACCGGATCGTAGGCGGTCGGCGGTTTCAGGATCGGACTGAGCACCTGCGATCCGAGACTGGCAAGCAGCACCGTATTGCCGTCCGGTGCGGCGTGCGCGACGTATTCCGACGCAATCGCGCCGCCGGCGCCGCCGCGATCGTCGACGATGACGTTGGCATTGAGCTTTGGGCCCAATTCGCTGGCGAGCAGGCGCGCCAACTGATCGACCGGGCCGCCCGCGGCAAACGGCACGACGATCTTGACGGTGTCAGCCATAGCCGGCGTCGCCAACAGCAATAAGGCGACGCCGCACAAAGCGAATAATCGGCCCTGAAAGCGTGGCATAGGCGCGTCCTCCCGATTATCTTTTCGTTTCTTAGCAGATTACCTTACCGCAACTCGTCGCGGCATCGACGATTTTCTGCAGTTCATCGCGGCCCGGATAGCCGAGCACCGCGACCCCGTCGATGACGAAGGACGGCGTCGCGGCAAGCCCAAGCGAATTGCCGAGCGCCAAGTGTGCTTTCATCATCGCGGTGACCTCGTCGCTGTCGCCAAGCTTGGTCAAGGCCAGCACGTCAAAACCGAGGCCGTGCGCGACTTCCAGCGCCCGCAAGCCATCCACCACGCCGCGCAGCGAATAGATCTTCTCATGAAAGTCATAGAACTGCCGCGGCGTGCCGAGCTTCGCCACCGCGAGCTCCACGCGGCTTGCGGCAATCGAGGCGACGCCGAGAACCGGGAACGGCACAAGCACCAGCCGGAGCTGCGGATCGACACCAACCATATCGGCGATGTCGGCCGAGGCGATGCGGCAGTACGGGCAATTCAGATCGTAGAATTCGACCAGCGTCGTCGTGCCCGCGGGATTTGCCGCGACCACGACGCCAGGCATTTTATCGATCCGGGCCGCAAGCTTGACCCTGTGATTGGGCAAGGGCTGCCCGTCATCGGTGCGGAGCGAAAACTCCGAGACGAGCCGCATCGCATGGTCGCGCGTTTGGGCGCCGCTCTGCCCATTTCCGAGAGCTACCACCGCGACCGCGGCGGACAGCAGGATCGGCGACCATCTGTTCATTGCTGCATTCCGACAAGTGCCCCGGCGGCCGCGACGTCTTATTGGTCGACCACGCCTTCGGGGGCAGTGTCGAGGTTGAAGGCGGCTGCGAATAGCGCGCGCGTGTAGTCGGTCTTTGGATTGCTGAACAGTTCGGCAGCCTCGCCGGACTCGACCACGAGGCCATGCCGCATGACCAGCAAGCGGCTTGCCAAAGCCGCCACGACCCGCAGATCGTGCGAGATGAACAGATAAGTCAGGTTGTGCCGCCTCTGCAGATCGCGCAGCAGATCGACCATCTGCGCCTGAATGACCATATCGAGCGCGCTGGTGGGCTCATCGAGCACGATGAAGCTCGGCTCCAAAACCAGCGCGCGGGCCACCGCGATGCGCTGGCGCTGGCCGCCGGAGAACTCATGCGGAAAGCGAAAACGCATCTCCGGATCGAGCCCGACGTCACGCAATACCTGGATGACGCGTTCGTCGCGCTGGCTGTTCGACAGGTCCGGCTGGTGGACCTTGATGCCTTCCTTGATGATGTCGGCAACCGACATGCGAGGCGACAGCGACCCATAGGGGTCCTGGAACACGATCTGCATGTTGCGGCGGTGCGGCCGCATTTCCTTGAATGTCAGCCCCTGCAGATCGTTGCCCATGAATGCGATCAGCCCGTCCGAGGAGATCAAGCGCAGGATAGCGCGGCCGAGCGTCGATTTGCCGGAACCGGATTCGCCGACCACGCCAAGCGTCTCGCCTTTGCGCAGTTCGATGCTCAGCCCGTCGCAGGCTTTGACGTGGCCGACGGTTTTGCGCATCAGTCCGCGCGTGATCGGGAACCAGACTTTAAGTTGCTCCGTCTTCAACAGCACCGGCGCGTCGGGTTGCGGCGGCGCCGGATCGGGGCGCGGTTCGGCCGCCATCAGCGCTCGCGTATAAGGGTGCTCGGGCGAACTGAAAACGCGCTCGACCGCGCCATGCTCGACGATCTGGCCGTCCTTCATCACGCAGACCCGCTGCGCGATCTTGCGCACAATGCCGAGGTCGTGGGTGATGAATAGCAGCGACATGTGCAGCCGCGACTGAATGTCCTTCAGCAATGCGATGATTTGCGCCTGCACGGTGACGTCGAGCGCGGTCGTCGGTTCGTCGGCGATGAGCAGATCGGGCTCGTTGGCGAGCGCCATGGCGATCATCACGCGCTGGCGCTGGCCGCCGGACAATTGATGCGGATAGGCCTTGAGCCGGGTCTGCGGATCGGGAATGCCGACCTGGGTCAGCACCTCGATCGTGCGCTCGCGGGCAGGCTTGCCGGTCAGGCCGCGATGCAGCAGCAGGATCTCGCCGATCTGCTTCTCGATCGTGTGCAAGGGGTTAAGCGAGGTCATCGGCTCCTGGAACACGATGGTGATCTTGTCGCCGCGCACCTGCCGCATTTCACGTTCCGAGAGCTTTAACAGATCTTGGCCGTGGAACAGGATGCTGCCCGAGGGATGGTGCGCCGTCGGGTAGGGCAACAGGCGCAGGATGGCCAGCGCCGTCGCCGACTTGCCGGATCCGGATTCGCCGACCAGCGCCAGGCACTCGCCCTTGAGAATGTCGAATGAAATGCGGTCGACGGCCAGGTTATCGCGGCCGCCGGAGCGGAAGGCGATCGACAGATCGCGAACCGAAAGACAGAGTTCGCTCATGCGAACGTCTTCCGCGGATCGAAGGCGTCGCGCACCGCCTCGCCGATGAAGATCAAAAGCGACAGCATCAGCGCGACGGTGAAGAAACCGGCCAGACCGAGCCAGGGCGCCTGCACGTTGGCTTTGGCCTGCGAGAGCAATTCGCCGAGCGATGGCGAACCCGGCGGCAGACCGAAGCCGAGAAAATCCAGCGCCGTGAGCGTCATCACCGAGGAGGACATGATGAACGGCAGGAACGTCATCGTCGCGACCATGGCGTTCGGCAACAGATGCCGGAACATGATGACCTTGTTGGAGACGCCAAGCGCACGCGCCGCCTGGATGTATTCGAAATTGCGGCCACGCAGGAATTCCGCCCGCACCAGGCCGACGAGCCGCACCCAGGAAAACAACAGCAGGATGCCGAGCAGCACGAAGAAACCCGGCACCAGCACCGAAGAAATGATCAAGAGCAGATAGAGCTCGGGCACCGACGTCCAGATTTCGATGAAACGCTGAAACAACAAGTCGGTCCAGCCGCCGAAATAGCCCTGAACCGCACCGGCGGCAACGCCAATGACCGACGACACGATGGTCAGCACCAAGCCGAACAGCACCGAAATACGGAAACCATAGATCGTTCGCGCCAGCACGTCGCGGCCTTGATCGTCGGTGCCGAACCAGTTGTACTCGAGCGTGCTGCCGCACTTGGCATAACCGTTCTTGGCGGCGAATTCGCAATCGGCGGAGTTCAGCATCCAGGTCGGCTTGGAAGGAAAGGCCGACGGCGGATTGTCGTTGATGGTGTTGTAGGAGAAGCGGATCGGAGCCCAGATTTCGACGGCGTCATGCTCGTCGAGGAATTTCTGCAGGTGAGGATCGCGATAATCCGCCGCGGTGCCGAGGTCGTCGCCGAATTCAGTGTCCGGATAGGTAAAGAACACCGGGAAATAGGTTTTGCCATCGAAATGGATGAACAGCGGCTTGTCGTTGGCGATGAACTCAGCAAACAGCGACAGCACAAAAAGAACGAGAAAAAGCCACAACGACCAGTAGCCGCGGCCATTGGACTTGAAATTGCGCCAGCGCCGCGCGTTCAGCGGCGAGAATTCGAAGCCGCGCCGCGGCAGCCCGGACAATCCGAGCGGTCCGGCCGGCTCGGCATCCGGCTTCAATTCCGGCGGAATTCCCGGCTCGATCTCGTCCTCGATGCTGTCGGGAAGGATCTTGACGTCCACCTCATACCTCCCGCGTCTCGAAATCGATACGTGGATCGATCCAAGTGTAGGTGAGGTCGGAGATCAGATTTACGACGAGGCCAACCAGCGCGAAGATATAGAGATTGGCGAACACCACCGGATAATCGCGGTTGAGCACGCTTTCGAAACTCAAAAGTCCGAGTCCATCCAGCGAAAAGATGGTTTCGATCAACAGCGATCCGGCAAAAAACGCCGAAACGAACGCGGCCGGGAAGCCTGCAATGACCAGAAGCATGGCATTGCGGAAAATGTGGCCGTACAGCACCTGCCGCTCGGAGCATCCTTTGGCGCGGGCGGTGAGCACATATTGCTTGCGCAGTTCCTCAAGAAACGAGTTTTTGGTGAGCAGCGTCATCGTGGCGAAGGCGGCAAGCCCCATCGACACGATGGGCAATACCAGGTGCCAGAAATAATCGAGAATTTTCTCCCACCAGGGAAAATGCGACCAGCCTTCCGAAGTGAGCCCGCGCAACGGAAAGATCTGCCAAAACGAGCCGCCGGCGAACAGAACGATAAGCAGGATCGCGAACAGGAATCCGGGAATGGCGTAACCGATGATGATGACGCCCGAGGTCCACACGTCGAATTGCGAACCGTCGCGCACCGCTTTGCGGATGCCGAGCGGGATCGAGATCAGATAGCTCAATAGCGTCATCCAGATGCCGAGCGATATCGATACCGGCAGCTTCTCTTTGATAAGCTGCAGCACGCTGATGTCGCGAAAATAGCTCTTGCCGAAATCGAAGCGCGCGTAATTCCACAACATGATGAAAAAGCGCTCGTAGGCCGGCTTGTCGAAGCCGAACTGCTTCTCCAGGCTTTTGATAAAGGCGGGATCGAGGCCCTGGGCGCCGCGGTATTTGGAGGTGACGTCGAATTGTGTGGCGCTCGGCGCGGCGCCGCGGGCGAAGTCGCCGTTGGTGGATCCCGAAATGCGCGACGCGGCGCCGGTCTCGCTGCCCTGGAGCTGGGCGATGACGCGCTCGACCGGCCCGCCGGGCGCGAATTGCACCACGACGAACGACACCAGCATGATGCCGAAGATGGTGGGAACCATGAACAAAAGGCGACGAACGATGTAGGCGGTCATTGCATCCCAGCTAGTTTTCCCATCGGAGCGCCACCGTAACGCCCGCTATCTTAAAGCCCCTGGCGCGCACTGCACCACCTTTCTTAGGGTCGGCCTTCCGGCCGCGAAGTCGCATCCAAGCGTGACGGAAACACGACGGATTTTGCCCGCCGCGACGATATGGCCTGCGAAAGCTAGCGATCCGCCCCGGCCGGCAGGCGGATTTTCGCTGCTTTTACCGAATCATACCACCAGGTGTCCGGGATGCCGCGGAAATACCGGGGTTGTGCCGGGGGCCGGCCGAAGACGTCCCAATAGGCGATCCAGTGCGAAGCTTTATACCAGTTGGGGATCCAGTAACGGCCGGCGCGGATGACCCGGTCGAGCGCCCGGCAGGCCGTCACCAGCGCCGGGCGTGAATTGGCCGCGATGATCCGGTCAATGAGGGCGTCGACCACCGGGTCGGCGATCCCGGCGAGATTGTGCGAGCCGTTCAGCGCCGCCGCCTGCGACGAAAAATAGGAGCGCAGTGAATCGCCCGGCGTCGCCGAGAAGCTGAAGCGATCGATGGTGATATCGAAATCGAAATTGTCGAGCCGCGCCCGATATTGCACCGGGTCGACGATGCGCAGCGTGGCGTCGATGCCCAGTACGCCCAGATTTTTGATGAACGGCATGTGATGCGGCTCGAACGCCGGTTCGTCGATGAGGAATTCGACCGCGATCGGCGCACCACCCGGCAGCAGACGCTTGCCGTTGCGAATGACACAGCCCGCGGCTTGAAGCGTTTCGGCGGCCTTGCGCAATAATGGCCGATCTTCGCCGGTGCCGTCCGACACCGGCGGGATATAGGGCTCGCCGAAAACCTCGGCCGGCAAGCTCGCGCGAAACGGCTCGAGCAGGTCCAACTCCGCCTGGCTCGGCGGGCCTTGCGCCATCAGGTCGGAGTTCTGAAACACCGAGACCGTACGCTGATAAGCGTTGTGCATGATGGTCTTGTTGGTCCACTCGAAGTCGAACGCGTCGTTCAACGCATCGCGCACGCGGACATCGGCGAATTGCGGCCGCCGGGTATTGATGAACCAGCCTTGGGCGCCGGACGGCGTGTCGTCGGCAATCTCGTCGCGTTTGACGCGCCCGTCCCGCGCCGCCGGGAAATCGTAACGGGTCGCCCAGAAGCGCGAGGTGAACTCTTCCCGAAACAGATACGTGCCGGCGGAAAAGCCTTCGAAGCCGACGTCGCGGTCGCGATAATACTCATAGCGAACGACGTCGAAATTGTTCTGGCCGCGCGACACCGGGAGATCGGCACCCCACCAGTCCTTCACCCGTTCGTACGCGATGAAGCGTCCCGGATCGAAGCGGCCGACCCGATAGGCGCCCGACCCGAGCGGAACCTCGAGCGTGGATTCGTCGAACGGCCGGGTCGCATAATAGGCTCGTGAAAAGATCGGCAGACCGGCAACGAACAGCGGCACGTCGCGCGCGCGCTTCGGCGCAAAGCGCACTGTGACGCTGGTATCGTCGTCCGCCGTGGCACCGAGGAAGTCGCGCAGCGACTGGCTGATGAGCGGATGACCTTTTTCCTTGAGGATCGACAGCGAGAAGGCGACGTCGCGCGCGCTCAACGGCGAGCCGTCGCTGAACTTCGCTTCCGGACGGATGAAGAATTGATAGGTCAAGCCGTCGGCGGAACGGCGGACTTTCTGCGCGGCGAGGCCGTACATGGCGTCCGGCTCGTCGCCCGAGCGGACCATCAGCGTGGCGAAGGTCAACTCCATTCCCTGCGCCGCGTCACCCTTGAGAATGAAGCTGTTGAGTGAATTGAAGGTCAGGAAATTCTGGTTGTAGATCTGGTCCGGCCCGATCTGCGAAAACAGGCCGCCCTTCGGCGCGTCCGGATTGACGTAGCCGAAATGCTGGAAGTCGGCCGGATAGGCGAGATCGCCAAACGCCGACAGCCCATGCGATTCGATCAAGTCGTCGGCGCGGCCGGGTCCGATGCCGGCGCGCAGTGCAGCGGCGCCCGACGCCACGCCGGCGGCAAGCCTGAGAATGCGCCGACGGGTGGGCCGGTGCATGCCCGCGCTAACTAGGATGCCCCGGTTTTGGCGGCTTTTTGTGCGTCCCACCACCATACCGCCGGGAACGCCGAGACACCGTATTTCGGCAGCGGGTCGGGATGGCTGAAGCGGTCCCAGCGCGCGGTGCGGGCCTTGAAGTAGGCCCATTGCGGCACGACGTAGAAATTCCACAACAAGACGCGGTCGAGCGCTTTGGTGGCGGCCTCGAGGTCGGCCCGCGTTTTGGAAAAAACGATCTTGTCGATCATCGCGTCGACGGCGGGATTCTTGATGCCGATGAGATTGTCGGAGCCCGGCTGATCGGCAGCCTGCGAACCCCAGTAGCCGCGCTGCTCGTTGCCCGGCGACAGCGATTCCGGCCATGAATTGGTGATGATGTCGAAATCCCAGCCGCGCAAGCGGTTCTCGTATTGCGCCGGGTCGACGGTGCGCACCGTCACCGTCATGCCGAGGCGCTCCAGCGACGGCTTGTAGAACAGGAAGATGCGCTCGAAGCTCGGCCCGGCGGAGAGCATCTCGACCGTAAAGGGCTCGCTGGTCTTGGTATTGACGAGCTGCTGATCGCGCACCTCGTAGCCCGCGGCCTTTAGAAGCCGCAACGCCTCCCGCAGATTGTTGCGCACGGCGCCGGGATTGCCGTTGACCGGATTGGTATAGGGTTTCTTGAACAGCTCGGGCGGGACCTGATCGCGCACGGTCTCCAGGAGCTCGAGCTCGCGGCCTGTCGGCAGACCGGACGCAGCGAGATCGCTGCCGTCAAAATAGCTGTCGATCCGCTTATAGGCGCCGTAGAAAATCTCCTTGTTCATTTCCTCGAAGTCGAATGCGTAATTGAAAGCGAGCCGCACGCGCGGGTCCTGGAACTTCGGCTTTCTGACATTGAAGGCGAAGGCCTGCATCAGGCCGTAGCTTCGGATCGGAAATTCCTCGAGCAGGACGCGTTTGTCGCTCACGGCGGGAAAATCGTAGGCGGTGGCCCAATTTTTGGCCAGATTTTCCACCCGCCAATCGATGGCGTCAGCCTTGAAGGCTTCCAACGCCACGGTGGTGTCGCGGAAATACTCGAAATGCAGCTCGTCGAAATTATTGGTGCCGACATTGACGTTGACGCTGTCGCCCCAATAGTCCTTGACCCGTTCGTAGACGATATTGCGCCCGGCGGAGAAATCCTTGATGCGGTAAGGGCCCGAGCCGAGCGGCGGTTCGAGCGTGGTATCGGCGATACTGCGCTTCTTGCCATTGGCGTCGGTGCCCTCCCACCAATGCTTCGGCAGGATGGTCAGTTCGCCGACGATCTGCGGCAGTTCGTGATTTCCGGGACCGTCGAAGGTAAACGTGACTTCGTGATCGCCGGTCTGCTCCGCCTTGGTGACATGACGGTAATAGGCCGACGACTGCGGACTGAGCTTTTTGTAGGACTCGAAGGAGAAGATAACATCGTCCGGCGTCACCGGCTGGCCGTCATGCCATTTGGCTTGCGGCCGCAACCGGTAGATGACCGAGGAAAAATCGTCTGGATAGCTCAGAGCTTCGGCGAGCAGTCCATATTGGCTCGAGATTTCGTCGAGTGAAGGCACGCCGAGCGTATCGGCGATCAGATTGAGGCCGGCGGCGAGCGCGCCTTTGACGCCGGCAACCACTGGATTGAAATTGTCGAAGGTGCCGTATGCAACCTGGCGCACCGTGCCGGTCTTTGGCGCCGCCGCATTGACGTAGTCGAATTGCTTGAAATCGGTCTTGTATTTGAGGTCGCCGAACAGCGACGTGCCGTGGCGCCAGTTCTTGGCTTGCGGCTGCGCAGGACTGGCCGGCTGCGGCTGTCCCTGGGCCCACGCCAAGCCGTCCGAGTTGTCCAGTGGAAGCCGCCAAGCCGCGGTTGCGAGCAGAGCTGAAGTCAGTAGGGATCGGCGGTTCACCTGATCCTCCCCGGTCTGTGGATGGTGTTTTGCTGGGGCGTATTATCGGCCTTTTCCCAAGCGGCGCTAGCGGCCTTCCATGCGGCGCGACGAAAAGACTTCACACAGCCGATGCGACGGGGCGACGACAAGCGTGGGGGAAGGCGCCGCTAATGCTGCGGCGTCGCGGCGCCCCCGGACGGAGCGGCGGGGGCGGCGCCGGCGGCCGGTGGATTGGTGGCAGGGGCGGTTGCAGCGGGTGCCGGATTGGCCGGGGCCGCAGCGGGAGCGGCCGGGGCGGCGGCAGCGGCTGCGGCCGCAGGTTTGGCTGGCGGCGCTTCGGCAGCCTTCGGCAGCGGCACTGGATGCGGCGAGAGCGTATCGAGATAGGCGATCACGTCGGCGCGCTGCTTCTCGCTGGAAAGGCCGGCAAAGGTCATAGCCGTGCCGGGCGCAACCGCGCTCGGCTTGGTCAGCCATTTGTTCAGAGCGTCAAATGTCCACTTGCCGCCCAGCGTTTTGGCTGCGCCCTTTATGGCGTCGGTGTAATTGAAGCCGGAAACCGAGGCGATGGGGCGGTCCACAACGCCATACAGATCCGGGCCGACTTTGGGACCCTGGCCTTCTTGCAGGTTGTGGCAGGCCTCGCATTCCTTGGCGACCTGGGCGCCGTGCTGCGGCGACGCGCTCGCGAGCACAGTTTCGATCGGCTGCTCGGCCGGCACGGCGGCTGCAGCGGCGCCTCCAGCCGGTTGCTCCTTCACCGCAATTTCGTAACCCGGCTTGGCGGGGGCCTCGCGCGTGAAAATCGCTTCGCTGGCGATGTGCATGGCGACGAGGATGAGACAGGTACCCAGCAAGGCGCCGAGTATCTTGTTGATTTCGAAGGAATCCATCGCGGGAAGACTCCACATCGGGGAGGATGAGGTGGGCGGTGCACAATTAGCCAGTTTGCCGTCCGTCTTGCAACCCGTATAAGCACGCAGCACTGCGATGGCCGACGTTCTTATCCTTATCCCCGCCCGCCAGGGGGCGACCAGATTGCCCGGCAAGCCGCTCGCCGATATCGGCGGCCAGCCGATGATCGTGCATGTCTTGCGCCGCGCGCAGGCTGCCGCAATTGGTCCGGTTGCCGTCGCGACCGATTCGGCCGAGATCGCTGAGATTGTGGATAAGGCGGGCGGCACCGCGGTGATGACGCGGTCGGATCACGCGTCCGGCTCCGACCGGATATTCGAAGCGCTGGGCAAGCTCGATTCGCAAGCGCGGGCCGAAATCATTCTCAACCTGCAAGGCGATCTGCCGACCATCGCGCCCGACCTGATCCGCGCGGCACTCGCACCGCTTGCCGACCCGGCCGTCGACATCGCGACCCTTGCCGCCGAGATCCGGGTCGCCGAGGAGCGCGGCAATCCCAATGTGGTCAAGATCGTCGGCACGCCGGTCGGGCCAGCGCGGTTGCGGGCGCTGTATTTCACTCGCGCCACGGCACCGTTCGGCGACGGGCCGCTCTATCATCATATCGGGCTCTACGCCTACCGGCGTGCGGCGCTCGATCGCTTCGTCGCGCTGCCGCCGTCGCCGCTCGAATGCCGGGAAAAACTGGAACAGTTGCGGGCGTTGGAGGCCGGCATGCGCATCGACGTGTCCATCGTCGATACCGTGCCGCTCGGCGTCGATACGCCGGCGGATTTGGAAAAGGCGCGCGCCATGCTAACGGGACATTGAGGACTGACTTCGCATGGCTTCACGCAGCAAGCGCACGCGCCGCAAGATCGCTTATCAGGGTGAGCCGGGAGCGAACTCGCATCTCGCCTGTCGCGAGGCTTATCGCGGCTTCGAACCGCTGCCTTGCCCGACCTTCGAGGACGCTTTCGCCGCGGTGCGCGACGGCAACGCGGTGCTCGCCATGATTCCGATCGACAATTCGGTGGCCGGCCGGGTGGCGGATATCCACCATCTGATGCCGAAATCCGGCCTGCACATCGTCGCGGAATGGTTCCTGCCGGTGCAGCACCAGCTCATGGCGCCCAAAGGCGCGAGCTTGAAAACCATCAAGACGGTCGAGAGTCACGTCCACGCTTTGGGCCAATGCCGCAACATCATCCGCAAGCTGCGGCTCAAGCCGGTCGTCGGCGCCGACACTGCCGGAGCCGCGCGCGAAGTGGCGGAGACCGGCGATGTGACGCGTGCGGCGCTGGCGACCAAGCTCGCCGCCAAAATCTACGGCCTGCGCATACTCAAAAAAGACGTTGCCGACGCCAAGCACAATACCACGCGTTTCGTCGTTCTCGCCCGCAAGCCGAAATGGGCGAGCCGCAAGGAAAAGCGCGCGATCACGACGTTCGTGTTCCAAGTGCGCAATATCCCCGCCGCGCTGTACAAGGCGCTCGGCGGCTTCGCCACCAACGGCGTCAACATGAGCAAGCTGGAAAGCTACATGGTCGACGGCAGCTTCACCGCGACGCAATTTTACGCCGACGTCGACGGCCATCCGAAGCACCGCGCGCTCGAATTGGCGCTGGAGGAACTCGCGTTCGTTTCGGTGCCGAAGTCGCTCCGAATTCTCGGGGTTTACCCGGCCCACCGGTTCCGCGCGACCTTTAAATAGAGCATTATGTTGAAGGGACGGGGCGGATTCGGGAATATTGGCCCGGTCCGTCTTGTTCTTGCTCGTGCGCGAACACCCAAGGAATGCAGCCGATGGCAAACGAAGAACAAGCAAAGGTCCGGCGTACCCTGCAATTGCGGTTTACTTTGCCGGTGGCCGATACGACGCAAGTCGTCGCCATGATGAAGGCGGCGGCGCCGTTCTTTCAGATGTTCGGCAATGCCCAGGTGCGGCTCCTCCAGAATGTCGACGATCCGGCCAAGTTCGTCCAGGAGATCGAGTACGAGGCCAATGAGGATTGGGAATTAAGCCGGCAGCGGATCGCCGGCGATGCCCGCATGCAGGTCTACTTGCAGACTTGGCGTTCGATGTTTCCCGGCGCCTTGGAGATCGACGTGTTTCAGGAGGTCTAGGGTATCGGCCCCCGTCCTAGGAACCGGCGACGCTGTTTAGCCGGTCGATGCTCTTTTGGGCGCCAATCGCGGACCGTGCCGGTTCCTTTTCGCGGGGCTTGATGGCCGCCGCGCGATCGCATGTCTTTTTACATATAAAATTGGCTTTGGAAATTTGGTTTTGCGCGGCGCTCGCATTAAGAGATTGGCTCGGATCTGGACTTTGCAAGGTTCCATCGCGTCCCAGGGCGCTTCCCGGACGTGCGTCGTTCTTGAAGACAGCTATATAGCCGGTTGCCGCAACCCCGGGCGCTAATGCCGATCTCTCAGATTTCTTTTGTCCGCAGGACCCTGATTGCGATCTTTGTCGGACTCGCCGCGCTTCTTGTGATCGTCGCGGTCAATCTCTGGCTGGCGGGGCAGACGCGCATCTATGCAGACAGCGTGACGGCCGCGCGCCACCAGCGGTCCGCCCTTGTCGATTTGCGGAGTCTCCTGGACGACGCCGAGACCGGCCAGCGGGGCTACCTATTGACGGGCGAAGCCAAATATCTCGTGCCCTACGAGGATGCCCGTCAGGCAATCCCGAGTCAGCTCGATCGCGTGCGCTCGCTGATGGCCGGCGACCCGCAGCAAAGTCCCGCGCTCGCTGCCTTGAGCAACGCCGTCCCAAGCAAGCTCGCCGAACTGAAGCAAACCATCGATCTATACAATGCCGGCAAGCACGATGAAGCGCTCGCGGTGGTCGACAGTGATCGCGGCAAGGAGTTCATGGATCAGATCCGCCAGCATTTAGGCGCTTTGGTCAAAAGCGCCGACGACCGTCTCGACAAAGCCGTGCAGGATCAGACCGCCAGCATCAACGCGCTGCGGTGGGTCACGCTCGGGGGCGCTTTCGTCATCATCTTGGTTGTCGGCGGCTGCGTCTGGGCGGTCATCCTATATACTCGCCAGCTCGTCGCGGCGCAGCGCGAGGTGCAAGCGCTAAATGCCGGCTTGGAGCAACGGGTGCGTGAGCGCACCGCCGACCTCGGCCGCGCCAACGAGGAAATCCAGCGCTTTGCTTATATCGTGACCCACGATCTGCGGGCGCCGCTGGTCAATATCATGGGCTTTACCAGCGAACTGGACGGATGCCTGACCGCGATTCAGAAATACGTGAACGAAGCCCGCCAAACCGACGACGACCAGATCGTGAAGGATGCTCGCGCCGCCGCCCTCGAGGATCTACCCGAAGCAATCGGCTTTATCCGCGGCTCGACGCGGAAGATGGACGGTCTGATCAATGCCATCCTGAAACTATCCCGGGAAGGACGCCGCGTGCTGAAGCCCGAACCGGTCCGGCTTGACGCGCTGCTCAAGACCGCCGCGGCGAACGTGCAGCACCAGGTGACCGAAGCCGGCGGCGCGGTCGAGATCGACGCCAAGGTTCCGGCGCTGGTATCGGACCGGCTGGCGCTGGAACAGATATTCGGCAACCTCCTCGACAATGCCGTGAAATACCGTTCGCCAGCCCGGCCGCTCAAGATTGAAATTCGTGCACGGGAAGACCGCGGCCGCCGGATCCTTGTCGAAGTCCAGGATAACGGCCGCGGCATCGCGCGGCAGGACCACGAGCGGGTATTCGATCTTTTCCGGCGCTCCGGTGCGCAAGATCAGCCGGGCGAGGGCATCGGCCTCGCCCATGTCCGCACCATGGTCCGCAATCTCGGCGGCGACATCACTCTTCAGTCGGACATCGACGGCGGCACGACAATGAAATTGGATTTACCGCACGACCTGCGTGCGGTTCTGGCAACCCAAACAGGAGGCGCATAACGTGCAAGACAGTGCAAGGCCGGTCGTCATCGTCATGATCGAAGACGACGAGGGACATGCCCGGTTGATCGAAAAGAACATCCGTCGGGCCGGCGTCAACAATCAGATCGTGCCTTTCGCCAACGGCACCGAGGCGTTGCGGTATTTACTCGGCCCGGACGGCAGCGGCTCGGAGAGTGCCGGACGCCAATTATTGATCCTTCTCGACCTCAATCTGCCGGACATGACGGGTATCGACATTCTGGAGAAGCTGAAGTCCAACACCCATACCAAGCGCGCGCCGGTGGTGGTGCTCACGACGACGGACGACAGCCGAGAAATCCAGCGCTGCTACGATCTCGGCGCCAACGTCTACATCACCAAGCCGGTCGATTACGAAGGTTTCGCCAACGCAATCCGGCAGCTTGGGCTCTTCTTCTCGGTCATGCAGGTTCCGGAATCCGATTGAGCGCCATGACGAGCGAACGGCCGCGTATCCTTTATATTGATGACGATCCAGAATTGGCCCATCTGATGCGGCGGAGCCTGGGCCGGCGCGGCTATGACGTCGAGAATGTCGCATCGAGCGAGGCCGGCCTCAAACGGCTTGCCGCCGGCGGCATCGATGTAATCGCGCTCGACCATTTCCTGCCGACCGGAACCGGCCTCGATTTTCTGGTGTCGTTGCGTGACTTCGTGGCGCCGCCGCCCGTGGTTTATGTGACCGCGGCGGCCGAGCCCACCGTTGCGGTCGCGGCCCTCAAATCCGGCGCGACCGATTACGTGCTCAAAACCGTCGGCGAAGAATTCTTCGAACTCCTCGGCACGGCAATCGATCAGGCACTCGAGAAAGCAAGACTGCAGCGCGATCGGGACCGCGCCGAACGCGAAGTTCGCGAGGGGAGGGACCGCGCTGAGGCGCTCCTGCACGAAGTCAATCATCGTGTCGCGAACAGCCTCGCCTTGGTCGCTTCTATGGTCGCTCTGCAGGCGAGGGCTGTGAGCGAGCCTTCGGTTCGCACGGCGCTGAACGAAATCCAGGGCCGCATCTCGGCAATCGCCGGCGTGCATCGGCGCCTTTACACCTCGCAAGACGTTCGCTCGGTGGAAATCTCCGAGTACCTGGCGAGCCTGTTGCGTGACCTCGAGGCGACGCTGAAGGAGGCCGGTCACGCCTCGACGGTGAGGCTCGACACGGTGCAGACCGAGGTGCCGACGGACAAGGCCGTATCGATCGGCGTGCTGGTCACTGAGCTTGTAACCAATGCTTTCAAATACGCCTATCCGGACGCCAAGGCGGGCGAAATCAGGGTCGGCCTACACAACAGTGCCGTCGGCAAGATCAGGCTTTCGGTCGAGGACGATGGCGTGGGCTGGCGCGGCGAAGGACCCATTCAGGGCACCGGCGTTGGCAGCAGGATCATTCAGGCGATGGCGCGCGGCCTCGGCGCACCCGTGACCTATTCCGAAGCGCCGGGCGGCTGCCATATCAGCCTGGAATTTGACGTATAAGCGCCGCGCGCGTCTCAAGCCATTCTCAGACGGTCTGATAATATTCGCCGACTTCCTGGGGCGTGCGCAGGAAGCGCTGTACGCTTGACGTAACGCGTCAATGACGATATTTTATCGTCGATGATCCTGAGCTATCGCGACGCGCGTACGCGAGCGTTTGCCGACGGCCGTCTTGTCCGCGAGTTTTCAGGCTTTGCCCACCAGGCCTACCGGCGGCTTGAAATTCTCGACGCCGCGGCCGGCTTGGACGAGTTGCGGGCGTTGCGAAGCAACCGCCTCGAAATGCTGAAGGGCGGTCGCTCCGGCCGGTTCAGCGTAAGGATCAATATGCAATGGCGAATTTGCTTCATCTGGCCGAGTGGCACGACCGGTCCGGCGAATGTCGAAATCGTCGATTACCATTGAGGTCAACATGGCGAGACCAGCTATCCATCCGGGCGAAATCCTCGCCGACGAACTCGCGGAGATATCGGTCACGCCGACCGAGTTGGCGCGACAACTGCGTGTGCCGGCAAACCGCATCACGCAGATTTTGCACGGCAAGCGGTCGGTCAGCGGCGACACCGCGCTGCGGCTTGGTCATTGGTTCGGCACCAGCGCGCAGTTCTGGCTCAATTTGCAGACCGCCTATGATATTCGCATCGCGGAGAGGATGACCGGCGCTGAAATCAGGAGATTACCGAAAAGGGCTTAGCCGGCCATTCCGGGCTCTCAAGTTTGGATGGGTCTCTCTTTGGAATGGGCGACCAAGCGAGGGACGACGTTCGGGGGCGGCGTGGCGGCCACCGTCCGTCCTCCGCTTCTCAGATGGTCTGATTATAGTCGCCGACTTCCTTGTGGGTGCGCAGCACGGCGTCGACCGATTTGAACATGTCGCGCATCCGCGCTTCCGAGACCGGGCTTTCGACGACGACGACCAGTTCGGGCTTGTTGGAGGAGGCGCGCACCAGACCCCAGGTGCCGTCCTCGACGGTCACCCGCACGCCGTTGACGGTGACCAGATCGCGGATCGGCTGGCCGGCGACCTTGCCGCCCTTGGCTTGCTCGCCCTCGAAATACTTCACCACGTCGTCGACCACGGCATATTTGGTCTCGTCGGTGCAATGCGGCGACATGGTCGGTGACGACCAGGTTTTCGGCAGCGCGTTCTTGAGATCCGCCATGCTCTTTCCGGGACTGCGGTCGAGCATGTCGCAAACGGCAAAGGCGAAGATCAGTCCGTCGTCATAGCCGCGGCCGAACGGTTTGTTGAAGAAGAAGTGCCCGGATTTCTCGAAGCCGGCGATGGCGCCGATCTCGTTGACCCGCCGCTTCATATACGAGTGCCCGGTCTTCCAGTAATCGGTCTTGGCGCCGTTTTTGATCAGCATCGGATCGGTTGCAAACAGACCGGTCGACTTGACGTCGGCGACGAACAGCGCGTTCTTGTGATTGGCCGAAATATCACGCGCCAGCATGACGCCGACCTTGTCGGCGAAAATCTCCTCGCCCTCGTTGTCGACCACGCCACAGCGGTCGCCGTCGCCGTCAAAGCCCAGGCCGACGTCGGCCTTGTTCGCCAGCACCGCGTCGCGCATGGCGTGCAGCATTTTCATGTCTTCGGTGTTGGGATTGTAATTCGGGAAAGTGTGGTCCAGCTCGCAATCGAGCGGCACCACCTCGCAGCCGATTTTCTTCAGGACCTCCGGCGCGAAGGCGCCGGCGGTGCCGTTGCCACAGGCGCACACAACTTTCAGGTGCCGCTTGAGCTTCGGCCGCTTGGTGAGGTCGGCGATATAGCGCGCCGGGAAGCTTTCGATGAATTGGTAGGCGCCGCCGGACCTCGGTTCGAAGCGGCCGTTGAGCACGATGTCCTTGAGCCTGGTCATCTCGTCGGGGCCAAATGTAAGCGGCCGGTTGGCGCCCATCTTCACCCCGGTCCAGCCGTTGTCGTTGTGCGAGGCCGTGACCATGGCGACGCAGGGTACGTCGAGCTCGAACTGCGCGAAATAGGCCATTGGCGTCAGCGCCAAGCCGATATCGTAGACGCTGCAGCCCGCGGCGATCAGCCCGTTGGTCAGCGCCATCTTGATCGAGGCCGAGTAGGAGCGGAAATCGTGGCCGGTGACGATGTGCGGCTTGACGCCAAGCTCATGAATGAGCGTGCCCAGCCCGAGGCCGAGCGCCTCGATGCCCATCAGGTTGATTTCGCTGCCAAACAGCCAGCGCGCGTCGTATTCGCGAAAGCCGGTGGCTTTCACCATCGGCTCGGACTCATAGGCGTAAGTGTTCGGCTTGAGTGCCGGTTTTGGCTTGGGAAACATGGAGAAATTCGTCCGAATCGAAGCCCGAGAGCAATAGCCTAAACGGCCTGCCGCCGAAATGGTTGCGTGCTCGGATGTGGCGAGGCGTATTGCTCGATGATGGGAAGGCTTATTGCTCGAGGACGAGCTTGCCGTCGGAATATTCGAATTTGCGCAGCTTGGACAGGAAGGTAAGCCCGAGCAGATTGTCGGATAACGCGCCGTCCGGCAGCACCATGGCGCCGACATTGTATTCGACAATATCGTCGATCTCGACCCGATCGAGCGTGACCGGCGCGGCGCGCACCGTGCCGTTCGCCGTCCGCACCATGGCGCGATAGTCGCTGTCCGCGGGATGGATGCCGAGCATCGCCGCATCGCGTGCTGTGAGCGCGATCACCGAGGCGCCGGTATCCACCATGAAATTCAGACGCCGGCCATCGACTTCGCCTGCGACCTCAAAATGTCCGTTCGGCCCGGGCGGGATCACGACTGAGCGCGAATCCGAGGAATTTGCCGGCGCCGGCGCTTCGGAGTGCGCTGCCATCATCGTTGGCGCCGGATCTCCGCTGTGCAATTGCGCGGCATATTTTGGAACGATGACGCTCGCGACAAGTGCGAAGGCGGCAAAGGTTACGACAGTGCGCATGACGCAGGCATCCGTGTTTGGCCTCATTTGACCACGGCACGGCGAACGAGGCGCTAATGCAGCCCCGACCGGCATCGGATTTGGTTGGCACTGGTTAGCCAGGCGCTAAGTTATTTCCTCGAAATGAAGCGGCTGCAGGTGCTCAAAATGGCTGCAGACTGACTTATGCCTAAAACTTAACCTCGCAATTATTCTAATCAGTCTTACCTATGCTTCATCACCGACAGCGGCCCGGTGCCAGGCGTAGGTGGCTGAGAGCTCGGTAGCGCTCCCGCCTGTTGAGCGGGGAATCGCACATGTTGCATTACACTTACGCACCCTTGGCCCGCACCGTCGAGCTTATGCCCCGTGTGCTGGACAGAACACCAACCATGCTGTGTGTTTCGTGCGGCGACACCATGAAGCACTCCCGCACGATCGAAAAAATCGGAGTGCGTCCGGAACAGTTCATCTTCATCTGCCCTTCCTGTCAGGGGGTCGATAGCAGGGAAGCCAGCCGGTTGGTGTAACCATGCGAATCCATCTCGGTTGCGAACTCAATTTCGAGTTTCCGCAAACGACACCTATGATTTTAACGTTGAACGTGCACTTCTCGCGAGTCTCCGAATTGGAACGCCCGGATTATCTGATAACGAACCCTCCGGTTCCCGTTGCAGGCTACCGCGACAGTTTTGGAAATTGGTGCAGTCGCCTCGTCGCGCCTGCCGGGCATTTCAGCCTCGGTACGGATGCCGTCATTCGCGACCGGGGCAACTCGGACCCGGTCGATCTGAACGCTCTGCAGCACCAGGTTCAGCACTTGCCGGCCGAAGTCTTGCTGTTTTTGCTGGCCAGTCGTTACTGCGAGACCGATCGTCTATCCGACGAGGCTTGGCGGCTGTTCGGCAATACGCCGCTTGGCTGGCCTCGGGTGCAGGCCATTTGCGACTTCGTGCACAACCACGTCACATTCGGTTACGAGCATTCCCGCGCGACCAGAACGGCATTTGAAGCGTTCGGCGAGCGCCAAGGGGTCTGCCGCGATTACGCTCACCTTGCCATTACTTTTTGTCGCTGCTTGAACATTCCGGCACGCTATTGCACCGGCTACCTTACCGACGTCGGCATTCCGCCGCCTTACCCACCCAATGATTTCGCAGCGTGGATTGAGGTCTATCTCGGCGGCCGTTGGCACACCTTCGACCCGCGCAACAATACCCCCCGGATCGGGCGCATCCTCATCGCCCAGGGCCGTGACGCCGCGGACGTGCCGCTGACCCATACCTTCGGCCCGGGAGACTTGTCGGGATTCCGCGTCTGGGCGGATGAAGTTCCTTAAAGCCCGTAGCTTCCAACGAACCGGTATCGCGATTGATTCCACCGCTTTCGTCCAACAGGCGTTTGCCGCTCGCCGCGGCCCCGTAGCGGCAACGAAGGTTCACTGCGCCGTTCCATGTTCGGCGCGTTTTTTCACCAACCCGATGTCGCCGCGCCGGCAGCTGCCGTAGTGACCTTCACCGCGACCTTCATGGCGCGATGATCCGCGGCCGTGCCGAACCAGGTGCCTTGCAGAGGGACTGCCTCGCGCGCGTCGGGCGCGACTGCGACCCGGATGAGGTTTTTATTTCCCACGGCGCCCCCCGATGGATCGAAGTCGACCCAGCCCGGACCGGGCACGTAGACCTGGACCCAGGCATGGGTGTTGCCGCCGACAACGTCTTCGTCATCATCGGGCAAATGCAGATAGCCGGACACGAACCGGGCGGCAATTCCGCGCGTGCGGAGCGCCGTTATCATAAGCACGGCGAGGTCACGGCAACTGCCGCTCCCAAGTTTAAGCGTCCAGGCCGGAGCCTGGATTCCCTTCTCATGCCGCGCGACATGCTTGAAGCTGCGCCTGATGGTTCGCGTCATGTCGCCGAGCAAATCGAAAGTGTCGGCGGAGCCATCTTTACGGAAGAACGCGCCGCTCCAGAGGTCGACCGCGGGATGCGGAGATAGCGGCCGGATGAAGGGTTCGAGGTCGGGCCAATCTGCCGGCGCATAGGAAAACGGATAGGCGCGCGCAAAATCCTTTATATCGGTTGCGCGAAATTCGCCTGGCGCATGGTCGAGGCGAATATTGCTGGCAAAGCGAAGCTCGCCGGCCCGGGCGTCGAAATGAGCAATCGCCACGTGATTGCCGAAACCATCCTTCGTCCAGGCAAGTTGCTTCGGACTCGGCGTGATTTCGAGTTCCGATTCGATGATCCTTTGATCGTCGTCGTCGCGCGGACGCAACATCATCCGGTGCTCGCCGAACGCGACCGCGCGGTTATAGTGATAAGTGGTGACGTGTCGGATGCAAAGAATCGGCATTATCGCGTCATGATAATGGATAGGTCATCGACATCCCTTGCCACCGTAATAAATTTCCACAACATACGTTAGAATATGCATTTCTTAGGCCAGATATGGTGCGTGTTTTTTCCGCAATCGTGGCTGGCGCCAAAAAACTGCCTAAACAATTGCCGGCCCGAACCGGTTCGACCGGGTTGTGCGAAAAAAGACCCCGATGTTGCTACTTTGATCCGAGGGTGTGCCCGAATCTGTATAAAATAGCTCACTCTGAAATGATCTAGGTGTTTAGTCCCGGCATTTTCTGGAGCGGATCGAGTTTGAATCGTTCTGGCTGGGAAGTCCAGCATTTGCAGATGTATTCGTAAGGAGTGAGGCCTTTGAGGGTCTTCAGCCGACGCGCGTAGTTGTGGGCGTTGA
>DATAWA010000247.1:0-6174 GCA_036267435.1 Xanthobacteraceae bacterium | reverse complement strand
CCGGGCAAAGAAAAAGCAGGGCCAAAGCCCTGCCATAAATCCGCGTCTAACCCATAACCCACGCTTACTTTTGAGTACGCATTACCGGCGTGGCTGGCGATGCTTTGCGCTCGCGGGTCATCCTCCCGAGACTTGGACCGCTTTCCCATCGCAGCGTTTAGATCGCTACGCCGGGTTCGCGCAGCATTCGTAGTCGATCTCAAGGCGGTTGTCATCATGTTACCACTTGCGATCCGCAAAAATTTTGCGAGGGCAGGTGGGCGCCGCAAGCGGCCGACGGGGCGGGCCCAGAAACCGGCAACGGCAGCCGCACTGCCTCTTGTATTTCCGGCGCCGTTGCGGCTTCACTGCGGGACCAATCCCGAGGCTCAGGGCGATAGGAATTCATGCGCCTTTCCCGTTACTTCCTGCCGATTTTGCGCGAGGTTCCGAAAGAGGCCGAGATCGTCTCGCATCGGCTGATGCTGCGGGCCGGGATGATCCGGCAGGAGGCGGCCGGAATCTATGCCTTTCTGCCGCTCGGCTTACGCGTCCTGCAGAAAGTCTGCGCCATCGTCCGCGAGGAGCAGGATCGCGCCGGCGCCATCGAACTGTTGATGCCGACCCTGCAGTCAGCCGAGCTGTGGCGCGAGAGCGGCCGCTACGAGGCTTACGGCAAGGAAATGCTGCGCATCAAGGACCGGCACGAGCGTGACATGCTCTACGGCCCGACCAATGAGGAAATGATCACGGAGATCTTTCGCGCCTATGTGCGCTCTTACAAGGATCTGCCGCTCAACCTCTACCATATCCAGTGGAAGTTCCGGGACGAGGTGCGGCCCCGGTTCGGGCTGATGCGCGGGCGTGAGTTTCTGATGAAGGACGCCTATTCATTCGACCTCGACTTTGCCGGTGCCAAACACGCCTACAATCGGATGTTCGTCGCTTATTTGCGTACCTTCGCCCGGCTGGGGCTGCGTTCGATCCCGATGGTGGCGGAAAGCGGCCCGATCGGCGGCAATCTGTCCCACGAATTCATCATCTTGGCCGAAACCGGCGAGAGCGAAGTGTTTTGCGACCGGGACTATCTCGAATTCGAGGTCCCTGGTCCCGACGTCGACTTCGAGCATATCGGCCGCCTGCAGGCGGTCGTGGACAAATGGACGTCGCTTTATGCCGCGACGTCGGAGAAGCACGATGCTGCGGCTTTCGCCAAGCTCGGACCGGGGCAAGGTCTGTCGGCCCGCGGCATCGAAGTCGGCCACATTTTCTATTTCGGCACAAAATATTCCGAGCCGATGAAGGCCACTGTGACGAATCACGAGGGCGTCGACCAGCCGGTCCATATGGGCTCATACGGCATCGGGCCGAGCCGGCTCGTCGCCGCCATCATCGAGGCTTCCCACGACGATGCCGGCATCAAATGGCCGGAGGCAGTCGCTCCCTTCAAGGCCATGATCCTCAACCTCAAGCAGGGCGGAACCGACACCGATCCGGCCTGCGAGCAGCTTTATGCGGCGCTTAGCGGCAAAGGCGTCGAAACGCTCTATCACGACCTCGACGAGCGCCCCGGCTCCAAATTCGCCACCGCCGATCTGATCGGCATTCCCTGGCAGATTCTGGTGGGACCGCGCAGTCTTGCCGAGGGCAAGGTCGAGGTGAAAAACCGCGCCGACGGCCAGAGGGAACTCATGCCGCTTGCCGACGCTGTCGCGCGATTGACCGCATAAGCTGTGTGCGGCGACCGTTTGACGCGAAAAGGCTGGGCTTGAAAGCGCCAGAATCGTGTGAAACTCGGGATACTCACGGGGACCAAGTGCACATGGCCGATCAAACCGGCACCCGACCATTTTCCGCCTACGAGTGGATGCTATCGCTGCGTTACTTGAGGGCGCGGCGCAAAGAGGGGTTTATTTCCGTCATTGCCGGCTTCTCGTTCCTCGGCATCATGCTCGGGGTCGCCACCCTAATCATCGTCATGGCGGTGATGAACGGCTTTCGCCAGGAGCTGTTGTCGAAGATTTTGGGACTGAACGGCCATCTCCTCATCCAGCCCCTGGAATCGCCGCTGACCGATTATGCCGCCGTGGCCGCCCGCGTCTCCAAGGTGCCGGGCATCTATCTTGCCGCGCCCCTGGTCGAAGGCCAGGCCCTGGCGTCCTCGCCGTTCAATGCCTCAGGCGTCGTGGTCCGCGGCATGCGCGGCGCCGACCTGATGAAGCTCACGCAAGTGTCCAAGAACATCAAGCAAGGCTCGCTCGACGGCTTCGACGACGGCCAGGGCATCGCCATCGGCGCCCGCCTCGCCGAGCAGCTTTCGGTGCGCGCCGGCGACAACCTGACCTTGGTGGCGCCGCGCGGTGCGGTGACGCCGATGGGAACGACGCCGCGCATCAAGGCCTATAAGATCGCCGCGGTCTTCGAGATCGGCATGTCCGAATACGATTCCGCCTTCGTCTTCATGCCGCTCACCGAGGCGCAAGCCTATTTCAACCGTCCCGGCGATGTCACTGCGATCGAGGTCTATACCGACAACCCGGACAATATCGACAGTTACCGCCAAGCCGTCACCGCCGCCGCCGGCCGGCCGATCTATATGGTCGACTGGCGCCAGCGCAACGCCACCTTTTTCAACGCGCTCCAGGTCGAGCGCAACGTGATGTTCCTCATTCTCACTTTGATCGTGCTGGTGGCCGCGCTCAACATCGTCTCCGGACTGATCATGCTGGTGAAGGACAAAGGCAGCGACATCGCCATTCTGCGCACCATGGGCGCTACGCAAGGGGCGATCATGCGGGTGTTCCTGATCACCGGCGCGTCGATCGGGTTTGTCGGCACCGGGGTAGGCTTTGTCATCGGCGCCATCGTTTGCGCCTATATCGAGGACATCCGCCGCTTCATGTCGTGGCTGACCAATACCGAGCTGTTTTCGCCCGAGCTTTATTTTCTGTCGCAGCTGCCGGCGCAGATGAATGTGAAGGAAACCACCGCCGTCGTCGTCATGGCGCTCGGGCTGTCGCTATTGGCGACGCTCTACCCGTCCTGGCGCGCGGCGCGGCTCGATCCGGTCGAGGCGTTGCGCTATGAATGATCCGGCGTGATGGACGACACCACGACGATTAGCCAAGCCGCTGCGCCCGCTAAAGACGGCGACGAGCAGCCGTTGGTTTTTTTGCACGGCGTTTCCCGCCAGTTCCGCCAGGGCGACGCGACGCTCGATATCCTGCGCGGCGCCGAGCTTGCGGTGTGGGCCGGCCAGTCGGTGGCGCTGGTGGCGCCGTCGGGCGCCGGCAAGTCGACATTGCTGCACATCGCCGGTCTCCTCGAACACGCCGATAACGGCGAGGTCTATATCGACGGCGTGCCGACCTCGACGCTGTCCGACATCGAGCGCACCCGCATCCGCCGCACCGAAATTGGATTTGTCTATCAGGCCCACCATCTGCTGCCGGAGTTTTCCGCGCTGGAAAACGTCGTGCTGCCGCAAATGATCCGCGGCCTGTCGCGCCGCGAGGCGAATACGCGCGGCGCCGAGCTGTTGAGCTATCTCGGGCTGCACGACCGGCTTACCCATCGCCCGGCCGAGCTGTCCGGCGGCGAACAGCAACGGGTCGCTATTGCGCGCGCGGTCGCCAACGCGCCGCGTATTTTGCTGGCCGACGAGCCGACCGGCAATCTCGACGTCCATACCGGCGATCATGTCTTCGGCACGCTGCATCATCTGGTGCGCGCCTCTGGCCTCGCCGCCATCATCGCCACCCACAATATGGACATCGCTGCGCAGATGGATCGGCGCGTCACGCTGCGTGACGGCGTCATCGTCGAATTGGGCTGATCCCTACTGGGCGTGGACGCGGTGTCCGCCCGGGGGCCGGTAGGTGTTGTTGCGCACGCAGAAGCCGCCGATGCCGCTGATGTCCTCCTGGCACTGCCGGTAGGTCGAGAATCCGCAATTCGTCGGACTGCCCGAGCTTCCGCCATACTGAGCGCACCACGGATAATTCTGCGCCTGGGCCGGCGCGGCGAGGGTGGCTGCACCCGCGATGGCGACGGCCAAAAAAATCAGTGTCTTCATTTTGCTTCCCGGATTCTTGTTGTGACGAAGACCAACGCCGTAGTCATTATCCGGGTCCATTTCCGCGATCAGGAACGGGAATGGGAACTTGCCTTGCGAGGGCGGCCGGCCTTGTGCTGCGCCGGCGCCGCGCCGCCGGGCGGAATGTATTGCGTGTTGCGGTCGCAATAGCCGCCGCTGCCTTGGATGGTGACGCGGCATTGCGCCTCCGTCGAGAAACCGCAATTGGTGCCGGCGCCGTCGGCGAAGTTCGAGCACCAGGGATAGTTTTGCGCCCGCGCCCCGCCCGCGATCGAAGTGCAGCCGGTTAGGACGGCGACCGCAAGCATCAGGCGCGGCCGGGCCGCCAGCCGAAACGGAGACTCAGGAGTGCTTTCGGGCATGATGAGGCGCCACCCGGTGGACAGGCCGAGCGGGGACGGGCGGTTTGTAAGTGTTATTTTGGATGCAGAAGCCGCCCATGCCGCGCACCGTCAGCATGCACTGGTCGAAACTGACAAAACCGCAATTCATGCCGCCGCCATTTTTGCCGCTGTATTGCGCGCACCAGGGATAGTTCTGCGCCTGTGCGCCGCTTGCGGTGACAACGCCGGCAAGGATCGCAAGCATCGATAGCGAACGCTTCATCGCGGCCTCCCTCTGGTAGCCTCTCGCAAACACCGCACCCGCCGTAGAATTCGTTCTGCCGCAGCCCGCTCGCGCTTTCGTGAGCAAGCAGTCCGCAGACGAAAACGGGGCCGCCGGTGGCGGCCCCGCTCTGATTATCTTCGCCGATGCTGCGGATCAGCGGCAGGGACGGCACCAGCAGCGATAGGGGCCGCAGGCGCGCACGAAGCCCGGCGGGCACCAGCGGCCAAAACCGCGGCAAGCGGCTTTTTCGATCGGGGTGAAGTCCTTGACCTGCGCATGAATGCCGGCCGCGCCAGGGGCCTGGGTTTGCGCATTCGCGGCAAACGCCGTTACTCCGAGCATCAGGGCGGCGGCCGTCAAAGTCAGCGTCAGTTTTCGCATAAAACCTCCTCCACGTTTGTGAGCCCAAGTTTGTGAGCCCAAGTTTGTGAGCCCGAAGTTGCAAGTCCAAAATTGTCAGCCCATCAGGATAACAAGTTGCCGAATAGACGAGAACTGCTCCAGCGCAGCGACGACACAACCCTTCGAGACCCGGTTCCGGCACCGCAAGTCGGACGGGACTTTGGGATTATAGCTCCGAGTCGCGCGGGCGGCGCAGTTCTTCTCGCGCAATGACGCACCGGCGCTGGCGCATGGGTATCGGGGTAGCGGGAATGCCGGCTACCGGAGGGGACGGCCCGGCGAAAGCTATTTGCGCCCGGCGCCTGCGACTTTGCCCGTCTTCGGGTCGACCAGATGGGTCCGCGAACAAGCCGTGCAGGTGATAGACTGATAGGTCTCACCATCAGGAACCGGGTCGGGCACCAGACCTTGCACGCTGTAACCTGTCGCCGGACATCGAAATAAGAACGCCGTCATGATGGCTTCATAAAAGCGCATCGCCAGCCGGAAAATTACGTAATTGTACGTAACTGGCTGACTGGTCGGGCTATGCGCGGTGCGCATATGAATTGAGGTGGTTGATCTCGATCAAGGCAACTCGGCATGGCGCATGACACCAGCACGCCATGCTCGACCGCCTCGCAAAACTCATCCACGACTGACCCGGCCTGACCGCGACAGAACTCGCCCGAGAACTGCACGGCGATGACGGCTATCACGAACGCGTCGGCGGCGCGTGCCGTGTCCTCGCCCAGTTCGGCAAGGTGAAGCGGCGCGGCAATGGCGGACCCGGCGATCCCTATACCTATTATCCGCCGGAGAGGACCGCTGATCCGTCGGACAAGGCCACGGCGCGATAGCGCCGGCGCTGGCAACCTGTCTGCCGCGGGCGCATATTGCTGTGATGATGGATGTAGAGTCTGACAAAAGGCCGGTCATGGAGCCCTTTCCCGACAAGGAAGGGACCGGCTGGTGCTGATTCCGGAGCAAGCCGCCCACCGATTCCGGGATGATGCCGCCCGCCTGTTCCGATTAATTGCCGCCCGGCATTCCGATTAATCCTCGCCCACCATTCCGGGATGATGCCGCCCGGGGGGATGGGGATTTCG
>DATAWA010000246.1:0-25661 GCA_036267435.1 Xanthobacteraceae bacterium | reverse complement strand
GGCAATCCGTGCCGCGCGTCGAGGATCCGATGCTGCTGCGCGGGCTCGGCCATTATACCGACGACGTCAGCCTGCCCGGCCAAGCCTACATGGTCATGGTCCGCAGTTCGGTTCCGCATGGAACTATTCGTTCGATCGACATGGAGGCGGCGCGGGCCATGCCTGGCGTGCTCGCCGTCTACGATAGCGCCGATCTTAAAGGCTATGGCACGCTCAAATGCATCGTCGGGCTGCCCAATCGCGACGGCACGCCGTTGCGCAAGCCGCGCCGCGAGGCGCTTGCCGTCGGCAAAGTGCGCTATGTCGGCGATCCAATCGCCTGCGTCATTGCGGAAACCGTCGCCCAGGCCAAAGACGCGGCCGAAGCCGTCAAGGTCGACATCGATCCGTTGCCGATCGTCGCCAGCGCCGAGGAAGGCGCCCGCCCGGGTGCGCCGCAGATCTACGACGACGTTCCCGGCAATGTCGCGCTTGATTTTCATCACGGCGACACCGCGGCGGTCGATGCCGCGTTCGCCAAAGCAGCGCATGTGACGCGATTGAAGATCGCCAACACGCGGCTTGTGGTCAACAGCATGGAGCCGCGCGCCGCGGTCGGGGTCCATGAGGATAGCCGCTTTACGCTGCATGTCTGTTCGCAAGGCGTGTTCGGCATGCGCGCCAATATCGCCGACGCCATGGGCGCCGACGTCAAGGACGTCCGTATCCTGACTGGTCAGGTCGGCGGCTCCTTTGGCATGAAGGCGATGGTGTTTCCGGAATATATTTGTCTCCTGCATGCCGCGCGCGCGCTCGGCCGGCCGGTGAAATGGACCGACGAGCGGTCCGGAAGCTTTGTCTCCGACGGCCACGGCCGCGCCGCCGACGTCACCGGCGAACTCGCGCTCGATGCCGACGGCAAATTTCTCGCCGTGCGGCTGACGAGCTTCTCCGACGTCGGTGCGTTCCTTTCGCCGTTCGGCCCGTTCATGGGCACTGCCAATGCGGTGAAGAACATGCAGGGCATGTATCGCACGCCGCTGATGGAAGTCTCGACCAAATGCGTCTTCACCAACACCGTGCAGGTGACCGCCTACCGCGGCGCCGGCCGGCCCGAGGGCAATTATTACATGGAGCGGCTGATCGACGCCGCGGCCGCCGAGATGGGCATCGACCGGATTGCACTGCGCCGGCGCAACCTCATCGCACCGAGCGAGTTTCCGCGTAAGACCGCATCGGCCGCGACCTATGACTGTGGCGACTTCGCCGCGCTGACCAAGCAGGCGCTGGAACTCGCCGACAGCAAGGGCTTCGCCAAGCGCAAACGCGAAAGCCGCAAGCGCGGCAAGCTGCGCGGCCTTGGCGTCGGCAATTATCTTGAAGTGACGGCGGGGCCGGCGAAGGAGTCCGCGGGCATCATTTTCAATACCGACGGCACGGTGACGCTGACCACCGGTACGCTGGATTTCGGCATGGGCCACGCCACGCCGTTCGCGCAGGTATTGAGCCAGCAGCTCGGCATTCCGTTCGACAAGATTTCGCTGGTGCAGGGCGACAGCGACCGCATCGTCATGGGCGGCGGCTCCGGCGGCTCGAAGTCGATCATGCACAGCGGCACCGCGATCGTCGAAGGCGCCGCCAAGGTCGTCGAGAAGGGCAAGCAAGCCGCCGGCTATGTTCTAGAAGCCTCGCCCTCCGACATCACCTTCGAGCATGGCAAATTCGTCATTGTCGGTACCGACCGCTCGATCTCGATTATGGATCTGGCACAGAAGCTTCATAGCGGACTCAATCTTCCCGCCGAAGCCCCGCAATCGCTCGACGTCGTCCATGTCAGCGATGGACCCGGCGCTTGGACCTTCCCCAACGGCTGCCACATCTCGGAAGTCGAGGTCGATCCCGACACCGGCGCCGTCGAGGTGGTCAAATATTGCGCCGTCAACGACTTCGGCACGGTGGTCAATCCGATGATCGTGGCCGGTCAATTGCACGGCGGCGTGGTGCAGGGCATCGGCCAGGCGCTGATGGAGAAGGCGGTCTACGACGAGGGCGGCCAACTGCTGACCGGCTCGTTCATGGACTACGCGATGCCGCGCGCGGCCGATGTGCCGGCGTTCGATCTGGCCAACCATCCGGTGCCGACCAAGACCAATCCGCTTGGCGTCAAGGGTTGCGGCGAAGCCGGCTGCGCCGGCGGACTGACGTCGATGATGAATGCGGTGATCGACGCGCTCTCCGATTACGGCATCCGCCACGTCGACATGCCGCTGACGCCGTACCGCGTCTGGCAGGCCTTGCAGACCGCGGGGTCGCAGCCGCGGCAATGACGCAGACGATTTCCGTCAATTCGATCCGCCCGGCAGCGTCGCGGCTGATTGCGGCCGTCTGCGGCGCGCATATGATGAGTCATTATTATATGCTCATGCTGGCGCCGCTATTGGCTTTCGTGCGTGCCGACTTCAAGGTGAGCTACACCGAGCTGGCGCTGGCGGTGACGGTGTTCAACGTCGTCTCCGGGCTGCTGCAAACCCCGGTCGGCTTTCTGGTCGACCGCATCGGGCCGCGCGTCGTTCTTATTGCCGGCCTGGCCTTGAGCAGCGGCGCCTTTGCCGTTGCCGGCCTGCTCGACAACTACTGGGTTTTCATCGCCATGTACGGCGTCGCCGGGCTCGGCAACACCGTGTATCATCCGTCGGATTATTCGCTGTTGTCGCATCACGCGCCGGCGGAGCGATTAAGCCACGTATTCTCGTTGCATACCTTTGCCGGCATGGTCGGATCGGCGCTGGCGCCGGTGACGCTCCTCTACATGCAAAGCCAGTTCGGCTGGCGTGGCGCCTATATCGGGGCGGCGATCTTCGGCTTCATCGTTCTCGCCGCGCTGATCGCGCAACCCGAGCCCGCCGCCGACCCGACCCACGCCGACAAGCTCGCCGCCCGGGCGCGGAAGAACAATATCGTCGACACCGGATGGCGGCTTCTGCTGACGCCGGCGATTTTGCTCAACCTCGGCTATTTCATACTGACATCGATCATGGGCGGCGGCCTCAATACCTATCTCGTGGTGGCGCTGGGCGCGCTGCATTCAACGACACCCGATGTCGCCAACACGGCGCTGACAAGTCTTCTCGCCATGAACGCCGCAGGCGTGCTGGCCGGCGGGTTCCTCGCCGCACGAACCAGCCACCATGCCATGGTGGCGGCTTCCGGCCTGACTGTGGCGGGTATCGTCACCGCGCTCGTCGGTCTTTTCAATTTTCCTGCAGCGCTGCTTATTTTGATCATGGGGACGAGCGGATTTTGCTTGGGCGTCACCTATCCGTCGCGGGACATGCTGGTGCGCGCGGTGGCGCCGCCGACGGCCTATGGCCTTGTGTTCGGCTTTGTCTCGACCGGGTTCAACATCGGCGCCAGCATCGCTCCGATCGTCTATGGCATGCTCATGGATAATGGCCAGCCTCGCATGGTGTTTTTCCTATCCGCCGCCGTCAGCATCCTCTGCGTGTCGACCGTGACGTTCGGATTTTCCAAGCGCGAGACTCGCTAAAGCGCACCCTATTTCCGCGATCGCGTCTTTCATTGCAGTCGCATTCTGCTGTCCTCCGCCCTGCCGCTTCGCATCCGGTCGGTATGGTTAAAACTATCCTAAGTTAGTCTCTACCGCGCTTTTCTAGGCGTCTCTACGAATAGAGCGCGCGCCTCGGCCTGATAAGTTAATGAAACGTAAAGACAGAAAACGCCGCTTGATTGTCAGAGTAATGGTTGGGAAATGCCGCCATGCGTCTGTGTATCGCCTTCTTTATGTTGCTCGCCGCAACGCCCGTCTACGCCCAAGCGACGATGGGCAGCACTTCCGGTGCATCCGCATCCGTCAATGTCAGCGACCCCCCCGCCGGCGACCCGACCACGCATCTGATTACGACACCGACGATAGCAGCGCCCGGTCTCGCCGCCGCCGGCATTGAAACCTGTCTCGGCTCGGCGTCGGGCGGACTTTCGCTGATGGGCGGCGGCTTCACTTTCGGCGCGACCAAGGTCGACGAGGGCTGCACCATTCGTTTGTTGTCACGGCAACTTTACGCCTTCGGGCTGCACAAGGCGGCGCTGGCGCTGATGTGCCAGGACGAGCACGTCGCTGCAGCGATGGAGGTCACCGGCACACCCTGCCCCAGTTTTCCAGTCGACGGCGGTGAACACGTCGCCGATGCCGGCGCCTCGGCACCTGCCTCCGATGAAGCCGGGGCGTCGGCACACGATCCGCTGTCGCTGACCGCGCCCGCCCATATAGCCCACACCGGCTACATTCTCGATCTTAAGCGCGCCGACGGGAGCGCACCTCTCCATCTCGCTTTCGCGCCGCAGCCGCTCTCGCCGCGGCAAGAACGGGCTTGGTTCGATAGAGCCTCGGACATCAACTGACCCGAAAACTTGATCCAACTAATAAGGACACTCACATGAAGACGATTTGTTGCATCCTGGCGACTGCCTCGGTGCTGATGTCCGCTCCCGCCATGGCCCAGCAATTCACCGGCGGCGGCACCACCAGCCTCTGGTCGAGCGCCCAGGGCACCTCGGACTCCTACGGCGCTGCCACCGGCTTCGCCACCAGCCAGTCGGGATCGATGGCGAACGCCGGCGGGCTCACCTTCACGAACCTCGCCGGCAGCATCAGTTCCGGCAGCGGCGCCATCACCGGCGCCTTCACGGCATCGAACGCCGGCGCCAGCGCCAACGGTAACGGCTACGCCCAAGTGCAGACCTCCGGCTACGCCGGCGGCAGTGTTTCCGGATTCGGCCGCACGCATTGAGCGCAAGGATCGCATCGCCACCCACGCCCGACGCACCTTTGCCCGCCCCGACTTTGCTTGCTACTGTTCGCGCACGCACAACCTGCGACAGTCAGGGACGGCCAAGGAGTCAATCATGAAGCTGTGCCGCTACGACGACGACCGCTTGGGCGTCGTGCGCGGAGACTTGGTGCACGACGTCACCGAGGCGCAAACCGACATCAGAAAATCGGCACCGTATGCGATGACCGGTGACGCGGTGGTCGCGGCGCTGCCGCAGTGGCGCGAGCGGATCGAACGCCTGGCGGACAAAGCGCCGAGCAAGCCGATAGCGCAAGTAAAGCTCCTGTCGCCGGTGGCGCGGCCGAGCAAGCTCACCTGCGCGCCGACCAATTACCAGGCCCATATCGAAGAGATGCGTAAAGCATCGGCACAGCCCGGCTCCCAGGTCGTGACCGCGCAATCGTCGAAAATTCTCGAAGCGGGAATGTTTCTTAAAGCGAATTCGGCGCTGGTCGGCCCGTCCGAGGGCATCGCGCTGCGCTTTCCGGATCGGCGCAGCGATCACGAAGTGGAGCTGGTCATGGTGATCGGCAAAGCCGGCAGCGACATTCCGCAGGCCGAAGCGCTCGGTTACGTCGCCGGCTATTGCCTCGGGCTCGATATGACGGTGCGCGGCCGCGAAGATCGCAGCTTCCGCAAATCGGTCGACGGCTATGCCGTGCTCGGTCCATGGATGGTCACAGCCGACGAAATCCCCGACCCGGATGCGGTGCCGATCAGCATTGAGGTCAACGGCGACGTCCGCCAGCAAAGCAATACCAGCCAACTGATCTACAACTGCCGGCGTCTGATCGAGTTCGCGTCCACGTTCTATACGCTTTATCCGGGCGACCTTCTTTATACCGGCACGCCCGAAGGGGTGAGCCCGGTCAAGCCGGGGGACGTCATCGTCTGCCGCTCGAGCGCGGTTCTCGGCGAACTCAAGATCGCGGTGCGGGCCCACGAAGCGGGCGCGATCGAGAGCGAGCGGCGCGTGCCGGCCCGAGCTTGAACGAAACGATCCGCCGGAGACTCCTATGCTGCAGATCAAGCGCGCCGGCCATTCGACCCTGACTACGCCCGATATCGGGCGGATGGTCGATTATTTCACCCGCATCGTCGGCTTGAATCTCGTGGCGCGCGAGAAGAACCGCGCGGTTCTCGCCACCAAGTCCGGCCTTGAGGCGATCGTGCTGGAACGCGGCGGCGCCGCCGAAGCGCCCCGGCTGTCGTTTCAGGTCGCTCCAGGCAGCGATCCGGGCGAGATCGCCACCAGGCTAAAGAAAGCCGGCATCAAAAGCGAACGGCGGCGCGACATCACCCCCGGCATTCGCGAGGCCATAGCGTTTCAGGATCCGAAAGGTACGACGCTCGAAGTGTTCTCCGATTGCACTTTCGCGAAGGATGACCAGACGTTTACCGGCGTAATGCCGCTCAAGCTCGGCCATATCGCCTACACCTGCCCCGACGTGCAGGGTTTGGTGAAGTTCTATTGCGACATGCTGGGCTTTCGCGTGTCCGATTGGCGCGGCGATTTCTTCGCCTTTCTGCGCTGCAGCCGCGACCACCACACCGTGAACTTCCTGCGCGACGACAAAAGCGCGATCCATCATATCGCTTTCGAGGTGCGCGATTGGTCGGACATCAAGCGGGCGAGCGACCTTCTCGCCAAGAGCAACATCAAGCTGACCTGGGGTCCGTTGCGTCACATCATCGGGCACAACATCGCCATCTACCATAAGACTCCGGACGGCATCGTGATCGAGTTTTTCTGCGAAATGGATCAGATGCATGACGAGGAGCTCGGCTTCTTTGAGCCGCGACCGTGGCATCAGGATCGTCCGCAACGGCCGAAAGTCTGGGGCGACGATACGCTGTCGAATTGGTGGGGGCCGATGTCGCACTCCCCGAATCGGACTAATGCTGCTCTGGCAAAGCCGTCGGTCGCGGCGCAATTCGCTGCGATCCATCGCACCCCAGTAGTGGCACCTGCCCGCGCGCGGGGCGAGCAGAAGAAGGGCCGTGCGCCGCGCAAGCCGGCACGCTGACATCGGCGCGGCCTCTTGGGTTCTTCTAGCCGGCGCGGGTGCGTTGACTGCCCAACGAAGTTAGGCCCGTCTGAGCGATCAGAGTTTCGGCCAAAATGCGCGCACGTCGCGCGTGCTCGGGGATATCTGGATCGAGCCGCTCCTCGGTAGCTGTCATGAGAAGGCCACCGTCGGCCGTGATTTCAGTGTGGATTTCCGCCGGCAGCTTGATGCCAACAGCAAGCGATGCGAAAAGATAGGCAACCCAGGGGATATGAAAAATAGACTCTGGGAATGTCGGGTCCCCGGGAATCATCGGCAGACTTTCCAGGCTATAGCCTCCTCCTGCGCCGTAGGGAACCTCGGCGGTTCTTGAACGGAACGCTTGCGCGCAGGCCCAGGGCTGTTGCCAGATCGCATTAACAGCCAATAGCGCGGCTCGAAACAGCGGATAGGTCACGATCGCCGGATCCGGTGGCACCAGTACATCACCAGCTTGGAGGCAGATGTTGTCCATCCATGGGCGAACCCACAGCATCATCTGATGCGACTCTGCATGGATCGTGGAACGAGCCACGGCAGTATAGCGGGCTTTTGTCTTCGGAAGATCGCGGTCGTAACGATTGACATTGTGACTGATGATCTCAGCTATGCGCGACCGCGCTACCGTCAGCGGATATCCCTTTATGGCAGGAAGATCGCCGACCTCCCAGTCGGGAAAGATATTCGAGTCGATTTCAGTCAACGCGTCCAGCGTGGCAAGGAATTTGGAACCCAACCATTCAGGACTGGCCAACTGAGCTCTGAAAGGCAGGCGGACGGAGTATTTAGAGGCGGACGTGTTCATTGGCCTCTCCCGGGTCCAGGTATAAATTTAACCTCAATATTTTCGAGATCGCCGTCCTTAAATATCTTTCGCGCATAATCTGCCACATCGTCCTGCGAAAAATACCAGCGGACGGGCCGTGCCCCGGCAGCCTCTACTTGAGCCATAGCCTGTTCCAAAAACAATTCCTGCGAGAAAGCCTTTGCCCCAAGTGCTTGCCAAGAAACCTTCGTACCCATCCTTGATCTGACCATTGTACCGGTCGAATGTTCGCAGTCGTCGAAAGTAACAGCCTTGGCAGTATTTCGAAGCACATACCCCATGAAGGGCGGCGTCGGATTTTCGGGATTGACGATGCTCTTTATGTAATTCTCGTAGTCAAGGCCAAAGTCATTCGTACGCTTATCCTTCACGGGAAGCGGACAAAATCTCGGCTCATCTTCGTTGACCAGATCGGGCGATACGGCATTCGCATCGATGGCGACATTACTGCCTGAAAGGACGCGACCTATAACTCGGCCTCGGGCGTCACGAAACACATCACCGTCTAATTGCGCGGAAAAGGTCCGTTGACTCCGATCAGGGTTGTCGTACGCCAAATGAAGGAGACTTTCGTCGCGATTCCACGAGTACCGCAGTCCGGGTATCTCCGACACAACGCCTTCAGCGCGGACATCGTTGGAAGACGGGACGAGCAGCAGCCCGAATGCCGCCACCGCGGCACCGATCGGACCAAGACCGAGCAGACGCGAGGCATAGGCGCCAAGCTCCGCCACCTGCCCAGCGTCGAGATCATCTAGAAAGCTCAACGCTGGGAGCGGCATTCTTCCGAGGACAGATAACCCCGTCCCATCTTCGGAAGCGCGGGCCTCACCAGTGGGCGCGCCCTCGGATGTCCACTCGCCGCTTGTCGTGCCACTCCCAGCGGGGACACGCGGCTCCGTAGGATTGTAGGCTTTCTCGACCGCTTCGATGTAACGCCTATCGAGGTGCAGCGCTTTAAGCACCGCACGCGGTGTCGCCCCGCACTTCATCGCGCACTGCGCCATCTCAAGCCGATACGCGGCTGACAAAAGGTCTTGCGGCCGCGACAGGCCCGCGTGCGCCAAATGAATGTAAGCGAGGCAGCCATCGCCTTCCCGCCAAGCCTTCGCCGCGCGCTCGATATTCCATAGTACTGCCTGTGCTGTGGGCTTGCCATGAAACGCGGAAAGCAAAGCAAGGGCGCGCGCTTCCCGACCCCTCAGGCTTTGGAGCTGCCTCGGCCCCTCAGCCCGAAGAATTAGAGCGCCAGCTCTCAGAACGAGCCCTTCGGGTGTGAAGGTCATGGTCGGCTGAATTGGCATGGCATACTCACGCGCATGCCATTCGCCAAGTAGCTGCTCATGCAGCACGTCCGTCCTCCTTGATCTTATGGTGATTACACAGCGCACTGCTCGCGGTTATCGCGCCACAGCCGGGCGCTAGGTCGGGGCGCGTCTGCACCAAGCAAGCAAAGGTCGCGCGGCGGGAAGCCGCGGCGTTAGCGCATACTCAAACACCGCCGTTTCGGCGGCAAAGTGGGCATCGCACTAAGCGCGACAGCGAAGCACTGTTCGAGCATCCCGAGATTGCCCAATTGGCATCGCATTATGATCGAATTTTGCAACAACACTTGTCGCTGCACGGTGTGGAGAACCAATGTCCGCGCGAAACTGGCGAGCGATCGGCACCGTTACTTTTGCCTCGGTGCTTCTGACCTTGGGCGTCATCGCCGTGCCAAAGACGGTGTTTGCGGCCGATTGCCTGCCTGCACCAAATCCTTCCACGCCGCCGAACAGCCACTGGTATTATCGGACAGATCGGGCTCAACAGCGGAAGTGTTGGTCCCTGCGAGCCGACAACGAGATTTCCGGACGCAAACCCGCAACGGTGACGGACAAAACGGCATTGGACAAACGACTGCAATCGGCGTCCTCGGCACCGTATTCACTCGAGAGTTTCAAGGAATTCATGGCCCAGCAGACAGGGGTAACGCCGTCCGATCAAGCTGTTGAAAAACTATATGCTGAGTTTCTGGAATGGAATCGTCACACTAAGAATTAGCGGCGAAGGACATCGGCGCGCTGATCGTGATCTCATGACACATATCGGACGACGTAAGGACTGTTACGTAGCTATTTGTTCGTAACGAATTGTTGTTTTCTCGCATTTCACATTAACGGATCATACCGGTTGTAGGGGCAATATAGTGCGCGGCGCTAGACGCAGCGCGGCGACGCCAATTTTCAACTGGAAACGACGGGATGAGCGAGATTCGCATTCTTCATGTCGACGACGAGTCCGACATTCGCGAGATCGTCGACATGTCGCTCGGGCTCAATCCCGATTTTCAGGTTCGCGCCTGCGGTTCCGGCGCGGAGGCGATTCAAGCCGCCGCCGAATGGTCGCCTTATCTGATTTTGCTCGACGTGATGATGCCGGGCATGGATGGGCCCGCCACGCTGGCGCAACTGCGCAAAAATCCGCAGACCAGTGCGATCCCCGTCGTCTTTATGACCGCGCGCGCGCAGGCCCGCGAAATCGATCAGTTCCTCTCGCTGGGTGCGCAAGGGGTGATATCAAAACCTTTCGATCCCATGACGCTCGCCACCGAGATTGAAGATCAGTTGCGGGCAGTGGGGCGAATCTGATTATGGATTTGGTCGCCGCATGGCTGCGCTGGGCGACAAAGCCAATGCAATCGCCGTCCTGGTTTTCCTGGTGGGCAAGTCCGTTGGGGGCAAGTCTGTTGGGGGCGAGCCCGTTTAGGGCAAGCTCGCTGCTTGCCCTTGCACTGGGCGCTGGCGTAATCGCCGTGGCGGCGTCCGGCTCGCAATCGATGCCAGAGCGGAGGCTCGACGGCTTCAACGTCATCGCGACAGCGGGAGACCCATTCGGCAGCACCGGCGCCGATTTGGCGCTGGCGCAGGCCAAGCGGCTCGGCGCCACGGCAGTCGCCGTCATTCCGTTTCTGTGGCAGCCCGGCCCTGCCAGTCCCGACCTTGTCCGCGGCGGCGACATGAGCGACGACGAATTGCGCGCCGCCATCCGGCAGGCCCATGTGCTCGGGCTTGCGGTCGTCGTCAAGCCGCATGTCTGGGTGCCGCAAAGCTGGGCTGGCGCCGTCGCCATGACGTCGGATGCCGATTGGCAACAATGGTTCGCCAATTATCAGCGCGAAATCACGCGTATCGCGCTGATTGCCGAGACGGAAAAGGCCGAGGCCCTGGCGATCGGCACCGAACTCTCGCACACCAGCCGGCAACCGCAATGGAACGGCGTCATCGACAAAGTCCGCGCCGCTTTTTCCGGCCGCCTGTTTTATGTCGCGCACAATGCCGACGAGGCCGAGACGGTGCCATTCTGGGATCGGCTCGACGCCATCGGTGTCTCGCTTTATCCGCCGCTCGGCAGCGATACCGACCGTGACTATCGCCGCTCGGCGATGGGCACGATTGCGGACCGTCTGGATATGCTGTCGCTGATCGACCGCAAGCCTCTGGTCATCGCCGAGATCGGCCTGCGTTCCGCCGCGGGCGCCGCGGCAAAACCGTGGGAAAGCCCGGAGCAGCGCACCGCCGCGGCCGATCCGCAGCTGCAGGCCGATGTGCTCACCGATTGGCTCGCGGTGCTCAATCGCCCGACGGTCGGCGGCATCTTGATCTGGCGCTGGTTCACCGATCCGAATGCCGGCGGCTTGGCCGACACCGATTTCACCGTGCAAGGCAAACCGGCGGAACAGGTTCTGCAATGCGCCTGGACGCCAAACTGCGCCCATGGTTGAGAAAATTTCTCAGAACTGGTGCCAGACGCCGAAGATCAGGCCGTTCTCCTGCAACGCGTTGCGGCCGGCATAGGTCGTATAGCCGCCGCCTTGTAGTTCCCAGGTCCGGGTCAGCGAATAGACCGCGCTGAGCTGCAGCTTGTAATATTCGTAGCTGCCGCCGGTATAGAGCGTGTTGCCGGCGCCCTCGGACACGACATTGAAGCTCTGCGCCAGCAACAGCCATTGTGGCAGCACCTTCACGCCGAAGGTCGCGTCGGTGCGGAATTCGCTCGGCAGCCCGCTGGTCCGCTCGCGCTGCGCGATTTCCAGATCGACGAACGCCGGCATCGTGCCGAGCGTGAAATTGTGTCCGATCAGCGCGCGGACATCGGCTTCGGCGTCGGTATAGCCGATGGCCGCGGGGTTCCCGGTGTCTGTCGTGCCGGGCAGCCGCAACGTCGCTTGGCCGGAGAACACCCAGCTATCCGCCTCAAGGAATTCATAGCGCGCGCCGAACTCGGTATAGCCGAGACCGGTCCGGCTGGCGTCGGTCGGTGAAGCGATGTCGATGTGCTGGATGCCGGGATCCAAGATCGCGGTCAGCCGGTCGGTGAGGCCATATTCGATGAGAAACTGTGCCTCGACCTTGTTGTAGCGCGGTGTCGAAGCGAGCCCGCTGCCGTCGAAATATTCGCTTGAAGTCGCCGCGGTCAGGCCCGCAAGCCACTGCCCGGTTCCTTCCGGCATCGTCCACGCCCCGGCCAATGCCGCGGCCGGCGCCGTAACGGCGAAAATCACGACTGCGATGCAATGCTTCAGCACGTCCCGACTCCATTCAGGCACAAGTCTCGCCGCGACGTTCCTGATGGGTCAGAACAGGGCTATGGTTCTATTTCCGCTTGTGCGATCTCTCTCCCGAAGATCGCCTTCGCTTTTGTCTCCGCTTTACATTGTCATCGCCAAGACACGGTCGCCGCCGGCGCCGACGGCGTCCTGCACGCGCGAAATCGCCTGGGTCAACAAATGGACCCGATCGACCGCGCGCTTGACCTCGCCGGTGATCGCCACCACGCTTGCGGTGATGTAATCCGACACTACAGATTCCGAATTCGGCAAGCGCAGCCTGGCGATGGTCGTGCGCAGCTTTTCGCCGAGCTCGCGCGCGGCGTTGAGATCGCTTTCGGGCGCGACCAGGATGATCATGCCGTTGCGATAAGACGCTGCGACGATGCCGACCGTCGCGGCGAGCCGGCGGACCGCTCGCGCCACTTCAGCCAATACGCCGCGCGCGGCCGTATCGCCGTTGGCGGCGCTGTAGGCGGCGAAGCCGTCGAGCATCAGCGCGACAATGGAAATGTCCTCGCCCGACCGGCAGCCGCACGCGGTGGTGAGATAGGCCTCAGCCACTTCGCCGACGAACAGCCCGGTCGCCTCGTCGATCCACAGACCGGCGCGGCGATCGCCCCAATTCGACAGAAAGGACAACAGCTCGACCTCGCGTTCCTGGCGGCGGTCGAGCTCGTGCTTCAGCTTGAGCGCGGCGCGAACGCGCGCGATCAGCTCGACGCGGTTGATCGGCTTGGTGACATAGTCGTTCGCGCCGGCGACAAAGGCGTTGTTAAGCGAGTCCATGTCGTCGAGCGACGTCACCATGATGATCGGCAGGTCGGCGTAGCGCGCATCGTTGCGGATGCGAGCGCAGGCTTCGACGCCGTCCATGTCCGGCATCACGATGTCGAGGAGCACGACATCGAACGCCGGCTTTTCTTTGGTGCTCTTGCCGACATCGAGAACCTTCACCGCCTCCCAGCCGGAGCCGGCGGTGACAATGTCGGTATAGCCCGCGGAGAGGAGCGATCCCTCGGTGAGATCGCGTGAGTCTTCCGAATCGTCCACCACAAGTATCCGCATAAGCGCCTCTGTAGTTTTACTTATGTTTTCCTGTATTACCATCGTAACTTGCAATTCTTAATCCTTGTGGGCCGGAACTTGCTTTGTCTTTCCGAATATTCTCCAAGTATTGTTTTGGTATACAAGGCGGTAACCCGGCGGACCGTCGCGAAACAGCGCCGGAAATGCCCGATCAAGCCGATCGTTGGCGCCAGCAAGGCTGTGCGGATCCGGTACCGCGACGAAGGGCGTCTCGATCCGGCGGAACAGCATGGCCAGCGTGAAGGGTTCGCTCTGCGGGCCGAGAATGCCCAGCGCCGCGCCGCGGCCGAGCAAGAACGCCGGCATGTTGTCGACATCGACCAGAACGCCGGTATCGGCGGCAGCAGCGCCACCGGCGGCAAGCGCGTCGGCGCGCCCACTATCGCCACGCTGCAGAACAAGCTGGAGCCGATTCATGGTGATCGGGTCGGCCAAGGCGACGCTGCCTAAACCACCGACCCAGCCTGCCAGCAGCAACGCCGTGGCGAGCGGGGTGTGCTCGCGGACGGCGGGAACGCGGCTGATCATGGCGGCCGCCAGCATCGGCGCGACGATGACGATCGCGGCCGGATCGCCGAAAAAGCCGGTCATGATGGTGAGCGCGGTCGCGGCAACGGCGGCGGCGGCTAAGACCAGCGCGGGAGCGACAAGCGGCCGGCGCCGGCGCACCAGAAGCAGCGTCGCCGGCACGAGCGGCGCGCCGATCACCAGCGCCGCCGCCATGGCCAGACAGGCATCGAGCGCCGGCAAATCGAAAAGCCTGTCGCCGAAAGCACGCGCCAGCGCCACCGCCCAGACCGACATGCTCTCAGCCGGAGCGGCGAAGAACGTCCAGCCGTCACCCGGAAATATCCACGATACGTAACTGAATGCGCCGATTGCGAAAAAGGTCGGGAACACCAGCGCCGCGACGACATTGAGCGCCGAATTTGCGACCAGTGTCGGGCGAAGCGCAAAGGCCAAGAAAGGCATCGCCGCAAAAGCCAACGCAGCGCCCATCGGGTGCGAAAAGGCGAGCCCCATCAGCGCCAGCCCGACATGCATGACTTCCGCGGTGCCGCTGCGAATGCGAAGATCGTAAAGCGCAAGACCGAGCATCAGGGCGAAGGCCGCGAGAAACATGTCACCCGGCCCGGCGATCACCGCACGCAGCAGCGCCGGATGGAAAGTGATCAGCATGGTGAAAGCGGCGGCGGCGGGGAGCGGCAAGCTCGCCTTGCGGAAAGACAGAAAACACACTGCGGCGATGATGGCGAACAACACGGCTGAGACCAGCGCCGGCGCCGGGGTGCCGGGGAATGCCCAGGCCAATAGCGTCGTCGCCAGAAACGGCAGCGTCGGATAAGCCGCCACAACCCGGCCGAACGGCACCTCGCCGTCGGCCGCCGTGGCAGCGCCTTCCCACAGCCGCAGCATGTCGTTGCCAAGAAGCCCGTCGCGCACGGCAATTGCCGTCAGCACCAGAATGCCGACGAAAGCGAGCGACGCGATCGGCGCCGCGGCGAGCGCGGGCGCGGCGCGAGCCCGTGGCGGCGTCGCGATCATGCGGCGCCGATCTTCGGCAATCGCGCCGCCGCGTGTTGCGATAGACCATGAGGGGTCTTTTCCCAGAAGAACGGATCGCGCAGGAGCTGCCACAGCGCCTTATAGGCGGCCACCGAGATCAGCACCCAATAGCCGAACAGCGTGAAGCTATAGGGGATAAGGCCAAGCCAGCCGCGCCGGATCGGCGCCAGCATGATCAGATAAGTGAAAGCGCCGTTGCCGGCGAGCAGATTGAACAGGCACAAGAACAGCAGAGATTGCGGAAAGATAACGTCGATGTTGGCGGCCGAGGCGGCAAGCCAGATCGCGTAAAACACCCAGAAGATCGGATTGAGCAACCCGGCGAGCACCGTGCCGCCGATGAAGAAGATGAAGCCGAGAAAGCCGAGCAGCCCGGTATTGCGCACCAATTGCATCGGCCGCCGGGTGTGCACCAGAAGCGTCTGCATGTAACCCTTGATCCAGCGCGAGCGCTGGCCCAGCCACTGCCCGGTTCGGCAGCTCGCCTCCTCGTAAGTCGTCGAGTCGACGACGCCGACGCGATAGCCCTTTTGGCCGATGCGAATGCCGAGGTCGGCGTCCTCGGTGACGTTGAACGGATCCCAAGCGTGCAATTCGCGCAGCATGTCGGTGCGGAAATGATTCGACGTGCCGCCGAGCGGGATCGGCATGCCGAGCCGCTCGAGGCCCGGCAGCACTTGGTCGAACCACAACGCATAGTCGAGCGTGAACATCCGCGTCAGCCAGTTTTCGTCGGCGTTGTAGTAATTGAGCCGGCATTGCAAACAGGCGGTATGCGGCGGCGAGCGGCGGAACGTCGCCACGACCTTGCGCAACTGGTCCGGTTCGGGCCGGTCTTCGGCATCGTAAATGACCAGATACTCGCCGCGCGCGAACCGCAGCGCGAAGTTACAGGCCTTCGGCTTGGTCTGCGGTTCGGATTTTGGCACGATGACGATTTCGAACACGCCTTCGAGACCGAGCGAGCGCGCCGCTGCGATAGTCTCGGCATCGCCAGCCTCGAGCACGATCTTGATGTCGAGCTTGCCGAGCGGATAATCGAGCTCGCGTAGCGCTTGCGCCAGGCGCGGCAGCATGGCGGCCTCGCGAAACATCGGCACCAGGACCGTGAACACCGGCAAATCCTCGGTCTTCAAAGCGCGTGCTTCGACCGCCACCGTTTCGTCGATCTCGGCGGAGCGGCCGCCTCCGATCGACACCAGAACGCCCTTGAAGACGAAATTGCCGAGATAGAATATGCTGATCGTAATATTGAGCACGATCAGTGTCGCCAGCGGCGCCAGCGCCAGACCGCCCATGATAGCGCTCGCCAGCGCATAGAAGACCAGCAATTGCGGCGCGGTAAACACCGTTCGCGCCGACATTTCGGGGTCGAGCTCGGCCAGCTCGAACACGGCACGGTGCGACATGGTGCCGGCGAAGGCCGTCTGCAGCAAAACGATGATGTCGAATTTGGAAACGACAACGAATTCGATGCCGGCGCCCCAGCGGTCGCGCGCGAACAAAAGCGTTTGCGGGCCGGGCTCGGCGGTGGCGATCAGCAGCCGGTCATCGCGCCGCCGCCACGGCATGGTCAGCCGGTTGGCATAAAGATCGGCGTCGGCTGCAAGCAAAAGCTCTTCATCCGGCGGCTCGGCGATAAGATCGACAAACGGTAAATCGAAGTTTTGCGCGTAGGTTTCGTAGTAGAGGCGGGAATCCATCCAGTTGCGCGACAACAGCGCATCGCCGAGCCGCACATTCCAGCGTTCGGCAAGGTCGATTGCCTCGTCGAGCTGCGGCAGAGTGATGACGCGCCGGCCGACCAGAAGATCGCCCAGCGCGCGATCGGACGGTGACAATGCCATAGTTCACCCAACCCCAACTCACTCAGCGGCACACTTGCGCGCGCCTGTCTTAATCGGACGATGGCGTGGACCGCCGGCGCAGCATGCGCTGCAGCGCGAGCAGCATTATCGCGGTTCCCATCACCCAGAATCCGGCGATGATCCAGGAGTGGAAGCGTTCGGCGACCGTGAACCACGACACCTGGTCCGGATAAGAAATCTTGACCACGTTGTCGCGTTCGGTCGACATCGCCAGCGCCACGCCCTTGTCGTCGACGAAAGCCACGTCGCCGTGATCGAGATGTAGTTGCGGCGGCGCCGGCAGGTCGCCGCCAGCCGCCATCGGATGAATCCAAAGCCCGGGCGTGTCGCCGGCGGAAACGACCTGCGCCACCGCGCCACCGACAAAGCCGCCGAGATCGAGCAGAGTGCGCCCGGAGCGGTCGATTACCGCCACCCGGCCGCGGTCGAAGCGGACATGCGGCGTGCTGTTTGCGGGCGGCACATCGCTGACGGCGATGAAGGGCATGGTCGGAACAGGAGCACTTTCCGCAGGCACGAAGCTCACGTCGAGCGGCGCGGTATCCGGCGACAATTGATTGGCCGCTTGCGAGACCATGCCGAGAATTCCGGCCGGCTGATCCGCGGTGCGCGGCGGCAGCAGGACTTCGAAGCCGCGGGCAAAATGCGGCGTCAGATCGGCGAAATCGCGCGTGGTATTGTCGGACTTTTCCAAGAGCAGCGCGGACGAGCCGAGAATCTGCGCCGGGTAGCCCTGCGGTTCAAAGCGGCAATTGCCTTGCGCGCTGTCGCGTTCGACAACGACACGCAGATCGCCGACAGTGCCGATGAGGCCGTCCGGTAACGCCAGATCGAGATGCGTCGCGTCGCCCGTCGCCGCCACGGTCGAGCCGAGCATGCGGTCGTTGACGAAGGCGCTGACGACGGCTTTTTCGTCGTCGCCATTAGGCGCCACCATCACGTCGAGCAAAAGACGCGTCGGGCGCGTGCCGGCCGGCAGGCGCCGCGTATCGACGACGGCGGAGAGGTTGGCGCGGCCGAACACTTCGACTTCGTCCGCCGGGATGCCGAGCTGATCGAATGTCACGCGCTCGGTCGGCAGATCGAGCGGCGTGCTTTTACCGACCGACGCCGCGCTCATGCCGCGCGTGGCAGGCAGCATCGGGCTGGCAAATAGCCGGCCCGCGCGCACCGCCTCGCCATCTGACACCAGGAGCGCCGGCATGCCGCCGACGCGAACCGCATCGAGCAAGCCGAACTGCCTGAATTCGCCGGCGACGACAGCGATGGGCGGATCGATAATACCGACGGCATCGGCCAGCGGACCGACGAGAACCATGCCCTCGGTCCAATGGCCGCCCTCGTCGCGTTTGGCGAGCGCGGCGACTTGATCGTAGCCGTGATAAAAGGTGACATGCCGGCCGCTTGCGAGAATGGCGCGGCCGACGGTGATCGCGGTGGCAATTTCGGTGGCTGATATCGGCCGCGGCGGCAGGAACACCGCAACGTCGTGCGGCATCAGCGCCGCCGTCGTTGCGACGTCCAGCTTGGCAGCCGGACCGACGTCGATTTCGACGGTGGTCTCCGGCCGGATCGTCAGGACATCGCCGACCGCGCGCACGTCGATGCAGCGGTCGATAGTGGCGGCGCCTGAATACAGAAATGCGAGCTTGATAAATCCGTTTCTGGCCCGAACAGCGGGCAGCGGCACGCGCAGCATCCGGTTCGGCGATTTGCCGTCGAGTACGATCGCGGCGACGGTGCGGTCGTTGGCCTGAACCTGCAAATTGCGCTTGGCATCGTGGGCGCTGACGTCGTCAAACACCAGATCGAGCGCCGTGGCCGACGCGTCGCCCTGCGGCAGCGGCACATAAAGTTCACCCTGGCCGCCGAGATTGGCGAAACGGAAACCGTTGACGAAGCCCACATCGCCGAGAGTGATCTCGGTTATAGGATTGGTCGATTGGCTTGCGGCCGGCGCCGGTTGCGGCGCTTGCGGCTGCGGCAATGCCGACCGGCCCACGGACGGCGGAACCCTTTCCGTCCGCAGCGACACTTTCTCCGTGGCGGCGGGACTTCGGCGCACGCCCGGCCGAATTTTTGGCAGCGGCTTTACGCGTTCTCTTGCCGGCTCTTTGGCTGGCGCAGACAGCGGCACATTGGCGAGCGTCCTGGGTTCGCCCGGTGTCGCCAACGCCTCCGATTGCAATTGCAATTGTAATTGCGCGATTTCCGGCGATTGCTCCAGCAAAGGCGCCGGCGGCACCGGCGCCAGGTCATCCGCCCGCACTTGGTTTTGAAATTGAGCCTGGGCCAGTGCCGGCCCGGACATGGCAAACCCAACTGCGAGAACGCATACGACTCGGATACGCATACCCCACCCCGTTATTCGTGCGTCACTTTCAGCTCACGATAAAAATCCTGCATTTCCCGCGCCGCCGCGCCGCGAAGCGCGTCCAGACGTTGCTTGAGGAGCAACATCTCGCCTTCCGACAAACCGCGGTGCTCGTTCTGCGCCGGCCGCAACAGATCTTCGACATCGTGGGCGGCGCGGCCGGTGGCGGGAAATCCGACGGTCGGCCCGACGCCGACGATGCCGTGCACGCAGCGATATGCTTCGCCGACCGCCATGCCGGCCCCCGGCGCCTTGGCCGCAAGCTTGTCGAGCGAGGCCGATGTGTCATCGATCCGCCCCTGCAGCGTCGATACGAACCGCCGCCGCACGCGGGCCAGGCGATCCGCAAAAATATCGAGACTCATCGAACAGTCCCCCACACCGGCAACCAATAAGTGAAACGGCAGGCACAGTAAACAACTCACATGTAAAATGGTGAATCTATACTGAGTATGTACAAGTACTTACTATTTTTCTACTTACTAATATCGAGTATCAATTATGATGCGCAGTATTCCTTAGGGCGTGAGCGATTCGCAGCAGCGCGCTGATCGCGCGGGTTGCGCGGCGAGCGCGTTGGCGCAGATGCCTTGGGCTGATTGCCATCTTGCTTGTCGTTTTGCCGATGATTGATGTGCTCATGTATTGGGCCGGTGAATATGTTCACTTGGCAGTGATGTGGCCGAGCTATCGATCCGCAATACAGACAGAACCGGGCAGTCGGGTCACATTCGAATGGGAAACAGTGGAATTAATGTTTGCTCAGATAGAGCGAACGCTGGTCTATGACCCGAGCGACGGCGAAGCGCAAGCAAAGGAGACCTATGACAACTACCGAGGCGAGTTCACGCGCCGTCGCCGCCTCATAGGCCATTTTTACCTCGTCGAAGAGAGTCCTTCGACAGGCTGCGCGCTGCGAAAGGCCGACCCGTGCTGAGGGTCACTCGCTAACTCCCCTACCGCACAGCGGTTCAGTGCAAACTACTTTTTGCGACGCGCCAAAAATGCAAGCGTGACTTCCGCTGCGGGTCATAGGCAGTCATTCCCGTAAATTTGCGCCAAGTCCGCTTTACCCTCAACAGCGGGCGTTAGCCGACGTATTCTCCCGTACCCGCGCACACCAGTTAAGCCGGTGCATGAACGTCGGGCACCCGCCGGGTTTTCTTTTCGCGACGACCCGAATATAAACTAGGTTGGGCGACGGCGAAGAAATTCCGATAAAATAAGGCTTTCGCTGCTGTAGCTCAGTGGTAGAGCACTCCCTTGGTAAGGGGGCACTAACCAGCAAAATCAATTACTTGGGTAATAGTTTGGCGACAGTGGCGACAGCCATTGGCGACAATTCTAGCCTACTCCAGACGAGAGTTTTGAGGCGGAGGGGCACTCACGGTACTCGCGAGATGAGCAATCAGCCGAAGAAGTGCACGCCGTATGGAGTTCATCAGCCGAGCCAAACAGAATGCTCTGGCGCAGTGACAATAAGCCGAGCGGCCAGGAGGAGTCGAGTTCCATACGGGAAGTCGAGCGAGGCGTGTCCTTACGCCGAAGGTGACCCGCTCAGGCAAGAGGGGCTCAACGGCCTAAAACAAGTCACAAGCGAAAACTCCGGCTCGACATGTTACCCGCACGCGCCAAAGGGAATAACGCATTTAACGATGGCTTGACTCGAGACCAATGTTCCCCGGACCGTCGCTCGGCCGAGTGCACCGGATGGGAGCAAACTCGCAAGCGCAAAGAGAAGGACGGCGAACGATTTCGTTGAGCAAATTTGCAAATCAGAAAAAGCGCGAAAGCTTCGTGACGATCGACGCTCCTGTCTTGCCCACTGGGTTATAGGTGTCTGAAAAATATTTCGAAAGCAGAAATTGGTAAGTCCGGTCTTTAAGTTCGTCCGCACTGACGCGAAGAAGATTTTCGACGAATTTTCTTGAAGCTGAAGACGAGTCAACGGGTGACCAGCAAAGCAAAATGCGAGCGTGAGTTGGGAAAATTTGCCCGATCGGGATTTCGGAAATGTCTGGACCGATAAGTTCGGGGTTCTCGTCTAATTGGAAATTATCTCGTGCATTAGCACGTAATTGCGCCGGCACGGTTTGTCCAGGCTCTTACATAAATTGGAATTTAGTTTTCTGAACGCGAATTTAATGGCGCCACAAGGCCGTCAACTTACATTCGAACGCAGCCAAGTATTGCGCACCGAAAGAGGTGCCAAATAAATAACCAAGGAGAAAATAAAACATGCGTCTCAAAATCACGATAGGCTTCGCCGCACTGGCTCTCTGCGCTGCGTTTGCTTCCAATCCAGCCTTTGCTCAGAAAGCCGCGAATGATGGTGGATCGGCGGTGGTCGTGGCGGCGCCTGCTGGCCAAGAGTACACCCCCGCGAAACCGCTCTATAACAGCGTGCGTCAGGAGCGGCAGCAGCCGACTACACCATGCATCGTGGGCAGGAACCCGAACGACGGCGGAATGACCGGCGTGAATGGCTGTAAATAAGCCGTCACGAGCGATCGGCTGAAATAGCTAAGCGCCGGGCGAGGCTACAGGTCGGCCCGGCGCCTTTCTTGGAACTTGCGGTAGAGTCCCAAGGCGCCGCAGAGTATACGCGGTTTATCTCAGCGAAATTTGCCTTGACCGAAAAAGCCCGTGGTATGTCCGCTTCGCCGACTGGCGCGGCCTCCTATGCCGAACCCGCCGTGACTTATCGCGATTGGCATGACATCCCGAAAAGGATCGTCGCGGCCTCCCTCATTATCAGCGCTACATCATTCGGTGCGTTGATCCGATCGAGAGCTGGTGCAAAGAGTTAGTTACATTGCTTGGCGATGCCGCACATCCCTTGGTGCAATACATGGCGCAGGGGTGCTGGCAAAGCTTTTGAGGACGCCTTCTGCGTCGCCGAACAGGCTGATGTTGCTGACGGTAATTTTGCAAGCGCCCACGCGCCCAAAGGAATCCGCTATCAATGCACTTGTTTGCCGGCCATCTCTACCGTGCAGCCGGGACCGGCGTTAATCGTAAATTGAAAGCCATGTAACTTGACGATTGCAGCGACCAGACTCAGGCCCAAGCCCAACCCTTCGGTGCACCGGCTTTTGTCCGAGCGATAGAAGCGTTTGGTCACAGCTCCACGTTCGCTCTCTTGGATGCCGGGACCGGAGTCGCTCACGCGAATAATGCTCATGTCCCCGCGTTGTAGCAAGGCGAGTTCCACATATCCACCGTCGGGCGTGAACTTCACAGCGTTGTCGACCAAATTGGCGATGGCTTCGAAAAGAAGATCGCGGTCGCCGTGCACTGTCATCTCATTGGCAGCTTCGACCCGAAGCGTGACGCGCTTGTCCTCGGCGATAGGATCGTAGAGATCGCCCACCTCGCGTACCAAAGGGGCGAGGCGGACGTCACTAAAACCGGCAAGTCTGCGGCTATGCTCAATTTCGGTAATGCGCAATAGCGCGGTGATGATGGTGAGCGATTGATCGAGACCGGCTATTGCTTGATCGGCGACTGCTCGTAGTTCATCGATCGTTCCACCGTGCTCGCGCCCGCGCTCGAGGCGGATCCGGACCCGAGTGAGCGGCGTGCGCAAATCATGGGCGATGTTGTCGCTTATGCCGGCGATTTGCTGGATAAGGGCTTCAATCTCGCCTAGCATTCGGTTGACGCTGGCGGCGAGTTGATCGAACGGATCATCGCCCCCGCGTGTCGGCAGTCGCTCGCGCAAGTCTCCTGCGACGATATGTTGGATTCTTCGGTTGACCTCCGAGAGTCGATTGTGAGCCCGTAAGCTCAACACGAATCCGATGATGATTGCCAGTGCAAAAGCCGGCAAGAGGCCCAGGGTGAGAGCCCGTCGGACGATATCGGCAATCTCACTGATGTCGTCGACGTTGCGACCGATCGCAAGTACCTCGCCGTCCGCCAACGTACCCGTCACCAACCGCACATTCTCGGTCTCGCGGCCGCGGTTATCGATCCGAACGACCATCGCGCTTGCCGGAATATCCGGCGTCAGACCGGGCGGCAGGCTCTCCATGTTGCCGGCGATGCGATGACCGTCGAGGTCGAATAAGCCCGCCAGCCTGATGCGACGGGGATCGTCGCGCAAGCGATTATCGATATGCTCCAGCCGTCGGCCGGGGGCATCGGCCGCAATAATGTGCAATTCTCCGATGATCAAATCGTCGAACGTGGACGTCATAAACGCGGCGGTCTGCCAATAAACGAAACCGAACAACAGCAAGGTGCCCAGCACGAACGCGCCTGCGATGGCAACGGTCCAGCGAAACGTAGTCGTGCGGGCGAAATCAGACGGGTGCACGGAGGATGAATCCCATGCCGCGCACATTGTGAATCAGGGGTAGATCGTCCGGCCTATCCACCTTGCGTCGTAGCCGCCCCATATGAACGTCCACAAGATTGGTCTGGGGGACGAACTTGTAGCTCCACACTTCTTCAAGCAGCATGGCGCGGGTCAGCATTTGGTCTTTGCGACGCATCATGTATTCGAGCAAGCGGAATTCGCGCGGCAAAAGATCAATCATGCGACCTGCTCGCTTGGCTGTGCGCTCGATGAGATCAAGTTCCAGCGGGCCCACTCGCAGTACCGTATCGCGGCTTTCTGCCGGTCGACGCAACAGCGCTTCAATCCGGGCGAGAAGTTCGACGGCTGCAAACGGCTTGGTCAGATAGTCGTCGCCGCCCGCCCGCAATCCACGTACCCGATCGTCCACTGCGCCGAGAGCACTCAAAACCAGGACCGGCGTTCGCATGCCCTCACGCCGTAATGCCTCAATGACTGTGAGACCGTCCATTCCCGGCAGCATGCGATCCATGATGATCACTTCTGCTTTGCCGTAACGAGCCTTATCCAACCCATCGATCCCGTTCGGGGCCCAATCGAGATCAAAACCGCGGTCGCCAAGCTCGGCCCTGATCTCGTCGGCTGTCTCCTTGTCGTCCTCGATGAGCAACAATCTAACCATCGATTTATTCCCACGCGCTGTGGCTGCCGTTTCACCACCTACCGCTCCCAAGGCCGACATTCTTTGGCTGCTGGTTTCCGTTACTACAGGGGAATTGATCTGCGATCCATCATCCAGCGGCAACATAGGATCTTCCATCGGTCGACTACATTTGGAAAGGCGGATGAGCAAGCGAGGATTTACCACCTCGGGACCGCGGCGCCTTACATTATCGCGAACTCCAGTTCGCCTCGAGGATCGGTCAGTGATTGAGCCATCGCCTACCCGGTAGTTAAGCCCGGAATGACAGACGCACCAGTAAAATGGTTGTTAGAATCGTCCCTTTAACTATTGGAATGCAAGTTTCCATGGGTTGCCGGAGCCGCCTTTGTCGCCAATTCGTTGATGGGTGTTGCTGCGAGATCGCTCCTCGGGGTTCTTACATAAATTAGAATTTAGTTTTCTGAACACCAATTTAATGGTGCCGCACTGCTGCCAGCTTATCTTCAGTCAACCACGCACCGAGAGAGGTGCCGCTCAACGCCTTCAGGAGAACCACGATGAAAACGGTCAACGCAAAATTGATTTTGTCCACTCTCGGCATCGTCGCGATGCTCACGAGCCCCGCATTTGCACAGAAGCTGTATCGTCGGCCATCGCAGCAGACGACGCAGTTTCAACCTCCCGTGGAGCAGTACCCCAATGGGGCGCCCCGAACCGGAAGCGCATCGAGCCAATTCGACCAGGACCACGGCTTTTATTCTGGGAACTAACCACAGCAAGCACGCCTGCAAATCTTGACCAGGCAGAAAGGCCCGGGGTCCCCGGGCCTTTTCGTTGGTGGTGCGCCTTTCCGCATTGAGCCCCGCGGGAAGAGGTTGCTTATGGCAAAGTGCCAGCTTGAAAATTAATCAAGCACGACGGGAAGCCGATGACGCATGAACTGTTCGACAGACGCCTTGCGCCGCCGAGCCCGATCAGCGCACCCGGTGATCCAGCCGTCGATGGTGCGCATGACCTTCACGAATTCCGCCTCAGCCCATTCCGAGCCTGCCGCCGGATACCCGGAGTCTGGAAAAAAGAAATCCGCGACGTCGGCCGGCAGCCGGCCCGGGGCCCGGGTGCGCTGAACCATCGGCCAAGAGTTCCGGCCATGGCAGTTTAGTGGAGTGGCTCGTTGCCGTTTCGATCGAATCCGCCGGCCAATGGCTGGACGGCTGGGTGCAAAGGCCGGCATTGTCGATCTTCGCGGGAGCAGCTCTCGCCAATCCGATTTCTTCGCGCGGACACGGCAAAGATGCCGCCACGGAAATGGCCGATTAACCATCGCAAGCGAGAGGATTCGCCTCTCAGAAATCGCGCCCTACATTAGTTTCAGCGTACAGAGGCGGGCATCTACGGATTGGCCCGCGCCAACCTGCGCTTCTCCGAGCAAGGTGCCGAGTAGATGGGGACGTTGCCGCCCCCATCCCTCACAGACCCGGACGTGCAGATTTCCCGCATCCGGTT
>DATAWA010000245.1:0-2960 GCA_036267435.1 Xanthobacteraceae bacterium | reverse complement strand
CGCGCGCAGCGTGTGAAAGATTTCCGAGCCGGCGCGCAGCGCCTCGGCAAAGCTCGGCAGGCCGAGCGGCACGATCATGAATTCCTGGAAGTCGATTGGATTGTCGGCATGCACGCCGCCGTTGACGATGTTCATCATCGGCACCGGCAGAAGCCGCGCCGAAGTGCCGCCGACATAACGGTACAGTGGCAGCTTGTTCGCCGCCGCGGCGGCCTTTGCCACCGCAAGCGATACGCCGAGGACGGCATTGGCGCCGAGCCGGCTCTTGTTCGGCGTGCCGTCGAGCCCGATCATGGTCTCGTCGATCTTGACCTGCGCCTCGGCGTCCATGCCGGAAAGCGCATCGAAAATCTCGCTATTGACGGCCTCGACCGCGGTCTTCACGCCCTTGCCGAGGTAGCGCGTCTTGTCGTTGTCGCGCAGTTCCACCGCCTCGTGTGCCCCGGTCGAAGCGCCCGACGGCACGCCCGCGCGCCCGCGCGAGCCGTCTTCCAGGATCACGTCGACTTCGACGGTAGGATTGCCCCGGCTGTCGAGAATTTCGCGGCCGATAATGTCGACGATGGCAGTCATGGGAGCTCCCGGCGAGGTGTTGCCGGGGCTTCTACAGGATCACGGCGGGCACTGTCACCAACTGTAGCGGATGGTGCCGGTGCCGGCGTAGGTCTGCGAGCCGGAGCCGAATGCGCCGTCGAATTTCGCTATCGCCGTCCAGGCGGGTGTCAGATGCAATTCCGCCGCGGCGGTGGTGAGCGCTGAGTTCGCCGGCGGCGCCGCGCCATTGACGGTGAAATTAGAGCCCGGCAGCGCCTGGAACACCGCGCCGAGCGCCGGATTGCTGACCCAATCGTGCGCCCAGGCCAGCCGCCCGCGCAAAACCAGCGGCATGCCGTCCCAGACCGTCAAATTGTCGAAGCGTGCGCCAAGTTCGCTGCGGGTGTCGGTGGCATTCGTCGAGCCGTAAGTCAGGCCAAGCCCCCCGCCGGTGAGATCGGTCTCGCTGTAACCCGGCGTATGGAAGTCCTGCACCTGTAACGCCGCATAAGGCGTGACGCCGATGATGTATCCCGGCATCGGAACGGCATAGCGGTAGCCGGCCTCGCCGCGCGCCGCGTAGCTTTGGCCCTGGAATTGCGCGGTGATCTGATCGCCGAGCGCGATGCGGTTCGTCGTGAACCAGTGATTGGCAAAAGCGAGCGCGCCGGACAGATAAGCCGGCCCGAAATGCGTCGTGCCATAGACGCCGGCCTGGAAGGAGTCGCTGCGCCCGCTGCCGAGCGATTGCGCCAGGTTCCAATTGCTGCCGCCGCCGGCGAGTGCAAAACCGTAACTGGTCGAAGGCGTGGCGTGATAGGTCATGCCGGCGGCGTAGCCGTAATCGGTCGCCGTCACGTTGCTCGAGCCGACCGTGGCATTGCCGTCGGTGGTGCTCGAACCGCCGAAGCCCGAAGCCCAGGCGCTCCAGCGCTGTTCGAAGTCTGCCGGCTGCGTCGATGGCGGCTTCTGTCGCAGCGCGTGAGCATAAGCGAGCGCGATGTCGGGCGGCAGGCTCGCCTGATCGTCCGGCGCGAATTGTTGCGGGCCGCTCGTGCCTCCCCCTCCGCCGCCTCCCGCCGTGGGATCGGACAGCAGATTGAGGAAGTCCGTCATCAACTGAAATGCGCTGGTCTGTGCGCCGGTGCCGTCTTCGCCGCTTAATTGATTGAGCGCATTGAGAACCGCGGGGCCGGACAGATTGCCGAGATTGCCGATGCCGGCCGGCAGGGTGTCGCCATCGAGGATCGCGGTGTTGATCGCGTTGCTGACATTTTGCTCGTTGATGGTGGCGTTCGACGGCGGCTGCAACAGGCTGACAGCCGCCCCGTAGGACACATCGACGTCGTTGCCGACATCGAACACGGTCGCGGTATTGCTCAGCTGCACCGAGCCGCCATAGATCGCGGTCGGGCTGAATGCGCCGGTCAACGTCGTCGAGGTCAGGATGGTGAACGACCGCGCCGCGTAGTGAGTGCCGAGGGCTGCGGCCGGCACCAGCACCACGGTGCCGCCACTGATCGTGACCGCGCCGTTCACGGCGCCGAGCGAGTTCTGCGTCGGATTGATCGCGATCTGGTAATAGCTGCCGCTTTCGAACGCGACGCTGCCGGTGATGTTGAGCGTGCCACCGGCAATGCCCGGTGTGCCCGGCGCCAATATGCCGCCGGAGAAAATGGTCATCGCCGGATCGATGCTGCCGGTGCCGGCGAGCGTGCCGCCGGAGTTCACATTCACCGTCGCAGCGCTGTTGCTGGTGCCGTTGAGGACCACGGTGCCGGAATTGACGTTGACCGTGTCGAAATTTTCGAAACTGCTGCCGTAGGTAAATGTCTTGCCGCCGCCGAGCGCGAAGTTGAGCGTGTCGCTCGACGCCAGACCGGCGCCCAGCATATTGCCGGCAACCGTTCCGCCATTGATGTCGACGGTCACCGGGCTTGTCGCCGCGCTCAAGTCGATTGCCGTGCCGCCGGTGCCGGAGATGGCGCCCGAATTCACGATGGCGCTGCCGGCGGCAAATGTCACGCCCGCGGCGATGACGATGCCGATTCCGGCGGTGATCGCGCCCGCGTTGCTGACGTTGCCGGAGAAGGTCGAGACGCTCCCGACGTGAATGCCGCTGCCGACGACTGAGATCGTGCCGGAATTGGAGATGCCGCCCGCGCTGCTGGACCCAAACTGCTTGACGCTGCTGACAACGATACCGCCGCCGGTGCCGCTGGCCGTGATCAGGCCGGAATTGCTGATGCCACCCGAAAACGTCGAAACCTGGTAGACGCCGATGCCGTCATTGCCGACCGCAATGGTGCCGGAGTTGCCGATGCCGCCTGAGAAATTCAAAACGCTTTGGACGGCAATGCCGGCATTACCGCCTATGATCGTGCCACTATTCGTGACGCCGCCGGCGAAAGTCGAAATCGTGACCG
>DATAWA010000244.1:0-1636 GCA_036267435.1 Xanthobacteraceae bacterium | reverse complement strand
CCGCTGCAAGGCGGGCCTGGTGAAAAGTGCCGTCGACATTGGGGCTGCGCTCGACGGTGTGGCCCTTATCGAGGTGCGCGTGAAGATCGACGAGGGTCGGCCAGACTTGCCGGCCCCCGACATCGACGCGTGCTGTTGTTTGGTCGCGATCGGCGCCCGCGCATTCGACGCGGGCGAGGTTGCCGTCTTCGATCAGCAGATCGACGCCGGTCACGCCCTCGCCGTCACCGGCGCTCACGCTCGCAAGCTTATCGTCCAACAGACACAGCGGTACGCGCGCATTCACGAGCCAATAGCGGCGCGCGGCGGGCCAGGAAATATCAGCAAAACGGATCGGCATTTGGCGGCATTGAACCCGATGAGCGGAAACCATCGTCATATCGGTCAATGTCGCGATTAGCCAGCGCGACACGGCGTTTGGATTGCGGCGACGCCCGCAAGTGCAATCGTGCAAATCTGTGCGCGGAGTTCACGGCCGCCGAATTCGGCAACGCATGCGAAAAGCTGCCCAATAATTGGCATTATAAGGCGACGCCGCATGCACTCAGACTAACGTTGCAAAGAGTATAATCGGCGTTCGCCGAAAACATGGGCAACCGATTAGCGGGGTTATATGTTACTGTCACAATCGAGCCGCGTGCGCGATGGCTCGGTTCTTTAGACCCCAACGACCCCACTACTGCCCGAAGCAGTGGGGTCGTTTTTTTAACGGCTGCTGAAGCTCGGGAAGCGTGAAGACGCGGCCAATTCCGCCCTCACTCTGCAAGCTGCGTCCCGATCTCTCGGCGCCGGCGCCGCGGCACCGGATGCGAGCATTCGTCGAGACCGCTGCAGAAGGCGATCGTCATGTTCGCCGTGCCGTCCCTCACCAGACCGGCTGCAAGCTCCAACACTGCGTCGGAAATCTCGGCGCTCCCGACGTCAGAATCCTGCGCGTCGGCGCAGATGTCGAAATTGCGCATGGTCCCCTCCCCCAAAGAAAGCGCCTCAGCCGTTGCCGTCGGCCACTCCCGAGGCACCGGCTGTCTCGCCCCCCAGCGCGGCTTCAATCAGGCGACGGCACGCCAGGAGCTCATCCAGCGCGCCTTGCAGTTTTTGGCGGCTCTCTTCCGCAAACCGCGGCGGTGCAGTTTGCGCCGGTGCCGAGACCGGCAAGTTGACAGGCGCCGCGGCCGGTGCGGCCGTTTCAGCCGGCGGCATCGCGATGCTGAACAGATTGGGCTCCAAACGTGCCGCGTCGGTCACCGCATCGTTGTCAGCGGTGCGATCCGCGTCCGCCGGAGGCGGCGGCCGTTCGGCTTCAGCGCGCCAGATGTCTTGAACGAAGCCCACGCCCTGCTCGCGCAAAATGCGCTGCACGCCGCGTATGGTGTAGCCCTCGCCGTAGAGCAAATGGCGCACGCCACGCAGCAGGTCGACATCGTCGGGCCGGTAGTAACGCCGGCCGCCACCGCGCTTCATCGGCCGGATTTGCGGAAAACGGCTTTCCCAGAAACGCAGCACGTGCTGCGGCACATCGATTTCGTCGGCTACTTCGCTGATGGTGCGGAACGCGTCCGGCGCCTTTTCCAATGCAGCCCTCGCGATATGACGTGCTTCAGACGTCGACAACGACCCGGCGGTTAGCGGTCTGAAT
>DATAWA010000243.1:0-22063 GCA_036267435.1 Xanthobacteraceae bacterium | reverse complement strand
ATCAAGGCCGACGAAAGTGGTGACGCCGCCGGGCCCGAACGGCTGTTCCGTTATGCCTCGCTGGCGAGCGGTCTCGACATTGTGCGCAAAACTTTGGGCCAGCACGAGATCGCTACCGTCCAAACGACTGCCATCGATCAGGCTGCCGGCACCGTCAATCTGACCACGGTCCTGGCGCACGCCTCCGGCGAATGGATCTCATCGGACTGGCCGGTGTGCGCCATCGCGGATTCAGAACAGCCGCATCGCATGGGTGCGGCGCTGACCTACGCCCGGCGCTATGCCCTGTTCGCGCTGGTCGGCATTGCCGGTGAGGATGACCTCGATGCCCCGGACTTGGTCAATCCCAGACGGCCATTTTCAAGCACAAAACCTGATCGCTCGCGAGGGACCAATAGCGGCAATGGCAAGCTCGACAGCCGTGCACCAAATCTCGCCGCCCGCACGCCACTGCCGCGGCAGACTAAAGTGAGCGGTGCGGATAAGGCAGGGGCTCTTACCAGCGCTGTTGTGTTCGACCTTGCTGCCTGCGCTCGGCTGCGCGACCAGATGCTACTTGAGCTCACCGATATCGCCGGTGGCGATGCGGCGGCGTTATGGGCCAAACGGCGATTGCCCGACAAGAACAAGCTCAATGCAATAGACGCCAAACACATCGAGACTGTTTTCCGCACCAAGCTCTTAAGCTTCGCAGCTCACCATGGTGATGGCTTACCTGATAGAGAGGAAGGAGAAGTCTATAAACCGGAATTAAAGGCGGAGGGAAAAGGAGCATCGAACCATGCGCCTAAGGAGCAACCGCCGACCAATTCTGGGGACCAATCCACGGCGGCCTCAAAGCTCGCCGTCGACACGGATACACCGAAGACGAAAGCGAGGTCTCGGTCCAAGGCCATCGACAAATCCGTCCTTGCCCACTCCGAGCCGCGGCGCATTCGCGATCGTGATCATGTGCGCTTCGTCGCTCAGCAACCCTGCCTGATCTGCGGCCGGCAGCCTTGCGATGCCCACCATCTGCGCTTTGCCCAAAGCCGGGCGCTCTCGCGCAAGGCCAGCGATGAGTTCACTGTCCCACTGTGCCGCGGCCATCATCGCGAATTGCATCGGCACGGCGACGAGGCCGCGTGGTGGAGCAGGCAGGCCATCGATCCGCTACCGGACGCACGGGAGCTGTGGTTAGAAACACATCATGACGAATGACTCAGGCGTCATTGGCTCAGATTCGTGCTGTGTCCCTCAGTCCCTGCATTGAGGGGCTTCGACGTTTCGGGCATCGTGATGCGTGTAAGTGTGCTGCTATTGCGCTGACCTCTTCCGCCAATCCCGCCCAGAACGAGACTGGCAAATGAACAACTTTGATCCAGGCATTTTTTGCCGGCCGTTCGGCAAATCCGATCGAGTTCGTGACCGTACAGATCAGCTAACGCTCTGAAGATATTAGCCCATTCACATGGCATGGAGCTTGCTGTCTTGGTCACCGGGCTGGGTATAGTTCCCTGTCGCGTTGAGACCGAGTTGGAGACAAGTCATGGGTATCTTCGATGCGCTGACCACTGCAGTGGCTGGTCTACAGGCACAATCTTTCGCCCTGCAGAATATTTCCGGCAACATCGCGAATTCGCAAACGACCGGCTACAAGGAAACCGACACCAGTTTTCAGGACCTGGTATCAGCCGCCTCGCAGAACCAGCAGACCGCCGACGGCGTGATCGCGAATTCAGTGGCAACCAATACGGTCGGCGGTACGATCCAGAGCACATCGGTCTCCACCGACATGGCGATCAACGGCGATGGTTTCTTCGTTGTCGCGCAACCGACCGGCTTCACCGATAACCAGCCGGTTTTCTCCGGCGTCACCGACTTTACGCGCGCCGGCGATTTTCAATTGAACTCCAGCGGCAATCTGGTCAACGGTGCCGGCTACTATCTGATGGGCATCCCGGTCAATGCGACCACGGGCAATCCCGAAGGCAGCGTGCCGCAGGTGCTGCAGTTCCAGAATAATTTCATTCCGGCGCAGGAGACCACCTCGGTCACCTATGAGGCCAATCTGCCGAGTACGCCGACGTCCGGAATGCTTATTCCCAGCGATTTTGCCAACGATCCAATCGCGGGATCGGAGATCATCGGTACCGGCGCGACATTGTTGCCCGATGCAGCAGCCGCCGGCACAGGCACCGTGAGCAGCCTTACCGACGCCACCACGCTCACCTCGCTCGGCATGAGTTCGGGCGACGTAGTCTCCGTCGGTGACGGCACCGATACGACACACTATACGGTGACGAATACCAGCACCGTCGGTGACCTGATCAACGCGGTCAATTCCGGCACCTCGGGCAATGCGGCGGTTACCGCCACGCTCACCTCGGGCAGCCTGGTATTGACCGGGAATAATGACACCGCCACGGTTTCGATCAGCGGCACCGGCGCCACCGATGCGGCGGATCTCGGTTTCGGCGCCTCAAACAACACTTTTCAGCCGACCAATCTGCTGACCCAGGGGTTGAGCGGGAAAACGCTGACCGTCTCGGTCGGCGGCGGGTCGCCGCAAACGATCACCTTTGGCACCGGAGCGGGCGATGTCGAGACGCTCGCCCAATTGCAGGCCGCCGTTCAAGGTCTCACCGGCGTGATTGGCTCGGTCGATACCAGCAACGGCGACGTCAGCCTCTTGGCCAGCGATCCGACTGCATCGCTCACGGTCGGCGGCACGGCTTCGCCATCGACGTTCGGCATTCAAACTCCGAGCGTTTCTCCCGGCAATGGCACGGTTATCGGCAGCGATCTGACGACCTTCACCAACCAGTCGGTCTCCGGAGGCTCGATCACCGCCTACGATACCGAGGGCAACCCGCTCAATATCCAATTCCGTTGGGCGCAATTGACCGACAGCTCCGGTCAAAGCACCTGGAATCTCTACTATCAGACCAATTCAAGCGCCACCGGCACACAATCGGCCTGGCAGAATGTCGGCGAGAACTTCGTCTTCAACTCGAGCGGCCAGCTCGTTCAGCCGACCTCCAGTGCCTTCAACATACCGAGCCTGACCGTCAACGGTGATACGTTGAGCAATGTCGAGCTTAATTTCGGCACCAACGGGCTGACACAGTTTGCCAATTCGAGCGGGACGCCGCAGGTGACCCAGCTGCAACAGAACGGCTTTGCCGCCGGGCAACTGCAATCGGTCTCGGTCGACAGCCAGAACCGCGTGGTCGGTTCGTTCTCCAACGGCCAGACTATTCCGTTGGCCCAGATTGCGCTCGCGACGTTCAACGGCGAAGATTCGTTAGAGGCGCTCAATGGCGGCGCCTATGCGGCGACGGCCGACTCGGGGCCGCCGATCTACAGCGCAACCGGCAAGATCGTCGGCAGCTCGCTGGAGTCCTCGAATGTCGATATCTCCACGCAATTCAGCAATCTGATCGTAGCGCAGCAGGCCTATTCAGCGAACGCGCGCGTCATGACGACGGCCAATCAAATGATCCAAAGTTTGCTGCAAGTGATCCAGTGACCAGATTTGATGGGATAGGCCGGTGAGGGCCGCCGGCGCGTTGTTCTCGAACCGCGGGTTGCGTGGGCCGCTGTCGCCATGAGCATCAATCAGGCGCTGTCAGCCGCAGTGGCGGGCGTAAATACCACACAGCAGGCCCTGTCGGTGATCGCCGGCAATGTGGCGAACGCCAACACGCCCGGCTATGTCGACGAGAGCCTCGGCCAGCAAGAATATGCGGTCGTCGGCCAGCCGGGCACCAGCGTCGACGTGACCGGCATCAACCGCAACCTGAACACGCTGCTGCAGGGCCAGTTGTGGACGGAGACCTCCGGCGATTCCTATGCCGACACGTCGTCGCAGATCTACCAGCAGCTTCAGCAGGTTTACGGTACGCCGGGATCGTCGACGTCGTTCGATGCGATCTTCAATAATTTCACCACTGCATTGCAATCGTTGGCGACCAGCCCGAGCTCCTATTCGGCGCAAAGCGCTGCGGTCAGCGCCGCGCAGAGCTTGACGCAAAATCTCAATTCGATGACGTCGACGATCCAGCAGTTACGCACTCAAGCCGAACAGGGCATCTCGAGCGGCGTTCAAACCGCCAACACGATGTTGCAGAATATCGCCCAGATCAATCAACAGCTGGTCGCGGCGACCTCCGACAGCGCCACGGCCTCGCTCGAGGACCAGCGCGATCAGGACATTACGCAGCTCTCGCAGCTGATGAACGTCACGGTGAGCCAAGGCGCGGACAATCAGGTCTCGATTTACACCGGCAACGGCCAGCAGTTGGTGGCCAATAACCAGGCGGCTCAGCTTTCGTTCAGCGACGTCGGCTCGTTGTCGGCGACTTCGCAATGGAGCGCCGACCCCAGTCAGGACAGCGCCGGTACGATCACGCTGACGTCGCCGAGCGGCGGGACCACCGATCTCATTGCCACGAATTCGATACAGTCAGGGCAAATCGGCGCCTATCTGCAGATGCGGGACACGATCCTGCCGCAAGCGCAGACCCAGCTCGACGAGTTGGCGAACCAGATGTCGCAAGCCGCGTCGAATGTCACGACCGCGGGCACCGCCGTGACCGCTGGATCGCAGGCCGGGTTCAGCACGGACGTCAGCAGCCTGTTGCCCGGTAACACGGTACAGGTCACTTACACCGACGCGCAGAACCAGCAGCACACCGTCACAGTTGTCGCGCTCGGCGCCGGCGGCACATTGCCGGCCCAGCCGGCCAATGCGACCAATCCGGTGATCGGTGTCAACTTCGCCGCGGGCATGAGCGCGGTGGTGTCGCAGCTCAATGCCGCGCTTGGCACCAACCTGCAATTTTCCAATCCATCCGGCACGGTCCTGCAGGTGCTCAACAATGGCGCCGGCAATGTCGTCAACGCGATGTCGGCGACATCGACAGTGACGTCCCTGCAAAGCGGCGTTGCACAACTGCCGCTGTTTACCGACGGCGGGGAGCCGATCACTGGTGCGATCACGGCCGGCGGCTCGCAGACCACGGGTCTTGCCGGCGAAATCCAAGTGAACGCGGCGCTCGTCGCCTCGCCGTCGAGTATCGTCGCCTATGCGGCGAATACCGCGTCCGGCGACCCAACGCGGCCGAACTTTTTGGTCAACCAGATGAGCCAGGCGACGCTGACCTATTCGCCGGCGACCGGGCTCGGCACCGCGGCGTCGCCGTTTAGCGGCACGCTGTCGCAATATATGAGCGCGGCGGTGAGCCAGCAGTCGCAGGCCGCCAACGCGGCGAGCAACCTCCAGCAGGGCCAGGATACGGTTCTCACCGCCTTGCAACAGCGCTTCAGCGACCAGTCCGGCGTCAATATCGACACCGAAATGTCGAATCTGATCGCGCTGCAGAACGCCTATGGCGCCAATGCCCGGGTGATGAGCACGATCCAGCAGATGATGTCGACCCTCTTACAGGCGGTGTCGTCATGAGCATCACCGGGCCGGGATCGATCACGGCGGCCAATATTGCCTCGCAGACCAGTATGATGAACCAGCTCAACACGCTGGCTCAAGAACTTGGCAGCGGCCAAGCCGCCCAAACCTATTCCGATCTGCAGGATCAGGCCGGGGTGGCGCTGTCGCTTAACGGCCAACTCGCCGCCATCAACGGCTATAGCGCCACGGCGCAGACAGTCGGAACTACATTGACCGTCGCACAATCGGTGCTGAGTCAGCTCGACAGCGCCAGGAGTTCTGTCCAGCAGGACGTTGGTGAGCAAAGCGGGTTCACACTCAACGCCAACGGTCAGACGACAACACAGGCCGAGGCGGCAAACCAGCTTGGCAACATCCTATCGCTGCTCAACACCCAGGTCGGCGACAATTATATTTTTTCCGGCAGCGCCTCGAACCAGCCGTCGGTGGCGAGCGAGTCCGACATTCTCAACGGCAACGGCGCGCAGGCCGGGCTGACGCAGGTGATCTCGGAGCGTCAACAGGCCGATCTCGGCATCACCGGGCTGGGGCACCTGAGCGCTGCCACCTCGGGCTCCACGGTCACGCTGAGCCAGGACGGCACGCCGTTCGGATTCCAGCTTTCCGGGGTCGATTCCAGTTTGACCGGTGCGACGGCGACTGGGCCCTCGGGTTCGCCTCCTGCAATCGCGATCAATCTGCCGTCCGATCCTAACAACGGCGACACCATCCAATTCCAGCTCACGCTGCCCGACGGATCGACGCAAACCATCTCGCTGCAGGCCACGACAAACTCGCCGGCGGGCGCCAATCAATTCACCGTCGATCCATCGTCGTCGGTCACGGCCGGCAATCTGCAAACGGCGCTGACGTCGGCGATCGGCGGTCTGGCGCAAACCGCGCTGCCGGCGGCATCCGCCATGGCGGCGGCGAATAATTTCTTCAGCGATCCGCCGCAGCGCGTCAACGGGTCGCCACCCGATACCTCGACAGCGCTGGTCAACGGCACGCCGGCCAACACGGTCTTCTGGTACACCGGCGAAAACGGCTCGACGCCGGCGCTGCAGACCGCGACTGCGCAAGTCGGCCCTTCCACGACGATCGACTATGGCATGCGCGCCAACGAGCAGGCGCTCTCGACATTGGTCGCCAATGTCGCGGTGCTTGCGGCGACGACCTATTCGTCGAGCGATTCGAACGCACAGGCGAATTACGAGGCCCTCAGTCAAGACGTGGCCGCGAACCTCAACGGCCAATCGGGAACCCAGTCGATCGATGACATCGCCGCCGACCTCGCCAATGCGCAAACCACCGTCAACAATGCCACCACGCTGAATACACAGACGCAAACGACGCTGCAGGACATGATGCAGAACATCGACGGCGTAAATCAAAACCAGATCGGCGAGGACATCCTGACTTTGCAGAATAATCTTTCAGCGTCGATGTCGGTGTCGGCCCGGCTTGCCCAGTTGAGCCTGGTCAATTATCTGGGCCCGGTCAGCGGCTGATCGGCCGCGTCGCTCAGATACAGCATACCGAATCTCAGTTGCTTGGTAGAATCGATGATGATTCGCAGTATCGGCTTCCTCGCATGACCACTGCAATAGTGGGGCCGCGGCCCAAAGCGTTCGACCCGGCTGCATTGCTTGCCGAGGCGATGGCGCTGCATCAAGCCGGTCGGCTGGGGGACGCGGAAGGGCTCTACAATCAAATTCTCGCCTTTGATCCCTGGCAGTGCGACTGCCTACATCTGCTCGGCGTGATCTTGCGCCAGCGCGGCAGGCCCGCGGAGGCGGTCGCCCAGATCGATGCGTCGCTCAGCAGGAATCCCGATAACGCGGCGGCTTGGAACAATCGCGGCACCGCGCTTTACGAACTCGGACGTTTCGACGACGCCATCGCCAGCTACGACCGTGCGCTGGCCATTGTGCCGAACTTCGTCTTTGCGCTGTCCAATCGCGGCGCCGCCCTGTTCGCGCTCAAGCGCTTCGACACGGCGGTGGTGTGCTACGACCGCGCGCTGGCGCTACAGCCGGATCACATCGAGGCGCTGTCGAACCGCGGCAATGCGCTGAAGGAGTTGCATCGCCTCGACGAGGCGCTGACGAGTTTCGACCGCGCCCTGGCCGTGCAGCCGCGCTACGCCGAGGCCCACGTCAACCGCGCCGTGGTGCTGCAGGAGCTCAAGCGCCTGGACGAGGCGTTGGCCAGTTGCGATCGCGCGCTGGCGCTGCGGCCGGACTTCGTCGAGGCGCTGTCCAATCGCGGCTCGGTGCTGCACGATCTCAAGCGTTTCGACGATGCCCTGGCGAGTTGCGACAGGGCGCTGGCGCTGCGTCCGCACTATGCCGACGCGCACGCCAACCGCGGCGGCGCCTTGCATGCGCTAAAGCGGTTCGAGGAGGCGCTGGCAAGCTGCGACCGGGCCGTGGCGCTGCAGCCCAACCTGCCCAAGGCGTACTACAATCGCGGTAATGCGCTGCGCATGCTGTGCAGGTTCGAGGAGGCGGTGGCGAGCTACCGGCGCGAGTGCGCGGTGCGGCCCGATTTCGCCGAGGCGCATTATAATGAAGCGCTGTGCCGGCTCTTGCTCGGCGATCTTCGCCACGGCTGGGACGAGCACGAATGGCGTTGGGCGACCAAGGAACTCGGGCAGGGCAGGCGCGACTTTCCGCAACCGCTGTGGACGGGTGGCGAGGAGATCTCCGGCCGGACCACTCTGCTGCACGCCGAGCAGGGTTTCGGCGACATCATCCAGTTCTGCCGCTACGTACCGCTCGCCGCCGACCGCGGGGCGCGGGTGATTCTTGAGGTGCCACCGGCATTGCACGAGCTGATGGGCTCGCTGCGCGGCGCGGCGGAGGTCGTCTGCTCGGGCCAGCCGCTGCCCGCGTTCGATCTGCACTGCCCGCTGCTGAGCGCGCCGCGCGCGTTCGGGACGGAGCTTGCCAACATCCCGGTGGCCACGCCGTATTTGCGCGCGGCGGAAGCGCGGACGGCGCATTGGAACGCCCGGCTTGGCCCGAAAACGCGTCCGCGCATCGGCATCGCGTGGTCGGGCTATCAGGCGCACAAGAACGACCAAAACCGCTCGATCGCCCTCGATGCGTTCCTGTCGATCTTCGCCGGATTGGACGTTTCGCTCGTCAGTCTGCAGCGCGAGGTGCGCGATGCCGATGCGGCGGTGCTCCGCCAGCGGAGCGATGTCCTTCACTTCGGCGATGAATTGACCAATTTCGCCGAGACAGCAGCGCTGATCTCCGCCCTCGATCTTGTGGTCTCGGTCGATACCGGCGTGGCGCACCTGGCCGGCGCGCTGGCGAAGCCGGTGTGGGTGCTGCTACCATTCATTCCCGACTGGCGTTGGCTGCTCGATCGCGACGACAGCCCTTGGTATCCGACGGCGCGGCTGTTCCGGCAGGACGCCACCTGCGCGTGGGACAATGTATTTGCGCGGGCGCGCGCCGCGTTGCCCGATCGAAGCTCTGTGCCGCCGCCGCCGGCCGGGGCGGGCGCGATACCTGAGAAATTGACGACAGCGCCCTAAGGCATGAAGAAAAATTCGAAAATCCGATTTGGCGATGAGCCGAAAGGATTGCGCCAGCCGCAGCGGCCGGACGAGGCGCGCATGGCGGTGCTGCTGACGAACGCCGTCGCCCTGCATCAGGCGGGCCGTCTGGCAGAGGCCGAGAATGTCTACAAACAGGTTCTCGACATCCAGCCCGATCAATTCGACAGCCTGCATCACCTCGGCATCATTCTTTTTCAGCGCGGCGATCCGGCCGCCGCCGTCGCCCGGATCGATCGCGCGCTGAAGCGAAATCCCAACGACGCCGCGGCGCTGAACAATCGCGGCAACGCGCTTTTGGCGCTGCGGCGGTTCGACGAGGCGCTGGCAAGCTACGACCGCGCATTGGCGCTGCAGCCCGCTCATGCGGACGCGCAGTGCAATCGCGGCGCCGCACTGCATGCGCTCAGGCGCTACGATGAGGCGCTTGCGGCCTGTGACCGCACCATCGCGCTGCAGCCGGATTACCCCGAAGCGCACTCCAATCGCGGCAATACGCTGCGGGAACTTCGACGCTGCAATGAGGCGGTCGCGGCCTGCGACCGGGCGCTGGTGCTGGCGCCGGGCTTCGCCGAGGCGCACTGCAATCGCGGCAGCGCGCTGCATGCGCTGCGCCGCTACGACGCGGCGCTGGCGAGCTATGACCATGCCCTGGCGCTGCTGCCCGCCTATGCCGAGGCGCACGCCAATCGCGCTGTTACCCTGTATGCGCTCAAGCGTTACGCAGAGGCGCTCGCGGCCTGCGACCACGCTCTCGCGCTGCGGCCGGACTACGCCGAGGCGCACGCAAATCGCGCCAACACGCTGACGGCGCTGCGACGTTACGACGAGGCTTTGGCGGCGTGCGGCCGGGCGCTGGCGCTAGCGCCGGATGACGCCGACGCTTTTTGCTATCGCGGCAACGCGTTGCATGGTTTGCAACGGTTCGACGCGGCGCTGGCGAGCTTTGATTGGGCGCTGGCGCTGCGGCCCGCCTATGCCGAGGCGCATTGCAATCGAGGCGCGACGCTGCACGCGCTGCGGCAGTACGGCGAGGCGCTCGTCGCCTGTGATCGTTGCATCGCGCTGGCGCCGGATGACGCCCTGGCGCATTGCAATCGCGGCGTCACGCTGCAGGACCTGATGCGCTGCGATGAAGCGCTCGAGAGCTACGATCGGGCCCTGACGTCGCGGTCGGATCTTGCCGTTGCGCACAACAATGCGGCGCTGTGCCGCCTGCTCGTCGGCGACTATGAACGCGGCTGGCGAGAGCACGAGTGGCGCTGGCAGACCGACCAGCTCGCGGACGAAAGCCGCATCTTCCCGCAGCCGCTATGGCTCGGCGAAGGCGAACTCGAGGGCAAGACCATTTTGCTGCACGCCGAGCAGGGCTTCGGCGACACGTTGCAATTCTGCCGCTACGTCCCGCTGGTCGCGGCGCGTGGCGCCTGCGTCGTTCTGGAGGTGCAGCGCCCGCTGCGGGAATTGATGCACTCGCTGGGGGGCGCCGCGCAGGTGATGTCCCGCGGCGAGCCGCCGCCCCCCTTCGATCTTCACTGTCCGCTGCTCAGCCTGCCGCTGGCGCTGGGGACGCGGCTCGACACGATACCGTCGCGCACGCCCTATCTGGCCGCGCCGGAAGACAAAGCACGCGCCTGGCGCGATCGCTTTGCCGGGCATGCGACGCGGAGGATCGGCTTGGTCTGGGCCGGCAATCCGAGGAAGGAGCTGCCCGACTGCAACCGGATCGATGCCCAGCGCAGCATGGAGTTCGCGCAGCTCGCGCCACTGCTGGAAGTCCCGGGCTGCCATTTCTACAGTTTGCAGAAGGGTGGCGATGCCGCCGGCCAGTTGCGCGACAGCGCCTTGCGCCAGCATGTCGTGGATTGGACCGACGACCTGCACGACTTCTCGGACACGGCCGCACTGATCGAAAATTTGGATCTGGTCATTGCCGTCGATACCGCAGTGGCGCATCTTGCCGGCGCGCTGAACAAGCCGTTCTGGCTGCTCAACCGCCACAACACTTGCTGGCGCTGGCTACGCAATCGCGCGGATAGCCCCTGGTATCCGACCGCCCGCCTGTTTCGGCAGGATGCCGGCAGACGGTGGGATGCTGTCGTCGGACGGGTTTGCGCGGCGTTGCGCGACGCCACTGGCGGACCCTGACCGGTCCGCGCCCGCTTGGCCGATCAGAATGGCCCCACTTGGCATGCAAACGCTCCCCGTCGCAATCTGCGTTTTGCCTGCACGCCTCATGCCCGGACCAATCATTAGTTATTAAGAAATGGGCTCCGATTTCCTCCCAACGACTCGCCGACTTTAGACAAAATTAACCATGAGGGCCGATCAAGATAGTCAGCGCAAAGCGGACGGGATTCAGCAGCCACTTGCGTTGTGGCTTTGGATTGCCGTCTCGTCAGTACGCCCTGATCGCCGGGGCGGACAGCACTGAGAGGGGACCACGTCAGTGATTGGGGCATCGACCGGCAACGATTCGCCCGCACAGGTTGACGCGTCGCTGAGGCTGGAACGACAGATCGGTCCCGCCCAGGATGACAGCGCCTTGCAGTCATTTGCCAGCACATGCTCGCGAACACATGGAACCATGGCAAGGTCTGTGCTGCTTGTCGTTCTGCCGTCGAGCCTGCGTCCGCCGGAGCGCGATGCGACTAAAAAGACGTACAGGGCCTTTCTGGCATTTCCGTATGGCGTATTGACGATTGCATCGTATCTCAAGCGATTTGCGTCGGCGCTGAGCCGAGTGGAGATCCTCGATCTGAACTTGCTCGGCGACGATACGCCGGAGGCGCGACTTTCCCGCAAGCTCGCGACGATGAACCCTGATATCATCGGCTTCTCGATGTCGTATGACGCGTCATATCCATGGCTGAGATCAATGGCGGCGGCGGCAAGGCAGCATGATCGCGATATCTGCATTGTGGCCGGAGGCGCGGCGGTCACGACGGCCTATGCCGAGATCATCGCCGATTGCGAGATCGACGCGTGCTGCTACTCCGAAGGCGAGGTTGCGTTCAAAGAGCTGGTCGATGCCGATGACCTGGTGAAGGCGCTCGCGCGCGACCCGTGGGTGACGAAAACCAAGTCGCGGGCGGCGCCGGTCTACGATGACCTCGACCGTATCGTCGACGTTGACTACTCGCTGGTCGACGTGCCGGCCTACAGCATGAGAGAGGCCTTCTCCCCGTTCACGAAATTCAGTTCGTCGTCGAAGCAGTTCTTTATCGTCACCTCGCGCGGCTGCCCCTTCAAATGCGTGTTTTGCGCAGAGCCCTCGTTTCACGGCGCAAATATGCGCTACGTGTCGGTCGATCGCGCGGTTGAGCACGTCGTCGGCCTCAAAGACCGCTATGGCCTCAGTGTCCTCACCATCTACGACGATCAGATCCTGATGAACAAGCCGCGCGCCAAGGAGTTCTTCGCCAAACTCGCGCCGCTCGACATCAGGGTCGAGATGCCGAACGGCGTCACGCTCTCCTACATCGATGACGAGATGGCGGCGCTGATGAAAGCCGCTGGCGTCGATACGCTCTATCTTGCGATCGAGCACGGGTCCAAGCGGGTGCTCAAAGATATCATCCAAAAACCGATCGCCTACAATCGCATCAAGCCAACCATCGCGCTTTTGCAGGCGGCCGGCATCTACTGCCAGGGCTTTTTTGTGATCGGGCTGCCGGGCGAGACCCGCGCCGAGCGAGAGGAGACGCGCGACGCGATCCTCGATTGGGGGCTCGACTGGGCGTCGTTCAACTATGCGACGCCGCTGCGCGGCAGCGAACTATTCCGCCAGTGCAAAGCCAACGGCTGGATCGACGAAAAGTATCTGCTGATCGGCGCCATCGACATGACGAAATACGTCATTCGGGCTCCCGACATGGACCCGGCGGAGATCGAAGACTTCGTGTTCAACGTCAATCTCGACGTAAATTTCGTGCACAATCGCAACATGCGTATCGGCAATTTTGCGGTTGCCCGTCGCACCTTCAGGGAGCTTGTAGAGCGGCATCCAGGCCAGGCCTTCGCGCATTATTTTCTGGCGCGATGCGACGACCTGCTCGTGGGCGACGGCGGCGCAAGCTATCGGCGCTATGAGCAGATAGTCGGCGAGTCCCGGGTCTGGCGCGAGGCCGCCGAGCGATTTGGACTGGAGATCGAACATGACGACACCGCGGCCTCGGATCGTGCTTCTGCAGGGCGCCTTCGACATCCTGAATTACGGGCACATCAGGGCGTTTAGGTACGCCAGGGCGCAAGGCGACTGTCTGATCGTGGCTTTGAACACCAACGAACTCATTCGCGATTATAAGGGCCGCGAGCCGGTGATGCCGTGGTCGCATAAGCGCAGCATCATCGAGGCCTGCCGTTACGTCGACAAGGTCGTGCCGGCGCGCGAGTTCTCGCCGCTGAAGCTTTTGAAGCGCTATCGGGTCGACGTCTACGTGCTCAGCTATGAATGGGAGCACACCAAGGCCGCCGAGATCGCCTACATGAAGCAGAAGGGCGGCCGCGTTTGCTTCTCGCGCCGCTTCGAGGGCGTCTCGTCGTCGGCGATCAAGGCAACGCTGCTGAAAGAGCATCTCGATGCACAGAGCGCGATCATTCAATCGGCTGCCGCCTCTGGACGAAGCGATGAGCACGTTCGCGACGACGCCTTCTTTGCCGCCGCCGCCGCCAACGGAGCGACCGTTATACCTTTACGGAGCCGGCAATCTCGGCCGGTTGGCGCGCGAGTTTCTGACTGCCGTGGGACATGAACCGGCCGGCATCTTCGAACGCGGCAACCCGATTCCGGACGCGGGAGCGCGCGTCGCCGTGAGCGTCGTGACCTCGCCCTATGTGGGGATCGAGAGTTCATTGGCGGCTCGCGGCTGCGCCGACGTCGTGCCGTTCTACGATCTCGCCGAAGGCCTGCGCGGCCGGCACCCGCTGGCGAACGGCTGGTTCGCCGATCCGCTCCCGGCCGACGATCAGCGGGAGATCGAAGGCGTGCACGCCGGCTGGGACGATGACGTGTCGCGCGCTCACCACCTGCAGTTCATGGCCTGGCGCCGCCTGCGCGAAGAATGGACCTTCGAGCGTGCCCCGATAGCGATCGAGCGCTACTTCATTCCGGAAGTCGTGGAAGCCCTGCGCGACCGGGAGACCTTCCTGGACGGCGGCGCCTATCATGGCGACGTGTCGCTCGCCTTCGCGGCGAAGGTCGCCGGGCTTCGGGTCGTCGCCGTCGAGCCGGATACCACCAACCGCGCGGTGTTGGCGCAGAGGCTGCGCGGGCTGCCGCGCGCTGAGATTTTCGATTGCCCGCTGGCGGCGAAGGACGGCGCTGCCGCTTTCAGCGAGGGGTATGGCTATGCGTCCAAGCTGTCCGCGTTCGGGCAAAGACAGGTCAACGTCCGCTCGATCGACAGCCTCGACATCGGGCCGAGCTTCATCAAGCTGCATCTCGAGGGCGGCGAGCTCGACGCCTTGCGCGGAGCTCGCGAAACGTTGCGCGCGCGCCGGCCGATCGTGACGGCTACCGTCTACCATAATGCCGACGGTCTGTCGCGCACCGCCGGCTGGCTCATGCGCGAACTCGACGACTACCGGTTCTTGTTCCGCAATCATTGTTGGTGCGCCGCCGGCGCCGTCGTCTATGCTATTCCGCGGGAGTGCCGCCGATGAAAGCGCGATTGGAGCCGCGTATCAACTTGCAGGGCCGCACGGCGCTGGAAACGGTGCTTCCGCTCGCCACGCCGTTCATTGTGTTCGTCGATCCGGCAAGTGCGTGTAATTTCAAATGCACGTTCTGCCCGACCGGCCACCGCGACCTGATCGCCGAGACTGGCCGCTTCCAGGGCGCGATGAAGTTCGAGGTGTTTCAGAAGATCATCGACGATCTCGCGGAGTTCGACCGACCGCTCAAGGTGCTGCGTCTCTACAAGGACGGCGAGCCGTTTCTTAACCGGCGGCTGGCCGACATGATCGCCTATGCCAAACAGTCGGGCAGGGTCGGCTATATGGACACAACTACCAACGGCTCGTTGATCTCGCCGGAGCGCCTGGGTCCGGTGCTTGCCGCCGGCATCGACAAGATCAACATCTCGGTCGATGGAATGACCGCCGACACCTATCGGAAATTCACCGGGTTCAAGTTCGACTTGGGCCGCTTCGTCGAAAACGTCAAATGGCTCTATGCCAATCGTGGCCGCTGCGAGATCGCGGTCAAAATCCCGGCGGAGCTTGTCGACGAGACGGAACGCCGAACGTTCTTCGACACCTTCGGCGACCACTGTGATCGCATCTTCGTCGAGAACTTCGCGCCGTGCTGGCCGCAGTTCGACATCGAGCAACACACCGGCGTCAAGATCAGTCGCGGCATTTATCAGCAGGACGTGGGCGACACCGACACCTGCCCATACATCTTCTACGGCTACTCGGTGAATGCCGATGGGCTGGTCAGCGCATGCTTTCTCGATTGGGGCCGCAAACTGGTGATCGGGGATGTTCGCCGGCAGTCGATGAAGGACATCTGGAATTCGCAACTGATGAATGCGCTGCGGCTGCAGCATCTCGAGGGCCACCGCCGCCAGAACGGCGTCTGCGGCGGCTGCGGCCAGCTCAGTCATTGCCTGCCGGACAATATCGATGCGCACCGGCCGGCGCTGCTCGCCAAGTTCAAGGAAGCGGTTCACCTGGAACCTGCAACCGCCGCACCTGGCGGTATTGCTCCAGGCGTAGCGGTAACCGGGGCGGCGGCATGAGGATTCTACACATTGCCGCGCACCTGGGCGGCGGCATCGGCAAGGCCCACGCCGCCATCGCCCGCGCGTTGCCGCGTGAAGTCGAGCAGACTTTCCTGTTGCTCGAACCGCCGATCGACCGCCGGCACGCGCATACGATCGCGCGTTGCGGCGGCCGCGTCGTAGTCGAGCGCGACCCAGCGCGCATTCGCGCGCTCGCCCTGCAAGCCGATATAGTCCAGCTCGAGTATTGGGGCCATCCGCTTCTGGAGCAATATGCGCCCTTCGTTCTTGTGCCAGGCGTCAAGACGGTCTGCTGGTGCCACGTCTCCGGTCTGTTCGCACCCGCCATGCCGGACTTCCCGGCCGTCGACCGGTTGGTGCTTAGCAGCGATATCTCGCTGTCCGTCGTGCCGCCGGCGATGCGCGACAGGACCGGCGTCATCAACAGCGGTTTCGGCTTCGCCGGCTTGCGGGCGCCCGCGCGTTCGCCTGGGCGAAGGCCCGCGATCGCCTATCTCGGCACGGTCGATTTCAAGAAGCTGCATCGCGGCATCTTCGACGCCTTCGACGGCTTTGACGCCGCCGCCGCCGATGATCTGATGCCGCTGTCGCTGTGGGGCCACATCAACGCGGAAGTGGCAGGCTGCGCCGCTGCCATTCGCCATCCGGAGCGGATCGCGCTCAAGGGCCACACGCTCGATCCCGCGGCGGCGCTGGCTGAGGCCGATATTTTCTTCTACCCCCTGCGCCCCGACCATTATGGCACTGCCGAGAATGCGCTCGTCGAGGCGATGTCGCTGGGTCTTGTTCCGGTGGTGCTCGATAATCCGGCCGAGACGCGAATCGTCACCCATGGCGAGTCAGGGCTTGTCGCACGCAGCCTCGACGAAGGCGTCGCGTATCTGAGGCAGCTCGCGCGGACACCATCGCTCCGCGCGGAGTTGGCCGCCGGCGCGGTGCGCGAGGCGCAAACGAGGTCACCGGTCCGCTCCGCCGGCGCATTCGTCGCCTTGTGGGAGGGGCTGATCGACGAACGCAACAGCATGCAGGTGAGGCAATATGCTTGATCTACCCGATCTCACACTGGTCGCGGTTTACACCGTCGCCCACGAACTGACGGAGATGGCGGTCGCCGAATGCACCCGGCACATCCGCTTCGGCGACATGAAGCTCTTCACCGACCGGCCGTTGCGATCGCAGGGCGACGCCATCCAGATCGAACCGTTCGCCAACCCGATGCAGGCGGGCACGTTCATGACCTATGAGGTGCCGCCCCACATCAAAACCAGCCACGCCCTGTTCATTCAGTGGGACAGTTGGGTGTTTGATCCCTCGATGTGGCGTCCGCAATTTCTCGATTGCGATTACATCGGTGCGCCCTGGTGGTATCGCGACGGCCTCAATGTCGGCAACAGCGGCTTCTGCATCCGCTCAAAGGCGTTGATTGATTTTCTGGCGGCGCATCCGACGGAGTTTCCGCTGGTCTCGCCCGAGGATCACGTTCTGTGCCGGATCTATCGGCCGCGGCTGCCGCAATTTAAGTGGGCCGACGAAGCCCTGGCCGCCGAATTCTCGTTTGAGCGTACGCGGGTGCCCGGCGCGCGCTCGTTCGGCTTCCACGGCATGTTCAACTGGCCGTTTGTGCTTACCGACGAGCAGATCGAGGCGCGGATTCTCCGCGCCACCGGCTACGTCCTGAAATCGCAGCACTGCGGCGAGTTGCGCGCACTGTTGGCGGGGCGGCAAAGCGGGTGGGCGGCCTGACGGGATTAATCTTCCGCAGCCCGTCTCAACGCTCCCGCAGACTCGCGTGGACGCTCGTCAGCACCGGTTCCCACCGGCGTGTCTCGTCCTGCCGGAACAGCCGCGCGGTCGGGTACCATGGCGTGTCGTCGCGATCGAGCAGCCAGCGCCAGTCGGGAATGTAGGGCAGCAGCAGCCAGACCGGCTTGCCCAGAGCGCCCGCCAGATGCGCGACGCTGGTGTCCACCGCGATAATCAGGTCGAGATTCGCGATCAGCGCCGCGGTATCAGCAAAGTTTTTCAGATCGTGTCGGAAATGCAGGACGTCGTTGTGTTCGCGCAGCACGTCCGCGTCCGCGGGGCGGACGTCCCGCTGCAGGCTCACGAAGGTAGCGTCGGTGGCCTCGAGCAGCGGCCGCATCGATGCGAACGGAATCGATCGGTTGTGATCGTTCGTATGCGCCGGGCGGCCCGACCAGGCGAGGCCAATGCGGCGCCGGCCGGGCAGGCCGAGGCGCGTTTCCCACTCGGCGGCGGCTCGCGGATCGGCGCCCAGATACGGCGTCGCGGATGGAATGGTCGCAAGCCCGGTCGAAAAGACGAGGGGCAAGCTCAGAAGCGGGCAGTGCACATCGAAGCCGGGCAGCATCTGCCCGCGCGACACGACCTCGACAGGGGCGGCGAGGGTCGTGGCGAGTTCGCGCAGCGAGTCCTGCACCTCCAGGATGACCCGCGCCCCGCGCGCGGTCACGCGCGGGACGTAGCGGCAGAACTGGATCGTGTCGCCGAATCCCTGCTCGGAATGGAGCAGGATGGTCTTGCCGGCGATCTCCGCCTCGCCAAGCCACAGCGGCTGTGCGAAGGTGCGCCGGTCGGTTTCCATCTGCGCCGTCCGCCAGCGCCACTCGTACTTTTGCCAGCCGCGTTCGAAATCGCCGATCAACAGCCGGCACAGGCTCTCGTTGTAGTGGGCGTCCGACGAATCCGGCGCTAGCGACTGGGCGCGCCGGTACCGCGTTAGGGCTTCATCGAAGCGCCTGATCTGCTGCAGCGTGACGCCGCAATTGTTCAGCGCCTCGGAATAATTCGGCCGCAACGCGAGCGCGCGCTCGTAGCTCACCACCGCCGCCTCGCAGCGGCAGAGCCCCTTCAGCGCGTTGCCGCGGTTGTAATGCGCCTCGGCGCAGTCCGGCGACAGGGCAAGGGCACGGTCGCAGCTTTGCAGCGATTCGTCGAACCGCTTCAGCTCGTACAGCGTGGCGCCGCGATTGAGTAATGCATCGGCGTAGCGCGGGTGCAGCGCGAGCGCGCGGTCATAGTGCGCCAACGCCTCATCGAATCGCTGCGACGCGTGCAAGACGATCCCGCGATTGCTGTACGCATCGGGATAGTCCGGCCGCAGCGACAGGGCGCGCCCGTAGGCCGCGAGGGCCTCGTCCAGGCGATTGAGCGCATGCAGGACGGTGCCGCGGCTGCAATGGACCTCCGGGCGGTCAGGGCCCAACTGTAGCGCCCGGTCGTAGCTTGCCAGCGCTTCGCCGAAACGGCCGAGCGCGAAAAGGGTATTGCCCCGATTGTAATGCGCGTCGGCATAGCCGGGGCGCGCCGCCAGCGCCTGGTCGAAGCATGACAAGGCGACATCAAATCGCTGCTTGTCTTTCAGAGTGTTTCCGAGATTGAGCAGGGCCTCGGGAAAATTCGGCTGCAAGGCCAGAGCGCGGGCATAGCTCACGACCGCCTCATCCAGTCGTCCGAGGACGTTGAGCACCAGGCCGCGATTGTTAAGGCCAAGAAGGTTGTCCGGATCCAGTTTCAGCGCGGCATCGATCTGGGCGAGGGCGCCCTGATGGTCGCCGCGCTGGTGATAGATCAGCCCGCGCAGATGCAGGGCATCAAAGACGGCCGGCTCGCTTGCCAGGATTTGCGTGTAGATGCCTTCCGCCTCCGCCATGCGGCCGGCCTGATGGTGCGCAAATCCCTCGGCAAGCAACGCGGTGAGGTCGTCCGGTCTGGTGCGTTGCGGCTGCGTCATGCCCATGCAGCATTACCTGATTCACCGCGTCGCCGGCTGGTTATCGGGCGACGCCGCCGGGGCAGCAGTGGCTTGCTTCGTCCTGACGAAGATCGAATCGGCGGCACACGTGGCGTTGCGGCCGAAATTGTCGGTGAAGCGGGTGTCGACCAGGAAATCGCCCGGATGCGAGTCGAGAAACGCGCGCAGCGCCGTACGCTTGACGTCGCTGTCCTCGACCACGAGGTAGTCGCCCGGTGCCAGGTAGGCGTGCATGTGGCCGAGCACCGCCGCCACGTTATGGTGGGCGTCTTCGACCATGAGCCATGGATGTGGCGCCGACCGCAGCAGAGCGGCGTCAAACAATCCGGCCGGATCGTTGCAGTCGCCCTGGTAGAAGCTGACCAACGGGTGTGCGACGTTGGCCTTGCGCAAATCGACCGAATGGACTTGCCCGTCGATCCCGCACGATGTCATCGTGTCGGCGAACCACGCCGCGCTGGCGCCGAGGCCCGAGCCGATTTCGAAGACGGTGCGCGGCCGCAGTTCGGCGATTAGCGCGGGATACATGGCGAAATCGAATACGTTTTTCATCAGCGCCGTGCCGCGCCAGCGCATTAGCGTCGGTGCGCCCTGGCAGGTGAGCTGCACGTCGACCCCGAATTCGGTGCCGAACCGCGGCTGATAGAACGCAGCGCAAGCTTCGCGCTCGGCATATTCGACGAAGCGTCCCTGCTGCCAGCGGTCGAGGAATTGCCGCAGCCGGAACAGATCCCACTGCAGGTCGAGCGCCTGGCCCGGTCCGGCGGCGGCATCGCGCACACTGTCCTCCCACGTGCGCGCTGGATCGAATTGCAATAAGCGGCTGACGACGCGGGTGAACCAGCCATCGAAGACGCTGAGCAGGCCACTCTGCTCGGTCTCGACGCGCTGGCGCATTTCACCGGAGTATTTGAGTACCGCGGCCTTCAGCGCGTCGCCGGCGATCAGCTCTCTCGGTTGCGGCATCGTACCTCCTGGGCGACGGGCACGCGCTACACAGCCGAATGAGCCGCAGAAACTCGCGGGCTGTTGGCGGAGATCGAAAAAGCGCCGGGCTTAGGCCCGTCCGCGCAGGCCCACCGCGATGCCGAGATTGACCTTTATCATGGCCTTGAGCTGGTTGATCGTCGGCTTGGTCATGGCGGCGAAGGTCTCGTTCATGACGAACAAGCCAAGCTGCACCAGGTTATTGCGCACCGGCTTTGGCAGCTGATTGTCGTCCCGGTTCACCGAGTCGAGCAGCACGGTCCAGAGCTTGCGGTTGTAGCGCAGAGCATCGTCGAATTCGGGCGATTTTTCGGGCCACGCGTCGTGGACGGCTTGCAATTTTGCGGCGGCCTTGAGCAGCAGGATTGCTTCCAACTCACGCGGCGGTGCCGTTTCATTCGCGACCTTGGCGTAGGCCTGAGCGGCGTAGTTCATAGTCAGGCGGTCCTCTTCGTACGCAACTAACTTACTGGCTTCCTTTAAGGCTTTGTAGAGATCGCCTGTTAAGATTCGCTTATTGAAAGCATCGATAAACGGCTGCATATCGGGCATGCTAGCCAAGATTTCGCGGCTGAGCGCAGATAAGCCGAGAAATCCTCGCGCGGGCGCTTGCCCGTGTACATGCGCTGGATCGCCAGATAGATGCGCTTGGCGGGGCTATTGGCTCGCCGCGCCGTCATGATGTCCTTATCGCGCAGAATGGGCACCGTGCCGTCGATCGTCAGCCGCGTCCGTCGGTCACCGTTGGTGACGATACACGCGCCAGGAATCACCCGCTCGCCCGGCTTGGGTTCGATTTTGAGTGGCACGTCGACAATGCCGTAAAACGGGATGCATCGCGGATGCGGGTTAAGGACGGGCTAAGCGGGCGCCGGCGGCAGGCCACTCGGGCGCGAAAATGAAAACGGCGGGACTTTTGCCCCGCGCTTTCGTCGTATTCCAGAAGGCTACTAGCCAAACAGCTTAAGCACCGATTGATTCGCCTGGTTGGCGATCGACAATGCCGAGATTTCGAGCTGCTGCTGGGTCTGCTCGGTGAGCAGGTCCGCGCTTTCCTGGTTCTGGTCAGCCGCCACCAGGTTGCTGGCGCCGGTCTGCAGCGTGTTGATCATGTTGGTGGTGAACGTCTGCCGGGTCGAGATGGTCGACGAGTTGGTGCCGAACGTCTCGGTCTGGGTCTGCACGTCCGAGATCGCGGTGTTGAGGCTGGTGACCAGACCCGCGAGTGTGCTGCTGTCGAAGAAGGAACCGGTGCTGGAGCCGCTGATCGACGACAGGCCAAGGCCCGCGGCGTTGTAGTTGACGCCGTCGATAGTCAGCGAGCTGGTGGCGGTCTCGTTGAAGTTGATCTGCAGGTTGTTGCCGCCGATCAGGTTGACGCCGTTGTAGCCGGAGTCCGCGGCGAGCTGATCGATCTGCGTCAGCAGGGTGTTGTAGTTGGTCTGCAGCGACGTCCGCGTGGTGCTGGTGCCGGCGACCGCTCCCGAGGTAAGGCCGAGCGCAGACGAAGTCGCATTGCTGGCGACCGTGAAGGTCGTCGACGTGGAGCTGAG
>DATAWA010000242.1:0-26589 GCA_036267435.1 Xanthobacteraceae bacterium | reverse complement strand
GCCGGGCAGCATTGTCGTTCTCCACATGAACGGCGGACGCGACGCGCCGGCGACCGGCGCCGCGTTGCCTGACATCATCGCCCGGCTTCGCGCCGAGGGATACAGTTTCGTCAAAATATCCGATCTGCTGAAGCTGCCGCCAGGCGAGCCTATCCGGCATCCGGTGGCGGCGCGCCCGCCGGCGGCATCGCCGAGCCCCGCCGCGGCGGTCGTTTCGCCGTGGCTACAGTTCTTTCATTGGTCGCGCAAGTGACGGCCGCGCCCATCCATCTGCCGCAAACGCGAAAGGCCAACCTCACGCGTCAACGATAAGCGTCGCCGCCGTCACCTCGCCGTCGGTGATGTAATGGTTGACTTGCGCGGCCGGCAGACGCTGACCGGCACGATAGGCCTTCACTTCGTCGACTAATTTTTTGGCGGCGAGTTCCTCGATGATGAAGTCACGTTCGACGTTGGTGTCGGAATCGGTGGCGTGGCTTATCTGAAACGTCAGATGCGTCAGCGAGAAGCCGGTGTCCTTGGTGCCGGCGCCGATCCACAGCACACGCGCGTCGGCCGGTGGCCGCCCGGCACTGCGCCAAAAGCCGGCCTCCCCCAAGGCGGCTTCGCGCGCCAGTGGCGCGGCCCAAAATCGGACGTGATGACGTTTCCGCGGGCTGTCGCCGATCTGCTTCTGGAAGCCGATATCCTGAGCACGTCCGAACAAATAGAGCGCGCTGAACGGCGCCGTTGGATAGGGCGAATTGAACACGAAGGCGCGCGCCATGCGCCAGGCGCTGGCAAGATTTAAAGGGTCGGCCGGCGACCATCCGGCCTCGGCAAAGGCGGCGTGCAATTGTTGCATCGTGCCGACCAGGATCAGATTGACCGGATCGCCGGGCAGACCGTCACCGGTCAGAGTGTAGCTTGGCACCCGCTTGCGATGCAGGACTTTCAGGCTGATCAAAACGGTATATGGCAAAACGACATAGGCGGCGGCGGCATAGCTGAGCGCAACGGCGACAATCGACGGCAACCCGCGATCGACCAGCCTGAAGACGAAGACAATCAGCCAGACGCTGAGAACTCCCAGCGCCAGAACGAGCAGGCGCCGCAACAAGCGAATGAGCATCCTTGCCATCGGTCTGACGCTAGCCCGCGTCGTTCGCCGCCGCGGCGTTTCGTCCGGCGATGAAGCCCTGGCAGATGGCGCGCGGCAGGCCGTGCATGGAAAAGCCGCCGGCGGATTCGCCGCCGCAATAAAGCCCGGGGATGACCTCGCCGTTCATGTCGATCACCTGGCAGCGTGCGTTGATGCGGAGCCCGGCGCGGGTGTCGTGAATGACCGGGGTCGCCCAGGCGGCATAGAACGGCGGCTTGGCGATCTTGTGGAGCGGCTTCGGCTTACCGAAATCGGCGTCCTTGCCGGTATCGATGAATGAATTGTAGCGCGCTACGGTCGCGGCGAGATTCTGCGGCGGCATCGGCACGCGCTGGTATTTCATTTCGATCTTGGCGGCCAGCTCCGCGATCGTATCGGCGCTGAAGAAGAAACCGGCGTCGCGATCGACATAGGGTGGCGCGGGCGTCCATTGCTCGCGGGCGACGGCGTCGGCGTCGAAAATCGCCCAGATCGGTCCGCCGCCGTTATGGCCGTCGCCGACGCCGGCGAGCGCCGCATTGATGAAGTTGCTCGGATCGTATTTTTTGTTCTTGGCGTTGAGATACGAATACGGCTCGTAAGGATTGGTGCTTTGATAGCTGTTGTAATTGAAGTGACCGGCGGTCTCGTCGTAGAAGCGCTTGCCGAGCATGTTGACCAGGATGGCGTCTTGCCAGTCCTTCACCGGCAAGCCGATCGCGCGCGCCTTATCGAAAACCGCGCTCGTCGGATACCAGCGCACATTGACATAGCCGTACTGACAACCGATCGCGCCGGGCTTGGTTATGCCCGAGCCGAATTCTCCGGTGTAATTGAACAATCCCCATAGCGACGCTCCCACGGCCATGGCGGAGATTTCGCCGCTGGCGTCCTGATCGGACCACGGCATTCCCGCGAGCCCGCAATATTCCTCGGTGAGCCGGGGATCGAACATGCGGCGGAAATTGACGTTCCCGGTCGAGCCGCCGGTGGCGATGATGACCGCCCTGCGGGCGCGGATGTGGCGCGTGGCGCCCTTATTATCGACGGCGATGCCGAGCACGCGGCCGGAATTCGCGGTCTCGCGGTGGATCGCGGTCATGCGATGCTCAAGTAGAATGTCGACTCCGGCCTGGCGTGCCGCGGCTTCTAGCGGCCGGATCAACCCGGCGCCGGCCCTGATTTCGTCATCGTCGGGATTGGCCGGCCCGCCGGTATGCACCATCGGCCAATCGCAGACATCGATCTGCATGGTGCGCAGCGCCGAAACGCCGATCTCATGGCCGACCTTGTTCGGCGGCCGGTCGATGACTTTGACGCCATGCGCCAACAGCCACTCGAAGGCCGACACGCTGTTGTCGGCAAAGGCACGGATGATCTCGCGATCGTTGTAGCGATACGGCGGAAAGCCGTTGGTCTCGACCACCGACCAGTCGGTGAGGTCGTGAAAGAACAGATCGGGTGAATCCTCGATGCCGTATTTCTTCTGGTAGCTGGTGCCGCCGCCGAGCGGCAGGTTGCCGCCCGAAGTGATGGCGTGACCGCCAATATGCGGCTGTGCCTCGACCAAGATTACCGTGCTGCCTGCCTCACGCGCCACAACGGCTGCAGGCATCCCGGTCGCTCCCGACCCGATCACCACAATGTCGGCCTCACGATCCCACTGGATCGGCAAAATTCCTGTGTTCACGCTCGCAAACCTTTATCCTGTCCTCGACCGGGGCCGGACACTAACAGCATTGCCGTTTTTGTGTCATGGGGTGCGGCCCCGCGACTGTGGAGTCCTGATCATGCCCGATTTCATTCCCACCCATCGGCTCACCCACGAAGCCAGCCTGAAAATGCTGATGGCAGGCGTGACCAAGGCCGACGCGCTCGGCTGTAAGGTCTCGCTTGCTGTGGTCGATTCGAGCTGCCGGCTGATCGGCTTTCTGATGATGGACGGCGCGCGGCATTTCTCAATCGTCACCACGCAGCGTAAGGCCATCACCGCAGCGTCGCAGCGGCAGCCGACCGGCTACGCGCCGGAGGAGAACGCGCTGTCGATGGCGGTGCGCATGGGCGACTTCACCAATGTGCCGGGCGGCTTTCCGATCGAGGTCGAAGGCGAAGTCATCGGCGCGGTCGCCGCCGGCGGCGCCAAGATCGAGCAGGACGTCGAAGTGGCGAAAGCGGCGCTGGCGGCGCTCAGTCCGCTTGATGCCATATAATAGTATGGTAACATTGCCATACGGCCGAGCCGAGCTTCGAGTGGGACGCCGCGAAGGATCGGGCAAACCTCGCCAAGCACGGAGTTTCGTTTGCCCGCGCGCAACAGGCCTTCTTCGATCCGTATCGTCTCATTGCCGAAGACCTCGACCATAGTGGCGTCGAACGCCGCTATTTCTGCTTCGGCCAAGTTGACGGCGGGGTGATGACAGTTCGCTTTACCTATCGCCAAGGGCGTATTCGCATCTTCGGCGCCGGTTACTGGCGGAAAGGAAAGATAGTCTATGAGCAAGACCGTTAAATACACGACAGGAGAAATCGGTCGCCTGAGGATTGTCGAAGACTTTCTGCCGTCGCCCGTCGATCTTGTGCCGCGCGAGGACAACGTGAAGGTCACCCTCTCGCTATCGCGGCGCAGCCTCGATTTCTTCAAGCGCGAATCGAAAAAGCGCCGGGTGCCCTATCAGCGCATGATCCGTGCGGTCGTAGACTATTACGCCGCAAAGCAATCAGGCGGACGCCGCGGCGGCTAGAGCGCAATCGTTTCAAATTGAATCGATTGCCGCTCTAGCATTTTGATGGAGCATGATCTTTTCGGAAAACCGGTTTCCACTTTTCCGGAACATGCTCTAGCGTCGGCTAAGGCGTACGAATCTGATCGCGCGCCGCTTTCACCGCCTTGATGATGTTCTGATATCCGGTGCAGCGGCACAGGTTCGAGGCGAGCACGTCGATCAATTCTTCGTCGCCGATCTGTGGATTCTTTTCCAGCACATTGGTGGCGAGCATCAGAAAGCCCGGCGTGCAATAGCCGCATTGCAGGCCGTGATTGTCGATGAAAGCCTGTTGCAGCACGGAAAGCTTGTCGCCGTCGGCGAGGCCCTCGACGGTGCGGATGGTCTTGCCTTGCGCCTGGATGGCGAACATCAGGCACGAGCGCACGGCCTCATCGTCAACGATCACGGTGCAGGTGCCGCAGACGCCGTGCTCGCAGCCGATATGGGTACCGGTCTGCCCGCAATCGTCGCGGATGGCATCGACCAGCGTTTTGCGCGGCTCGACGCGGATCGGATAGTCGCGACCGTTGATGGTGAGCGTGATGTCGAATTTTTCGTTCATAAGGGATGCGTCCACGCAGCTTTATAATGCGGCCGCGCGGTGCCGTCACCCTCAAGCATGATCCGGAAAAGTGGATCCCGGTTTTCCGAAAAGATCATGCTCCATCAAAAAGTTAGAGAGCGCAATCGATTCAACCTGAAACGATTGCGCTCCAGCACCTACATGTCCAGCACCAGCCGCTCAGACTTGCAGCCGCAGCAGCAGATCATGACCTTCTCGTTGGTCGCCTGCTCTTCCTCGCTTAAGACCGCGTCATGGTGGACCGGCTCGCCGGAAATAACGCGGGTTTCGCAGGCGCCGCAGATGCCGAGCTCGCAGGAATAGTCGACGTCAACGCCGGAATCGAACAGCACTTCGAGCACTTTCTTGCCGGGCGGGATGAAATATTCCTCGCCGGAACGGGAGAGCTCGACCCAGAAGCCGCCGAGTTCGTCGGCTTTGGCCTCTTCCTTGGCGGTGAAATATTCGACGTGGACGTTGCCGCGCGGCCGGCTCGCCGCCGCCGCCTCGAAGGCCTTGAGCATCGGATTGGGGCCGCAGCAGTAGAAATGCGCGTTGGCCGGGGCCGCGGCGACCGCGGCGGCGAGATCGAGGAGCTTGCCCTCGGCCTCATCGTCGAAATGCAGACGCACCGATTGTGCATCGAGCGTCTTCAGTGTTTCCAGAAATGCCATGTCCTGGCGAGTCTGGCAGGCATAGTGCAGCGTCCAAGGCCGCTTCAACGCCATAAGCTGCTGCGCCATGCACCAGATCGGCGTGATGCCGATGCCGCCGGCAATCAGCACCACATGCTCGGCGTCTTCGACCAGCGGAAAATTGTTGCGCGGCGCACTGATGTTGATGGTGTCGCCGACCTTCATCTCGTCGATGATGTAACGCGAGCCGCCGCGGCTGGCGGCATCCTTCTTGACGCCGACGACATAGCTCTCGGGATCGGTATTCGGCGCCACCAGAGAGAACTGCCGCAGCAGGCCGTTGGGCAGATGCAAATCGATGTGGGCGCCGGGCTTATAGGCCGGCAGCGGGCCGCCCTCGACGCTCTGAAACGTGTAGAGCTTGGTGTCGCGCGCGACATCCTCGATCTTGGTCAGGCGCGCCTCGATCAGATGAGTGTGCGGCTCGGGCAGATGCGGTCGATCAGCGGCGGGCGATGCGGTTACAGTGTCCATGCAGGCATAGATAGGCGGCCTAGGCGGGGCTCCGCAACCCGTTCTTTGCTCACGGCCTCTATTGCTGATTCGTCACGAGAATTAGGGCTTTTGGCGCCGATTCGGCCTCGGCCCGCTGCCCCCCCGCGGCTATGCCCGGGACCACCTCGACCGCGATGCCGGCGCTGTGACAGGCGGAAATCTCGGCATCGGCTTCGCCCGCCATCGCCGGATTGCCGCCTTTGAGCCGGACGACACGGCGACCGGCTCTGGCGAGCGCGATCAGCCCACGAATCTCGTCCTCCCGGGTTTCCCCGCCGGTCGCATCGAGCAGCATTTTCTTCGCTTCCCGGCGGGCAAAATCGAGAACCTCGGGCGCGACACCGGCGTCAAACATGATCACGTCGGCCGATTGCAGCGCGCGCACGGCGCGCAGCGTCAGCAATTCGGCTTCGCCGGGGCCGGCGCCGACGATGACGACGGAGCCCGCGCCGCTGTCTGGGGCAAGCAGCGCATCGAACTCGGCGTCGTCGGGTGCATGATCGGGAGCGGCCATCGCCCGCACGGCGAACCGCTCCCAAAAATCGCGGCGGCCGCGAAACGGCAACGCCAGCGCTTTGACGCGCGGCCGCCAGGCTGCCGCCGCCGAAGCCCAGCGTGCAAATCCGCGCGGAATGAGCCCTTCGATCTTGGCGCGCAGCGCTTGGCCGAACACCGGTGAAGCGCCGTCGGTGGAAATGCCGATGACAAGCGGCGAACGATTGACGATGGCGCCAAAGGCGAAATCGGAGAATGCCGGACGGTCGACGATATTGACCGGCACGCCGGCCACGCGCGCGGCGGCGGCAAACGCCGCGGCCGCCTCGTCGCCTTCGCAATCTGCGACGGCGATCGCGGCGCCGGTCCAATCGCCGGCGGTGCAGTTCCGCCGGTGCAGCATGATGGAGCCCGGCAGCGGCGCGCTTGCAGCCAGCCCCAGCATTTCCTCCGCCGGTGATGGCGCGAAAACGTCGACTTGCGCGCCGGCGGCCGAGAGCAGTTCCGCCTTCCAAGCCGCGGCCGGCGTGCCGCCCGCGACGATTCCGCGCTTGCCCGCGAGTGAAAAGAACACCGGCAGCCGCGACAGCGCCGGCATGCGCACTGGTTCGATTTCGGCTGGCTTATGGTGCACGGTCACGATTGCGGCTCCTGGTGACTCTGGCTCCTAGTAAACGTCCGTCTGATAGCGATCGCTCGCCCTCAACTCCGCCAGCAACTTGATTGCCTCGCTGGGCGTGCGGCCGCCGTGCTCCGATATGATATCGACCAGCGCCGCCTCGACGTCCTTGGCCATGCGCTGCGCATCGCCACAGACATAGACATGTGCGCCATCGCCGAGCCACGACCAGACGTCGCGGCCTTCTTCGCGCATGCGATGTTGCACGTAGACTTTCTCGTTGCTGTCGCGCGACCAGGCGAGCGAGAGCCGCGTCAGCACTCCGCCCGAGCGCAACGCGCCGAGCTCTTCCTCATAGAAGAAATCATGGCTGCTGCGCTGATGACCGAAGAACAGCCAATTGCGTCCGGGGGCGCCGATCGCCTGCCGCTCGTGCAAGAAGGCACGAAACGGCGCAATCCCCGTTCCCGGCCCGATCATGATGATCGGCTTCTCCGGATCGTCAGGCAGGGCGAAATGCTGCGCCTTCTGAACGTAGACTTTGACTTTGTCGCCGGACGCGACGCGGCCGCCGAGAAAAGTCGAGCAGACGCCATGCCGTAGGCGCTTGTCGATGTCGTAGCGAACCGCGTCCACCGTAAGCGAGACGCATCCAGGAACGGATTTCGGCGACGACGAAATCGAATAAAGCCGGGGCTGCAGCGGATCGAGCGCTTCGATAAAGGCTTCGGGGTCGGGCCGCACGCGTGGAAATTTGTGCAAGGCGGCAAGCACGTCCAGCACCGCGGCGTCGCCGTCGGGATCCTTGCCGGAGGCGAGCTCCCTGGCCTTTTGCTTCCGCTCGCCGCCGGTCATATGCGAGATGAGTTCGAACAGCATGTCCGGCGCGGGCGAGAGCGAGGTGCCCCAGGTCAGTTCGTCACGCAGTGTGCGGTTGCCGATAGGAAAATCCGGCGGTGCGTCGATCGCGGCTATCACCGCCTCGACCAGTTCGGAATCGTTGGCGGGAAATATTCCGAACGAATCGCCCACCGTGTAATCCAGATCGCTGCCGGCAAGATCGATGTCGATATGCCAGGTTTCCTTTTGCGAGCCGGGCTTGTTCAGCCGGCGGCGCGCCAAAAAAGTGGCCTGCACGGGATTATCGCGTGATCGGCCTGGTGGCGCGACGACGGCGGGCACGGGTTGCGCCGGTGAAGCGGGCGCCGCCGGTGTTGCACCCGGTGTGCTCTCGATCTCCTGATGAAGCGCTTTGAGCATGCGGGAGGTTTCTTTGCCGCCCGGCACGCACAGGTTCAGCCGCTTTTCGGCCTGGGTGATCAGCGCGTTCGAGTAATCGTGGCAGTTATAGCCGCACTGCCCGCAGTCCTGCTGCGCCATCGCCGCCATCAGGCGCCGCCGCAGCGGCCGCCCTTCGGCAAGCTTCATGCGGTCGGCAAGCGGCATTGCCGGATCGTGCCAAGGCGCGCCGTCATCGACATCCGCGCCGTCATTGCCTGGCGGCTGCGAGGGGGCCTCGCCGACAAGTCCGGGCAAAAGCTTGGCGGCGTCGGTGGCGGAGAGCGGCGTCACGCCATCCTGCAGTCCGAACAACCCGGCAAACAGGCCGTTGAGCCAGGTGCGCTGCTCCGGCGTGAACGGCGCCGATTCGGGAACCAGCGAAGGCATCGGTGGCCGCGGCGCGATGCTCATGCGACGGCCTCCGCTTCGGTCATGGATTTCAGCGCTGTGATGTCGTGCCGGCGCGCGAAAGCGAGGAAGGTCTCATCGCTCGATGCACGGTGCTTGAGATAGGCTTTGAGAATCCGTTCGATGGTCTGTGGCGTTGCTTCGGCCGTCACATCGCGAAACAGTTCGCGCCCGAGCGCGGCATCGGGACCAAAGCCGCCGCCGATGAGGATGTGATAGCCTTCGATCGGATCGTCATCCTCGTTGACTTGGACTTTGCAGGCCAAGAGTCCGATCTCCGAGATGAAATGCTGCGCGCACGAGTGATGACAGCCGGTCAAATGAATGTTCACCGGCGTGTCGAGCGTTACGCGCATTTCGCACCAGCGCGCGATGTTCTCGGCGTGGCGCTTGGTGTCGGAGGCGGCGAATTTGCAGCCGGTATTACCGGTACAGGCCACAAGGCCGGCGCGGATGGCGTTGGCCGTGACGGCAAGCCCAAGCGCCTCGATACGCTCTTGCGCGGCGCCGAGCTGTTCGGCCGGCACCCCGGAGATGAGCAGGTTTTGCCAGACGGTAAGCCGCAAATCGCCGTCGCCAAGATCGCGGGCGATGTCGGCGAGGCCGTGCATTTGCGCAACCGACATCCGGCCGACCGGCAATACGACCCCGATCCAGTTCAGTCCGTCCTGCTTCTGCGCATGAACCCCGATATGCGCGGTACGATCGAACGCCGGGCGCGGCGCCACGGCACCCGGCACGGCGCGATCGAACGTGCGGCCGAGCGTCTCTTCCAACAGCGCGACGAATTTCTCGACGCCAACCGCGTCGAGCACGTATTTCAAGCGCGCCTTGGTGCGATCGGTGCGGTTGCCGTGCTCGATGAAAATCCGCACCACGGCATCGGCCACCATGCAGGCATCGCGCGGCCGTACCAGAACGCCGGTGTCGCGGGCGAAATCATGGTGTCCGGTGATGCCGCCGAGACAGAGCCGGAACCAAATCCCCGGTTCGAGGCCGAAGCCATCTTTCACCTCGACGGCCTGAAATCCGATGTCGTTGGTGTCCTCGAGAACGGCGATGCTGCCGGCGCCGTCGAAGGCGACGTTGAATTTGCGCGGCAGCCCGTAGAGGGAGCGATCGTTGAGAATATGAAAGTGCCATTCGCGGGCGAAAGGCCGCGTGTCGATGAGTTCCTGCGGGTCAATCCCGGCGGTCGGCGTGCCGGTAACGTTGCGGATATTGTCGGCGCCGGAGCCGCGCGAGCACAGCCCCAAGTCCTGGACCGCCTCGATCGTCGCGACCGCGTCATGCGCCTTTATTTCGCGAATCTGGATGTTGGCGCGCGTCGTCACATGCGCATAGCCGCCGCCATAGCGCCCGGCGAGATCGGCAAGTCCTGAGAATTGCGCCGCTTTAACGATGCCGCTGGGAATGCGCAGCCGGCACATATAGGAGTTCTGATTGGGCGCGACATAGAACAGGCCGAAAAAGCGCCAGCGGAAATTATCCGGCGGCTTCGGATATTCGCTCTTGGCGGCATGATCCTTGAGCCGCTCATAGGTATCGAACGGATGCTGCTCGCGCTTGAATTTTTCCGGATCGGAAAGCTTGCCGCCGGATGCCAGCACCCGGTTCTGCGCCCGCAAGCCCGCGGCATCGGGCCCGATCGGCTCGGGCGCCGCGATGCCGGCATTGCCGGGCGCCGTGCCGGCGACGCCCTTCGCCGCCCTGGCGATCTGCGCGCCCGCGACAAACCCTTCCAGGTAGCGTTTCTGTTCCGGGCTGAAATCCCCGGCTTCGCCGGCGGCAGGGGCTTTGAGCTCGGTCTTTGTCATTCAGCCGGAACTTGCGTGGGCGCCGTCAAGGGCGCCGGAGCCAGGCCGCCGGGCCGATGCGTGATGTAGAGCGCAAGCCCGGTGAAGACGAAGCCGCCGACGAGATTGCCGAGCGTCACCGGAATCTGATTCCACAGCCACCACTGCGCGACGGTGACTTTGGCGCCCATCATCATCCCGGTCGGGATGATGAACATGTTCACCACCGAATGCTCGAAGCCTTGAGCGAAGAAGATGAAGATCGGCATGTAGGCACAGGCGATCTTGCCGATGGTCGACGACGTCGTCATCGCCGCGACAATGGCAAGGCAGACCATCCAGTTGCACAGCATCGCCTTGACGAAGACCGTGATCAGGCCGGCCAGGCCGATTGCTTCGTATCCGACTGTCTTGGCCTCGGCGACGGCAATGATCTTGGCGGCAACGCCAGCCGGCGCCGCAGTGCCGAAATTGGTCAGTGCAATCGCCAACAGGCCGCCATAGATCACGCTGCCGATCAAATTGCCGAGGAAGACCCAGCCCCAGTTGGCAAGCATGGTCTTGGCGTCGGTGTCGCTCTCGATCCACGGCAGCGGCAAAAGTCCGAAGCTGCCGGTCACAAGGTCGAGGCCGAGCAGCACGATGAGGATCAAGCCGACCGGGAAAATCAGGGCGCCGACCAGCGGCTGGTTGGTTTGCACCATGCCGGTAAAGGCGAGGCTCGTCGCGGCAGCGAGGATCGCGCCGGCGAGGCCGCCGCGGATGACGAGATCGAGCGGCGCCAGGGCAAGCTTGCTCCGCCCGGTGTTGAGCATCGCGGCGGCAACGTCGGCCGGTTTGACGTAATCCATTTCGGGCTCCTGCGTTGTGCTGAGCCGGTAGTCCGGCAACCGCGGCACAGCTTATTTTGCTGCAAAGCAGCAAAGCTCATGCCACCGCGAGGCACTTGATTTTATGAGAGTTTCAAGCCCGACCTGGGAGCAATGCCAAGCGTTACGGCAGCGTGCGCTCAAATGTTCGGCAGGCCTAAAATGAGGGCATTTGGTGGGCGCCCGGCGGCGATTCCGCCGGGCGCCCTTAGTCCGATGTCAGCCGGCCTGTAAGCCGGGTTCTGGGGGGCCTGCGAACCAGGTTCACAGACGTGACGGCCATTCTTCTGGGACGCCGGTTACCCAGCGCCTCAAGCAACCTACCCGAACGGCAGGATCTGGACTGATCCCGAAGCTTTCGCTTCGCGCCGTTCCTATTCGGTCTTGCTCCCGGTGGGGTTTACCGTGCCGCCGGCGTTACCGCCGGCGCGGTGCGCTCTTACCGCACCGTTTCACCCTTACCGCGACAAAACGCGACACGCCGCGGCGGTCTGTTCTCTGTGGCACTGTCCCTGGGCTCGCACCCGCCGGACGTTATCCGGCACCGTTTGTCCATGGAGCCCGGACTTTCCTCCCCGGCAACCTTTCGGTTTCGCCGGAGCGGCCGTCCGGCCGACTGACGGGAGAGGGATGGGGACGAACGCGTTGGCCGTCAAGAGGCTGCGTTGCGGGCGGTTGAGGCGCGGCCGACGTCGCGGTGCAAACGCGCCGCGATGGTGCGGACGCGGCCGCGGCTGGCGAGAAGCTCTTGCAGTGTGCTGCGCGTCGAGGGATCGGCAGTGCCGTCGACGCGTTCAGGCCGGAAGTGGCGCTGAAAGGCGACCACCACCTCGCGGGTCGCAGAATCGTACTCGCCGTTGGCTTCGACGCCATAGCCATATTCACCGAGCGACTTTTGCAGCGCCGCGACGGCATCGCCGCGGCTGCCGGGCGACAGCGACTGGCCGAAACTCATGATCGGCGCCGGTTTTACCCAATGGCCGACACCGGACTCGTACAGCGTACGCCAGGGGAATTTCTCGCCGGGGTCCTGCTTGCGCGACGGCGCCACGTCGGAGTGCGCCAGGACCCGCGCAGGCGTAATGGTATTGCGGGTCAAAATGCCCCGGCACAGCGCAGTGACGGCCGCGACCTGCCGCTTGGGAAAATCCGGATAACCGTGGTCGTGACCGGGATTGGCGATCTCAATTCCGATCGAGCACGAATTGATGTCGGTCTCGCCGGTCCAAAAGGATTTGCCCGCGTGCCAGGCGCGCCGGCTCTCCGGCACCATCTGGATGATGCGGCCATCCTCGAACACGAAATAGTGGGAAGAGACTTCGCTGCCGCGCGCCCGCAGGAGTTCAAGCGCTGCCTCGGCGTCCTGCATACCGGTGTAATGCAGAATGATCATGTCGGGCCGTTGGCCGTCCCGGCGCTCGTTGTGATTGGGCGAGGCCACGACTTCGGCAACGACACTGGAGTCCGGGGCAAATGCGGGACGCGTCATGATCGGTCTACTTCTGCTTTTCCGAGGATAGCGCAAAAAGTTGCGCTGCGGTGGTTTCGTTGTCAGTGACCATCCAAGGCGTGGGGCCGGCTACGACTCCTGTTCCGGCAAGCAAAAATAGGCGCGTCAACGCGGCTTTCAACCATTCCTTAAGCTTACCGCTCGCTAATCGAAACTGAGCGGTTTTGCCCAATCGACGTCGGGCCATCCGTTGACGCCCATAATGTCCCATGATAGCCCAATTTTTCCCAAGAACGGTTTTTCGAAGTGGGGCTTGCAGGGAAGACCCCGCCGGCGACCGGCGAGATGGACCGCTTTGTGTCCCATTACCTGCTCCGCCTCGACGCGAAGGGACGCGTATCAGTGCCGGCGTCATTTCGCGCGCTGCTGGCGCGCGATGGCTTCGACGGGCTTTATTGCTACCCCGCGCTCGACCGGCCGGTGCTCGACGCTGGCGGCAATGCGCTGCTTGCGGAAATCCAGTCCCTGATTGCCGGCTTCTCGCCGTTTTCCGAGGCGCGCGAACAGTTTTCCCTGTCGCTCTATGGGACCAGCGAAACGCTGAAGATCGACGGCGAAGGCCGCGTGACGCTGACCGAGGCGCTCAAGGCGCATGCCGGCATTGCGGCGGCGGCGACCTTCGTCGGTCTCGGCCACAAATTTCAAATCTGGGAGCCCGGCCGCTTTCGCGCGGAACTCGCGGAGGCCACCGAGAAGGTTCGCGCTTTCAAGCAAGAGCTGGGCGCCCGGATGGTAGCGGTGAAACCGCTCGGAGCACGGGAATGATGACGAGCAGCGACAGCACAACTGTCGCTGGCGGACTGGCTCGTCACATTCCCGTGCTCGCCCGCCGCGTCGGCGACTGGCTCGCGGCGCGCAGCGGCGGTCTTTATATCGACGCGACTTTCGGCGCCGGCGGCTATGCACGCGCCATCCTGCAGACCTCCGGCGCGCGGGTGATCGGAATCGATCGCGACAGTGCGGCGATCGCGGCAGGCGCCACGCTTGTCGAGCAATCAGGCGGCCGGCTTACGCTCGTCGAAGATCGGTTCTCCAATCTGGCGTCCATTGCCGGCGGCCAAGCCGCAGACGGCATCGTGTTCGATCTCGGCGTCTCCTCGATGCAGATCGATCAAGCCGAGCGCGGGTTTTCGTTTCGGTTCGACGGGCCGCTCGATATGCGCATGGGGCGCGACGGTCCGACCGCGGCCGACGTCGTCGCCCGCGCCGGCGAGCGTGACCTCGCTGCGATCATTGCGACTCTTGGAGAAGAACGTCATGCCCGCCGCATCGCGCGGGCAATTGTCAGCGCGCGGAGTGCTGACCCTATCGTATCGACGCGCGCGCTTGCCGAGCTCGTTGCGCGTGTCGCGTTCAATCGGGATTCCGCGATCCATCCGGCGACCCGGACCTTCCAGGCGCTACGGATTTTCGTCAATGACGAGCTCGGCGAATTGGCGCGTGGCCTCACCGCCGCCGAGCAAGCTTTAAAGCCATCCGGCCGGCTGGTCGTCGTCGCCTTTCACTCGCTCGAGGATCGGATCGTCAAAACGTTCCTCGCCGAGCGCAGCCGTACGCCGGCGCCCTCGCGCCATCGTCCTGTTGTCGCGGCACCGCCGCCGACCTTTGAGGTGCTGACACGGCGGCCGGAAATACCGGACGACGCCGAGATCGCCGCCAATCCCCGCGCGCGCTCGGCGAAACTCCGCGCCGGCGCGCGCACCGAGGCGCCGCCGCGCCAGGCGACGGGGGAAGAATTTTTGCCGCGGTTGCCCGCGCTCGCCGACATCATGCGGGGGCGGCCGTGATCGTGCGGATCCTCAATTTCGTTGTGATCGGGACGCTGGTGCTGGCGGCCGCCTGGGTCTACCGCATCAAGTTCGACGCCACCGTCCAGGCGGAGCACCTCGCCAAACTGCGCAGCGAGGTGCGGCACGAGCGCGACGAAATCGCTTCCTTGCGCGCCGAATGGGGCCAGCTTGACGATCCGGCGCGCATTGAGGCGCTGGCCAAGCATTTCTTGCAACTCAAACCTATCGCTCCGACGCAATTCGACAGTCTCGATCATCTGCCCGACCGGCCTTCGCCGGATCTCACCGCCTCCACCGATCAGATCGGTGGCCTGATCGAGAATTTCGAGGAACCGGAGACATTCGGTGCGACCGGAAGCATTCCGGCCGCGCCGGCGGCGCCGGCCAACGCCGCCGCCCATCCGCCCCTAACCGAACCGCCGCCACAATGAGCGTCACCGTCGATACATTCGACCTACAGGCCGACCTACAATCGGTCGCCCCGCGCCGGCCTGAGCTGCATTGGCGGCAATGGCTCATCCGCAAGGCGCTCTACGGCAAGGATCTCGATCGCAGCGCCAAGGCGCGGGCGCGTATCGGTCTCGCCATTCTTGCTTTCGCCGCGGTCTACCTCGTCATCGCCTCGCGGCTGGTGATGTTCGCCATCCAGGCCGACGAGCACACCGTGCAGCGCGTCGTCTCCAGCGATGCGGTGGCCACGGCGCGGCCCGACATCCTGGATCGCAACGGCGAGATATTGGCGACCGATGTGCGAGTCCCCTCGCTGTACGCCGAACCGCGCCGGCTTATCGACGTCGACGAAGCGGTCGAGCTTTTGACCGCCGACCTACCCGATCTCGACCCCGAGGAGCTGCGCGAGCGACTGTCATCTAAACGTGGCTTTGTCTGGCTCAAGCGCGACATCACGCCGGAGCAGCAGCGCGAGATTTATCGGCAGGGACTGCCCGGCATCGGTTTTCTCAACGAGAATAAGCGCGACTACCCGAACGGCGACGAGATTTCGCATCTCATCGGCCACGTCAATATCGACAATCAGGGCATCGCCGGAATGGAGAAGTGGCTCGACGGCCAAGGGCTTGCCGCTTTGCATATGGCCGGGCTTGCCACCGACCGGCTGCAAAGTCCGGTCCAGCTCGCCGTCGATCTTCGCGTGCAGCACGCGCTGCGCGACGAATTGGTCGCGGCGAAGGCGAAATTCAGCGCGATCGCCGCCGCCGGCCTCGTCCTCAACATACGTACGGGTGAAGTTGTGGCGCTGGTGTCGGAGCCGGACTACGACCCGAACAATCCGCACGAGGCGCTCGATCCGTCACGCATCAACCGGCTGACCACCGGCGTCTACGAGATGGGGTCGACGTTCAAGGCGTTCACGGTGGCAATGGCGCTGGATTCCGGCAAGGTTACGCTGAATTCGAAGTTCGACGCCCGCATGCCGCTGCAGATGGGCCGGTTCACCATTCACGATTTCGACGCGCAACGCCGCATCCTGTCGGTGCCGGAGATTTTCACCTACTCGTCGAACATCGGCGCAGCGCGCATGGCGCTGTCGCTGGGCAGCGACGCGCAGCGCGCTTTCTTGAAAAAACTCGGCCAGCTCGACCGCCTGCGCACCGAATTGCCGGAGAGCGCCGATCCGATCCTGCCCAGACGCTGGAGCGATCTGACCACGGCCACCATCGCCTTCGGTCACGGGCTGTCGGTGGCCCCGCTGCAGGCGGCGATGGGCGTCGCCGCGATCATGAACGGCGGCATTCTTATTCCGCCGACCTTCCTCAAGCGGTCCGAAGCCGAGGCGGCAAAGCTCGGCCGGCGCGTCATCAAGCCGGAAACCTCCACGATGATGCGTTACCTGATGCGGCTCAATGTCGAGAAAGGCACCGCCGAGAAGGCCGACGTCCCGGGCTATTACATCGGCGGCAAGACCGGAACGGCGGACAAAGTGGTCAACGGCCGCTATTCCAAGACCAAGGTGCTGACCGACTTCATGGCGATCCTGCCGGCCGATCAGCCGCGCTATCTCGTCCTCATCATGCTCGACGAGCCGCACGCGACGCCGGAAACGCACGGCTTCACGACGTCGGGCTGGAACGCCGTGCCGACTGGCGGTGCGCTGGTCTCCCGTATCGCCCCGCTGCTCGACATTGCGCCGCGCATGGATGTGCCGCCGGCGGATCAGCAGATACTGGCCTCGTTGCACGAAAGCAGGTAAGGCGTTGGCCGCGTTGCCGGCCAGTGGCCGCTGGATCTTCGGAACTTCAAAGTCGCCCGGTTAAGCTTGACTGCGCGACAATCGACTGGACCATGAAGCTTCGCGAGATTTTGCCTCCCGACGCGGAATGCGACCCACGCCACGCCGAGCTCGACATCGCCGGCGTGACGGCGGACAGCCGCGCGGTGAACCGCGGCGATGCCTTCGTCGCCATCGCCGGTGGCAAGACCGACGGCCTGCAGTTCGTGCCTGCTGCGATCGCCGCCGGAGCCGTGGCGATCGTCGCCGAGCGGCGGCCGCAATCGCCGTTGCCCGGCAATGTCGCTTTCGCCCGCGTCGATCACGCGCGGCGCGCGCTGTCGCTGATGGCTGCAAAAATCTATCCGCGGCAGCCGCGCATCATCGCCGCCGTCACCGGCACCAGCGGCAAGACCTCGGTCGCCGCCTTCACGCGGCAAATCTGGAGCGCGCTCGGCCGCCGCGCCGCCAGCATCGGCACCATCGGCATCGTGGCGCCGAGCGGCGAGACCTACGGCACGCTGACCACGCCCGACCCGGTGGCGCTGCACCGCTCGCTCGATGCGCTGGCCGGCGAGGGCGTGACCCACTTGGCGATCGAGGCGTCGTCGCATGGCCTCGATCAGCACCGGCTCGACGGTTTGAAGATTGCGGCAGGCGGTTTCACCAACATCACGCGCGATCATCTCGATTATCATCCGACCTTCGAGGCCTATCTGGCCGCCAAGCTGCGGCTGTTCGAAGTTCTGCTCGAACCGGGCGCTCCAGCAGTGATCGATGTCGACCATGAGCACGCCGATGCGGTGATCGCCGCGGCGGCGGCCCGCGGCCTTTCGATGATGAGCGTCGGCTGGAAGGGCACTGGAATTCACCTCGTGCACTGCGCGGCCGATGGCTTCGCGCAGCGGCTGCGGCTGCAATACCAAGACGAGCATTTTGACGTGCGGTTGCCGCTGGTTGGCGCCTTTCAGGTCGACAATGCGCTGGTCGCAGCCGGCCTCGCGCTGGCGACCGGAGAAACCGCCGGGCTGGTCTTTGCCGCGCTCGAACGGCTGTCCGGCGCCAAGGGCCGGCTCGAGCGCGTCGGCGCGAGCCGGGGTGCGCAAATTTTCGTCGATTACGCCCACAAGCCGGACGCGCTGGCCAAGGCGCTCGAGGCGTTGCGGCCTTATGCGAAAGGCCGTCTGGTCGTGGTGTTCGGCGCCGGCGGCGATCGCGATCGCGGCAAACGGCCGTTGATGGGCGCTGTTGCCACGGCCAAGGCCGACCGAGTCATCATTACGGACGACAATCCGCGCAGCGAAGACGCCGCTGCCATCCGCGCCGCGATCATGGCGGCAGCGCACGGCGCCGTAGAGATCGGCGACCGCGGCGAAGCGATCCGTCATGCCATCGAGGATTTGCAGCCGGGCGACGTTCTCTTGATCGCCGGCAAGGGCCATGAAACCGGCCAAATCATCGGCGACCGGGTCGTGCCGTTCAGCGATCACGAGGCGGTCGCCGCGGCGCTTAAGGAACTTGCCGCATGAGCGCCCCCGCGCTGTGGACCACAAAGGCGATGGCCGAGGCGATGGCCGCGCAGCGCCAAGGCTCGCTGCCTGACAGCGTTCCGGGCTTGTCCATCGACACCCGCAGCCTTGCGCCCGGCGAGGCGTTCTTCGCCATTGCCGGCGAAAATCGTGACGGTCATGACTTCGTCGCCGCGGCGCTCACAGCCAAGGCCGGCCTCGCGGTCGTCGCCGCCGACCGGCGCCGGCAATTCCCCGGCGACGCGCCGCTGCTCGTGGTGCCGAATGTGCTCGCCGGCTTGCGCGATCTCGCCGCGGCGGCGCGGGCGCGCACGACCGCCAAGGTGATCGGGGTCACCGGCTCGGTCGGCAAGACCGGGACCAAGGAAGCACTGCGGCTGGCGCTATCCAAGGACGGCGAGACCCACGCTTCGGTCGCCTCGTACAACAATCAATGGGGCGTGCCGCTGTCGCTCGCCCGCTGTCCGGCCAGCGCCCGTTACGCGGTCCTGGAAATGGGAATGAACCACGAAGGCGAGATCGAGCCGCTGTCCCGGCTGGTTCGTCCGCAGGTGGCGATCATCACCACGATCGCGCCGGTGCACCTGGAATTCCTGGGCACGCTCGCCAAGATCGCCGACGCCAAGGCCGAGATATTCTTCGGTCTCGAGCCGGGCGGCGCCGCGGTCATCAATCGCGACATCGCGCAATTCGCCCAACTTAAGCGCCGCGCCAAGGAGGCCGGCGTGGCGCGCGTCATATCGTTCGGCGAGCACCAGGACGCCGACGCGCGACTGATCAAATGCGTATTGCATCCCGGCTGTTCCACGGTGCAGGCGCGCATCCTCGGCACCGAACTGACCTATAAAATCGGCGCACCGGGCCGCCATGTCGTCATCAATTCGCTCGCCGTGCTCGCGGCAGCCGATCTGGTCGGCGCCGACCTCGCGCTGGCGGCGCTGGCGCTCGCCGATTTCGCACCGGTGTCCGGCCGCGGTGCGCCGGTCGAAATCGGGCTTTCCGGCGGCACCGCGCTCGTTCTCGATGAGAGTTACAACGCCAATCCGGCGTCCATGGCGGCGGCGCTTGAGGTGCTCGGCCGCGCACCGATCGGCCCGCTGGGCCGCCGCATCGCCGTGCTTGGCGACATGCTGGAGCTTGGACCGAAGGGCCGCGCGCTGCATCGCGGGTTGCTCGACGCGGTGCTCGCCAACGCGATCGATCTGGTATTCTGCTGCGGTCCGCTGATGCAGGTTTTGTGGCAAGCTCTGCCTGCGAGTCGGCGCGGCGGCTACGCCGAAAACTCCGCTGCGCTCGAAACGCAGGTGCTCCCGGCGATCCGCGCCGGCGACGCCATCATGGTCAAAGGCTCGCTCGGCTCGCGCATGGCGCCTATCGTCAAGGCGCTGCAACGGGCTTACCCGCGCCACGAAACGGCCGAAGACGCCCTCGAAGGCGCACAAGGTTGATGCGATGCTGTATTGGCTGGTCGAACTCTCGGACAGGCTCTCCGTCCTCAACGTCTTCCGCTATATCACTTTCCGCACCGGCGGCGCCATCATCACCGCATTGCTGTTCGTATTCCTGTTCGGTCAATCGATCATCGATCGGCTGCGGCTGTTGCAGGGCAAAGGCCAGCCGATCCGTGCCGATGGCCCGAAGTCGCACATCATCTCCAAGGCCGGCACGCCGACCATGGGCGGCCTGATGATCCTGTCGGGAATGCTGGTGTCGACGCTGCTATGGGCCAATCCGGCCAACCCTTATGTCTGGGTGGTGCTGTGGGTGACGCTCGGTTTCGGCCTGGTCGGCTTCTACGACGATTATCTCAAAGTCACCAAGCAGCAGGCCAGCAACGGGTTTGCCGGGCGCACCCGATTGGGCGTCGAGGCGGTCATCGCCGGACTGGCCTGCATCGCGCTTGTCGAACTGGGCCAGGCGCCGTTCTCGACTTCGCTGGTCTTTCCGTTCTTCAAGGAGCTGGTGCTCAATCTCGGCTGGTTCTTCGTGCTGTTCGCGATGTTCATCATCGTCGGCGCCGGCAATGCGGTGAATTTGACCGACGGCCTCGACGGCCTCGCCATCGTTCCGGTCATGGTCGCGGCGGCAAGCTTCGGCATGATCTCCTATCTCTCCGGCAACGCCGTGTTCGCCGATTACCTGCAGATCCATTATGTCGCCGGCACCGGCGAATTGGCGGTGCTGTGCGGCGCGGTGCTCGGCGCCGGGCTTGGCTTTCTCTGGTTCAACGCGCCGCCGGCTTCCATCTTCATGGGCGACACCGGCTCGCTGGCGCTCGGCGGCATGATCGGCGCCGTGGCGGTGGCGACCAAGCACGAGATCGTGCTTGCGGTCATCGGCGGACTGTTCGTGCTCGAAGCGGTCTCGGTCATCGTGCAGGTCGTCTCCTTCAAGCTGACCGGCAAGCGCGTCTTCAAGATGGCGCCGATCCATCATCATTTCGAGCAGCTCGGCTGGACCGAGCCGCAGATCGTCATTCGCTTCTGGATTGTCGCGGTCGTGCTGGCGCTGCTCGGGCTTTCAACTTTGAAGCTGAGGTAGCCGCGTCGTGATCGCGGTCACGACCTTTGCCGGCAAGAAGGTCGCCGTTTTCGGCCTCGGCGGCTCGGGCCTGAACAGCGCGAGCGCGCTGCTTGCAGGCGGCGCCGACGTCATTGCCTTCGACGACAACACGGCGAGCGTTGAGAAAGCAACCGCCGCCGGAATCCCGACTGCGGATCTTCACGACATCGATTGGAGCAGGATCGCCGCTTTGGTGCTCGCGCCCGGCGTGCCGCTCACTCATCCCGAACCGCATTGGACGGTCAAGCTCGCGCAACAGGCCGGCGTCGAGGTTATTGGCGACATCGAATTGTTCTGCCGCGAACGCCGGCGGCACTCGCCCGGTGCGCCGTTCGTCGCCATCACCGGCACCAACGGCAAATCGACGACCACGGCGCTCATCGCCCATCTCGCCGCTTCGGCGGGCATGGACGCGCAACTCGGCGGCAATATCGGCACCGCGATCCTCTCCCTCGCCCCGCCGGCCGCAAACCGCGTGCATGTGATCGAATGCTCGTCCTATCAGATCGATCTCGCCCCCTCGCTCGATCCGTCGGTCGGCATTTTGATCAATCTCTCGGAAGATCATCTCGACCGCCACGGCACCATGGAGCATTACGCCGCGGTGAAGGAACGGCTGGTGGCCGGCGTGCCGAAGGACGGCACCGCGATCGTCGGCGTCGACGATACGTGGTGCCGCGCGATTGCCGATCGTCTGGCTCGCGCCGGCAAGCATCCGGTGCGCATCTCGGTGCGGGGAGAACTCACCGACGGACTATTTGCCGCCGGCCACAAGATCATGCGTGCCGGCGCCGCCGGCACGGAGCTCATTGCCGAGCTTGGCGGCATCGGCTCGTTGCGCGGCCCGCACAATGCGCAAAACGCCGCCTGCGCGGCGGCGGCGGCGCTCGCACTCGGATTGACCCCGGCCGCGATCCAAGCCGGCTTACGCTCATTCCCCGGCTTGGCGCACCGCATGGAGCAGGTCGGCAGGCTTGGCCGCGTTCTCTTCGTCAACGATTCGAAGGCAACCAACGCCGATTCCGCGGCGCAGGCGCTGGCCTGCTTTCATGACATTTTCTGGATTGCCGGCGGCAAGCCAAAGACCGGCGGCATCGAATCCTTGCGCGGCTTCTTTCCGCGCATCCGCAAGGCCTATCTGATCGGCGAGGCGGCAGGCGAATTCGCCGGCACGCTTGGCGGCGATGTGCCCCATGATATCGCCGGCACGCTCGACAAGGCGGTCACCGCTGCCGCCCACGATGCCGCGGGCTCGGCCTCCGGAGAGCCGGTGGTGCTGCTCTCTCCGGCCTGCGCCTCATTCGACCAGTACCGCAATTTTGAGGTCCGCGGCGACGCGTTCAGGGAGCTGGTGCGAGCGCTACCGGGGCTGAAATGACGCGTCGGGCGTCATTTTAATCCCTTGGAAACCATCCCGGTGTCACCACTAGTCCGGGACCGATCTCGGGGAAGGCCTTGGCTTCGCGCGCGAAACCTACACCGTTTTCCGAATGGTGGTGGACGGTCGACCGGCTGACTTTGGCGGCGCTGGTCGCGCTGATGCTTGGCGGCATCGTGCTGTGCCTGGCGGCAAGCCCGCCGGTCGCGACCCGCATCGGGCTCGATCCGTTTCACTTCGTCAATCGCCAGGTGCTGTTCCTCATCCCGGCCGGCGCCGTCTTGATCGGCACCTCGTTTCTCTCCCCGCGCGATATTCGCAAAGTGGCGCTGATCGTATTCATCGTCAGCCTGGTGCTGACCGCGGCGACGCCGTTTTTCGGCGCCGAGATCAAGGGCGCGCGGCGCTGGCTGGTCATTCTCGGCGTCAACATTCAGCCGTCGGAATTTCTCAAGCCCGCCTTCGTGATCCTGATCGCCTGGCTGTTCGGCGAAACCGCAAAGCGCCCGGAAATGCCGGCCAACTCGATCGCGCTTGCCTTGCTCATCGTGGTCGTGACGCTGCTCGTGCTGCAGCCGGACTTCGGCCAGACCATGCTGATCTCGCTGGTTTGGGGCGCCTTGTTCTATATGGCCGGCATGCGCCTGATTTGGGTGATGGGGCTTGCCGGCACCGCTGGCCTCGGTCTGATGACGGCCTTCTTTACGGTCCCGCATGTCGCACAGCGCATCAATCGTTTTCTCAATCCGGCATCGGGCGACAGTTACAACATCGACATCGCGACCGAGTCGTTTTTGCGCGGCGGCTGGTTCGGCCGCGGGCCCGGCGAAGGCACCATCAAGCGCATCCTGCCCGAGGGTCACACCGACTTCATCTTCGCCGTGGCGGCTGAGGAGTTTGGCGTCGTGCTCTGCCTTATTCTGCTCGCGCTGTTCGCTTTCATTGTCATTCGTGCGCTCGTCAAGGCGATGCGGACCGACGACCCGTTCATCCGCTTTGCCTCGGCCGGGCTCGCGATCCTGTTCGGTCTGCAATCGGCCATCAACATGGCGGTCAATTTGCACCTGATGCCGGCCAAGGGCATGACCTTGCCCTTCGTATCCTATGGCGGTTCGTCGCTGATTTCGCTTGCCTACGGCATGGGCATGCTGCTGGCGCTGACGCGCGAGCGGCCGCGCGCCAAGCTCGCCGGCGAGATCATGCTCGCCGCGAGTCCGGCGTGATATTCGAATTAAGCCGCGCGCCGGTGCTTGTGACCGCCGGCGGCACCGGCGGCCATCTGTTTCCGGCCGAGGCGTTGGCTTCGGTTCTGCTTCAGCGCGGCATCGCCGTTCACCTCGCCACCGACGCCCGTGCCGCGCGATTTGGCGGCGCCTTTGCCGAAGATTCGATTCACGTAGTGTCGAGCGCGACGCTGCGCGCCCGCAATCCGCTCGCGTTGACGCGCACTGCCGCGGGGCTTGGCGCGGGTTTCCTGCAGGCCTGGAGACTGATCGGCCGGATCAAACCGGCGGCCGTCGTCGGCTTCGGCGGCTACCCGACCGTTCCGCCGCTCATGGCCGCAACCTGGCGCGGCGTGCCGACCGTGATCCATGACGCCAACGCGGTAATCGGCCGGGCCAATCGTCTGTTGGCGCCGCGCGTGACCGCCATTGCCACCACGTTCCCGGACGTCTTTCGCGACCAGCCGCTGCTGTCGCTCAAGGCCACGCTGACCGGCAATCCGCTCCGCAGCGCAGTGGTCGCCGCCGCGGCGACGCCCTATCCGGCAGCCGGCGATCCGATCCGGATCCTGATCTTCGGCGGCAGCCAGGGCGCGCGCGTCATGGCCGACATCGTGCCCGCCGCGATCCGCCGCCTCGATGCCACCTTGCGCTCGCGCCTGAGCGTCGTTCAGCAGGCGCGCGACGAGGACGTTCAGCGCGTACGCGAGGCCTATGCCGGCGCCGCGGTCGCCGCCGAAGTGGCGGCGTTCTTCACCGATTTGCCGATGCGCATGGCCGCGAGCCATCTCGTCGTCGCACGCTCGGGCGCTTCGACCGTCGCCGAGCTTGCCGCCGTTGGTCGGCCTTCGATCCTGGTGCCGCTGCCGCACGCCATCGATCAAGACCAGATGGCCAATGCCGGCGTGCTGGAAACGGCCGGCGGCGCGCTCCGGATCGTGCAGGACGATTTCACCCCGGAGCGTCTGGCCGCCGAGCTGACAAAACTTGCGGCAGCGCCGCGCCGGCTCGCCGCCATGGCGGTGGCGGCCAAATCCTTGGGCCGGCTCGATGCCGCCGACCGCCTGGCCGACCTCGTCCAGCGGGTGGCGGGAAGGTCCGGCAGCCGCTAATTTCAGCGTTCTTTTTCCGTGACGGCCGGACTTGTTCCGGCCATCTATGTTTTGTGTAAGGACGCCAGCGGGCAACGCCGTGCGAAGGCGGACTGACGACCAAGGGGAGCTTCAATGAAACTGCCGCGCGACATCGGCCCGGTGCATTTCATCGGCATCGGCGGCATCGGCATGAGCGGCATTGCCGAGGTGCTGGTGAATCTTGGCCATACCGTGCAGGGCTCCGATCAAACCGACAGCGCCAACGTCAAGCGGCTGCGCGACAAGGGCGTCAAGATCGCCATCGGCCACAATGCCGCCAATCTCGCCGACGGCCGCGTCGTCGTCATCTCCTCGGCGATCAAGTCCGACAATCCGGAGCTCGTCGCGGCGCGCGCGCAGCGTTTGCCGGTGGTGCGGCGCGCCGAAATGCTCGCCGAGCTGATGCGCCTGAAGAGCTGCGTCGCCATCGCCGGCACCCACGGCAAGACCACGACGACGTCGCTGGTCGCGGCGCTGCTCGACGCCGGCGGCTTCGATCCGACCGTGATCAACGGCGGCATCATCAACGCCTACGGCACCAATGCGCGACTCGGCGCCGGCGACTGGATGGTGGTCGAGGCCGACGAATCCGACGGCACCTTTCTGAAGCTTCCGGCCGACATTGCCATCGTCACCAACATCGATCCGGAGCATCTCGACTACTTCAAGACCTTCGACGCCGTGCAGGACGCATTCCGGGCCTTCGTGGAGAACGTGCCGTTCTACGGCTTCTCGATCATGTGTACCGATCATCCAGTCGTGCAGAGCCTGGTCGGCCGTATCGAGGATCATCGCATCGTGACCTACGGCGAGAACCCGCAAGCCGATGTGCGGCTCGTCGATGTTTCGCATGCCGGCGGCGCATCGCTGTTTACAATTCAACTGCGCGACCGCGGCGGCCAAGCGCCGCACGAGATCAGGAATCTCACGCTGCCGATGCCGGGCCGGCACAATGCGCTCAATGCCACCGCCGCCGTCGCCGTGGCGCATGAGCTCGGTGTTGCCGACGACGTGATCCGCAATGCACTTGGCAAATTCGGCGGCGTGCGACGGCGCTTCACCAAGACCGGGGCCTGGAATGGCGTCACCATTATCGACGACTACGGACATCATCCGATCGAAATCGCGGCGGTGCTGCGCGCGGCGCGCGAATCGACCAAGGGACAGGTCATCGCCGTGGTGCAGCCGCATCGCTACACGCGGCTGGCGGCCCTGTTCGAGCAGTTCTGCACCTGCTTCAACGATGCCGACGCCGTGATCGTCGCCAATGTCTATGCAGCCGGCGAGACGCCGATCCCGGGCGTCGACCGCGACGCGCTGGTGCAGGGCCTGCGCACGCACGGCCACCGCCACGTCGTCGCGCTCGACGGACCGGGGAAGCTCGCGCCGTTGATCGCCGCCTTGGCGCAGCCGGGCGATTATGTCGCCTGCCTCGGCGCAGGTTCGATCACGCAGTGGGCCTATGCACTGCCCGACGAATTGGCGGCGGTCGCGGCCGGGACCGCCTGATGGCCGCCGACCTTACGGCAGCAGTCAAAAAGGCCATGCCCGATTTGCGAGGCCGGCTCCTAGCGAATCAGCCGCTTGCGGAGCTGACCTGGTTTCGCGTCGGCGGGCCGGCGGAGCTCTTGTTCATGCCCGAGGATGAAGCCGATCTGTCGTATTTTCTGACCAATCTTGCCGGCGACATCGCCGTCACTGTTGTCGGTCTGGGCTCCAACCTGATTGTGCGCGACGGCGGCGTACCCGGCGCCGTGATCCGACTGGGCCGCGGCTTCGGCGATATCTCCATCGAAGGAACGAGGCTCACTGCCGGAGCTGCCGTTCCCGACGTCAAAGTCGCGCGCGCCGCGGCCGAATCCGGCATCGCCGGCCTGTCGTTTCTGCGCGGCATTCCGGGCGGCATCGGCGGCGCGTTGCGGATGAACGGCGGCGCCTATGGCCGCGAAACCAAGGATGCGCTGATCGAAGCGCGCGCCGTCGATCGCGGCGGGCGCGTTCATGTCTTGGGCAATGCCGACATGCATTACACATATCGGCACTGCGGCGCGCCGGATGACTATATTTTCACGCAAGTCTCGTTTGCCGGCACTCGCGGCGATCCGGCGAGCATCGCCGCGGAGATGGACAAG
>DATAWA010000241.1:0-11944 GCA_036267435.1 Xanthobacteraceae bacterium | reverse complement strand
TTTGACGCAGATCAGCACCGCGGCCGAGGTATGGGCATGCGCCTTGGAGTAATGGCCGTTCTCGTGCTGGCCGATCCACAGATAGAACGTGTTGCCGGTCATGAACGGTTCGACCCGGCGCCAGCCGGGCGAGCGGCGGTTGTCGAGCGGCAGATCGCAATTGACGATGTCGGGAATGAAATTGGTGCGCCGCATGGCAAGCCCGCGCACCGGATCGGGCTCGATGTCGTCCTTGTATTTGTAGAAATCGTCGTCGCCCGAGAAGCGATCGCGAAACGCATACGGGCAATTGAAGATCATATCGGCATTGTCGATGAGATTCATCAGATTGGGCGCGGTGGTACCGGCAAGAAGCAGTGCCGGCGCGGAAGAAGCGTTGACGATGCGGTGCATGGCGTTTACCGGAATCGAAAACAGCGAGCCTTTCTGCCACTCGAACACGTGCCGCTTCTCTTCGCCGTCGAGCCAGACCTCGGTCGAGCCGCGGCCTTCGACGACCAGATAAATTTCCTCGTAGAGATGCTTTTCGGGATGCAGCGCGCCGGCGCCCGGGACCTCGATAACGTAAGAGCCCCATTTGCCTTCGGTACCGTGGAGCTGGATATAGCTGCCGCGGCCGCCGAGCCGCGGCCACGGCGCGAGCGGCAGGTTCTGCACCTTGCTCACCCCGATATCCCGATAGATGGGAATCGCGTCGGATTCCATGAACAGATCGTACGGCGTCTTCGGCCGTCCGAACTTGCCGAAGCCGGCGCGCTTGAAGCCGGTCGGCTCGTGCCAATGAACTTGGCCGGCGATTTCGTGCATGGCAGCGTTCGATTGCGTGAGCGTGTGCCCCATGTACAATGCGCTCCCGCTGATTGCAATGTGGGGCAACCCCTTGCATCGTATGGAGGTTTGGTGTGCCGGCGCGTGTTTTGCCGTTCGTGCTTCATGGCCAAGCCGGGCCGATGCGGCGCAACGTCCAGGTCGATCGCCTGGTGATCGCCGGCTGGACCGGCCGCGACAAGGCGGCGCTGGAAAAGCATATCGCTGAGCTCGAGGCGATCGGCGTCAAGCGGCCGTCGAGCGTGCCGATCTTCTACCGCGCCTCCGCCGCGCGGCTCACTACCGACGACAGCATCGAAGTGCTCGGCGATGCCTCGAGCGGCGAGGCCGAGTTTGTCCTGCTGCGCCACGCCGACCGTCTGTGGGTCGGCACCGGTTCCGATCATACCGACCGCGAGGTCGAGAAATACGGAGTCTCGGTGTCCAAGCAGATGTGCGACAAGCCGCTCGCTCCGGCATTCTGGGACTATGAAGAGATCGCACCGCATTGGGACAGGCTGGTCTTGCGCGCTTACATCCCGGAGGGTGGCGGGCGCTCGCTCTATCAAGAGGGACCGGTGAGCGCGATGCTCGACCCGGCGGCGCTGATGGGGCAATTCGGCGGCAAGGCCGGCCTCGACGAGGGCACCGTCATGTTCTGCGGCACGCTGGCGGCGCGCGGCGGCATCCGGCCCTCGGAGGTCTTCGCGTTCGAGCTTGAAGATCCGGTGCTGGGGCGCAAGATCCACCACCAATACCGCGTGCAGAACTTGCCGCTGCTCGGCTGAATAAAGGGAGAGCGCAAACGTGCCGATGAACAAGCCGCATCTCGAGTTCCACAAAATCGACATGAGCCAAGGCTGGGTCACGCCGCCGGGCTATCCGTCCGGCATCCAGCAGAAAATCCTGGCAAGCGATCTCAACGAGATGCGCAAGATGGGCAGCCGCACGCGGCTCCTGCGTTTCGCGCCGGGCGTCTATACCACGGCGCCGTTCGTGCACGACCATTGGGAAGAGGTTTATCTGATGTCCGGCGATCTCATCGTCGGCACTGACGACAAGGGGGAGGGCGGCGAAGCGTTCGAAGCGCCGACCTATGCCTGCCGGCCGCCCGGCATCTATCATGGTCCGTTCAAGTCCGATCGCGGCTGCGTGCTCTACGAGATTCATTATTACGATGAGAGCGAGAAGTAGGGCGATGCTTAGCGGGACCGTCTTCATCCGCTCGTCCCCGCGAAAGCGGGAACCCAGTACCGGATTCCCGCCTTCGCGGGAATGAGCGGAGTTGGAAATCCGCATATAGAGCACGATTATGTCCGCGTCTGAACAATCCAACCCGGTCCTGCGGCCCTATCTCGCCGCCACGCCCGATATTGCCGCCGGCAGGCAAACGCCGCGGCAATTTCTGGAGCGCTCGCTGGAATTGCTCGAGTACTGGGAACCGCGCATCGGCGCCTTCGTCACCACCGACGTCCCGGCGGCGCGCACCGCGGCGGACGATGCCACCGAGCGGTGGCGCGCCGGGCGGCCGCGCTCGCCGATCGACGGCATGCCGGTCGGCATCAAAGACATCTTCGAAACAGTCGACATGCCGACGCAAATGGGTTCGCCGCTGTTTGCCGGCTGGCGTTCCGAGAAAGACGCCGCTTCGGTGCGCGCGCTGCGCGATGCCGGCGCCGTCATTCTCGGCAAGACCGTTACGACCGAATTCGCCGCGTCGGAGCCGCGCGGTACGCGTAATCCCTGGAACACCGCGCATACGCCGGGCGGCTCGTCGAGCGGCTCGGCCGCCGCGGTCGGCGCCGGTATCGTCAGCGCAGCGCTCGGCACGCAGGTGGTCGGCTCGACCATCCGGCCGGCGAGCTTCTGTGGCTGCGTCGGTTTCAAGCCGAGCGTCAATGCGATCAACCGCGAAGGCAGCCACGATTACCAGAGCCAGAGCTGCACCGGCGTCCTCGGCGCTTCGCTCGCCGACGTCTGGCAGGTGGCTTACGAGATCGTCGCCCGCGTCGGCGGCGATGCCGGCACGGCGGGCTTGCGCGGACCGGACGCGCTGCCGGCGGCGCAAAAGCCGCGCCGTCTCGCCGTGCTCGAGACCGCCGGATGGGACAGCGCCTCGGACGGCGCCAAGCAGCAGCTCGGCGAATGCATCATGCGGCTGCACTCGGCCGGCATCGAGATCCGCACCCGGCAGAACGACGACAAGGTCGCGGCGCTGGAGAACGATCTCAGCAACGCATCCGAATTGTCGCATCGCTGCAACGGCTGGGAGACGCGATGGTTCTTCCGCACCATGCGCGACCGCGACGCCGCCAAATTGAGCCGCGCCGTCATGGAGCGTGCGGAACGGTACGAGGACATGACGTTGGCCGACCATCGCGACGACTTGCGCGAGCGGGCGCGGCTGCGCGCGGTTCACGCCGAGCTTGCCGCCAATTGCGACGCCTGTATCGCGCTTGCCGCGCCGAGCAACGCGCCCGAAGGGCTGGCCTCGACGGGCAGTCCCGAATTCGCCGTGCCGGCCTCGCTGCTCGGCGTGCCGGCGCTGTCGCTGCCGGTGTTCGAAGCCAATGGCATGCCGCTCGGCCTGCAGCTGATCGGTTATTTCGATCGCGATGCCGAAACGTTTGCCATGGCGAACTGGCTGATGTCGTCGCTGTTGGCGGTGCGGTAAAGGCAAGACTTGCGCCTTCCTCCCCCCAAGATATGAGAAACCCATGCGCACGATCGATGCTTTCAATCACTTTTTTCCGAAGCGTTATTACGACGCGCTTCTGGAGACGCCGGCGGGCGCCAAGGATCTCGGCAAGCGCGTGCGCGGCATTCCGGCGCTGTCCGACGTCGATTTGCGGATATCGATTGTCGAATCCTTCGACGATTACACGCAGGTGCTGTCGCACGGCTTGCCGCCGATGGAGCGGCTGTGGGGACCGGATAAATCGCCGGACATGGCGAAGATCGCCAATGACGGGCTTGCCGAAGTCGTCGCCAAGCATCCGAGGCATTTCGTCGGCTGGTCGGCACTGCTGCCGATGAATGCGCCCGAGGCCGCGGCGATTGAGGCCGAGCGGGCGCTGGCGAACGGCGCCAATGCCGTGCAACTCGGCACCAACGCCAACGGCGTGCCGCTCGATGTGCCGGAGTTTTTGCCGATCTTCGAAGTGATCGCCAAATCCGGCAAGCCGATCCTGCTGCATCCGGCGCGCACCCGCGACATGCCGGATTATCCGACCGAAAAATACTCCAAATACGAGATTTGCAGCGTGCTCGGCTGGCCTTACGAGACCGGCGTGACGCTGGCGCGGCTCGTGTTCTCCGGCGTCATGGACCGCTTCCCCGATCTGAAAGTGATCGCGCATCATCTCGGCGGCGTCATTCCCTATCTCGAAGGCCGCGTCGGCCACTCCTTCGATCAGCTCGGCGTGCGCACCTCCGATGAGGATTACGGTGCGATCCTAAAATCGCTGAAGAAGCGGCCGTATGATTATTTCAAGGATTTCTACGGCGACACCGCGGTCGAAGGCGCCCGCGCGGCGACGGTCTGCGGGCTCGATTTCTTCGGCGCCGATCACGTGCTGTTCGCCTCCGATTGCCCGTTCGATAAGGAAAAAGGCCCGGGCTATATCCGCGACACGCTCAAGGTGCTCAATTCCTTGCCGCTGTCGAACGCCGAGCGCGAGAAAATCTATTTCCGCAATGCCGTGAAGCTATTCGGATTGGCGGCGTAGTTTTTATCTTCGAAAAAGGTTCCAGCGGTACTTGAGTTTCTTCGCGTCCCGGCGTTGCAGAAAACGGGTGGGATGGGCGGTCCCCGACCCCATATCCACGTCTCGGATCACAACAAAAGGGATCGGCCGGCCATGCGCGCTTTTGCCCCGAACTATCGGCAGTTTCGCGATGCGCAGCCCATAACGCACGCGATGAAGCCGAACATGCGAAGCAAGCTGGTAAAGCCGCTGACGCTCGCCGCGATGAGTCTCGGCTACGGCGTCGTGCAGCTTGACGTCACCATCGTCAACACCGCGTTGCACAGTGTCGGCTCGGCGCTGGGCGGCGGCGTCGCCGAGCTGCAATGGGTGGTTTCGACCTACACCATCGCGTTTGCGGCGTTCATCCTGACCGCCGGCGCCTTGGGCGATCGCCTGGGCGCCAAGAAAATCTTCATGGCGGGGTTCGCGATCTTCACGGCCGCATCGCTCGCCTGCGCGCTGGCGCCGACGTCGGACATCCTGATCGCGGCGCGCGCCGTGCAAGGCCTCGGCGCGGCCATTCTGGTGCCGAACTCGTTGGCGCTTTTGAGCCATGCCTATCCGGGCGAACAGGAGCGCGGCCGTGCCGTTGGCCTGTGGGCCGCGGGCGCCAGCGTCGCGCTGACGGCCGGACCTCTGGTCGGCGGCAGCCTGATCGCGCTGTTCGGCTGGCGCAGCATTTTTCTGGTCAACCTGCCGATCGGACTGGCCGGTCTATGGCTGACCTGGCGCTACACCACCGATACGCCACGTACGCCGCGCGATCTCGATCTGCCGGGGCAGGCGTTGGCGATCGGCATGCTCGGCAGCCTCGCGGCCGCGATTATCGAAGGCGGCCGGGTCGGCTGGAGCAATCCGTGGGTGCTCGCCGGATTTGCCGGCTTCGTCCTTCTCACCGCGCTCTTTGTCGGGCAGGAACGTCGCGCCCGGCATCCCATGCTGCCGCTGTCGCTGTTCGCGCATCGCATGTTCGCGCTCGCTTCGCTCGACGGGCTTCTGGTCAATATCGCGTTTTACGGCTTGATCTTCGTGTTCAGCCTGTACTTCCAGCAGGTCAACGGCTGGTCGGTCTTCGCCACGGGTCTGGCCTTCGTGCCGATGATGGCGGCGGTGCTGCCGGTCAATCTCGTCGCGGCGCGGCTTGCCGAGCGTTTCGGCGCACCGGCCACCATCGCGGCCGGGGCCTTGATCTCGGCGGTCGGCTGCCTCGCGCTGTTGGGCATCGAGCGCGGCACCAGTTATTGGGCGATCGGCGCGCAGCTCGTCGCGATGGGTGGCGGTCTCGGCCTCTTGGTGCCGCCGCTGACCTCGGCGCTCCTCGGCAGCGTGGACAAGGCGCGCTCGGGCATCGCCGCAGGCGTGCTCAATTCGACGCGGCAAACCGGCAGCGTCCTTGGGGTCGCATTGTTCGGAGCGCTGATCGGGCAGGCGCACGCGTTCCTGTTCGGTGTCCGCGCCGCGCTGATCGTCTCGGCGTTGCTGCTCATCGCGGCGGCGGCGGCAATCTTGCTCGGCACCACCTCTTCCCGTCAGCGGAAGAGAGCGTGATCACCGCCGTTCGGCGGCCACGTGCGCGCGTAAAATGCCGATGCTGCTGATCTCCACTTCGAGCACATCGCCGGGCTTCATCCACAACGGCGGCTTGCGGCTATGGCCGACGCCCTCGGGCGTGCCGGTGGCAATGACGTCGCCTGGCGACAGCGCGGTAAAATCCGAACAGAAGGCGATGATCTGCGGGATCGAATAGATCAGCTGATCGGTGGTGGCGTGCTGCACTTGCGCGCCGTTGAGCCGCGTGGTCAGCGTCAAGCGGCTCGGGTCCGGGATTTCGTCGGCCGTCACCAGCCACGGCCCGAGCGGCCCGGTGCCGGGAAAATTCTTGCCCGAGGTGACCGAGAATTTCTGATAGTCGCGCACGCTGCCGTCGACGAAACAGGTATAGCCGGCGACATGATCGAGCGCCTGCTCGGCTTTGATGTGGCGGCCGCCTTTGCCGATGACCAGCGCCAGTTCGCCTTCGAAATCGAAATTGTCGGAGACGTTCGGCCGGACCAACTCGCCGCCGTGGCCGACCAGCGTGTCGGCGAAGCGGATGAACATGCTCGGCTGCTTGGGCAGTTCGCGGCCGATCTCGGCGGCGTGCGAGCGGTAATTGACGCCGGCGCAGAGAATTTTCGGCGGGCGCGGGATCGCCGGCAGAAACTTGATCTCGGCGAGCTTGCGGTCGGGCTTGGCGCCCTTCGCCGCATCCCGCATGGCGTTCATCGAGCCGGCCGCCAGCGCCGCGCCGAGATCGTGCAGGCCGATTTTGTCGTTGAGCGTAATGACGCCGTCGCCGCTCACGGCGCCAAAGCACTCCTTGCCGCCGGCGACAAAACTCAAAAGCTTCATTCGGCTTCTCCCTCGCGCGTTCCCGCGGCCGTTGGCCTGTTTTGCTATGCGGCGGCAGTGTAGTGCGCGCCACCTCGATCGCAAGAAGCCGGGGTGACCGCCATGACCTCATCAATTGCACGCCACGCTTACCGGCGCCCGCCGCGTGCTCGCCATGGTGGGGCGCGGCGAATAGCAAAGGGTTCTTTGCCGCGATCCTTAAGATTGTCAGCTTCCGCAACCGCGGATCGCCGAGGCCGTTGGCATACGTAGAGGTGCGGACGAGAGCAAGCTTTCGCCGCTGAACATCCGGTGTTGGGCAAAGCCACATGGCGTCCGCTTCGACTTGGGAACCGATATTCTTGTCGAGCCTGCCTGCCGGACCGGCCGAGCGGCGGCTGGCGTTTGCGGCCATCGCCGTGTCGGCGCTTGTTTTTCTCCTTCTGGCGCCATTCGCCCGCCTGCAATTGCCGCCGCTGCCGGCATTCATTCCGATTTACCAATCGGCGCTTGTGATCAACGATCTGATCACCGTGGCCTTCCTGCTCGGCCAGCGCCAGATTTCGCAGGCTCACGGGCTGAGCGTGCTCGCCGGCGGATATTTGTTCACCGCGCTGATGTGCATTGCGCATGCGCTGACGTTTCCCGGCCTGTTCGCCTCAGCCGGCCTGCTCGGCGCCGGGCCGCAGACCACTGCGTGGCTTTATATGTTCTGGCACGGCGGCTTCCCGCTTTTTGTCATTGGCTACGTGGCTCGCCAATCCTCGGGCCGGCCGTGGCGGGCGCGGCGCAGCGCCGTGCCGGCCGTCATTTCACTTGTTCTCGGCGCAGCGTTGGGCTGCGTGATGCTCGCGACCCGCCTGCAGCCGGAGTTGCCAGCGATCATGCAGGGCGATCAGCATACGTCGGCGATGAACATCGTGGTGTGGAGCGTCTGGCTGCTCAGCCTGCTTGCGCTGCTGGCGTTGACGCGCCGCCAGCCCTTTTCCGTGCTCGATTTGTGGCTCGCCGTGACGATGTGCGCGTGGCTGTTCGACGTTGCGCTCAGCGCCGGCTTGGATGCCGGCCGTTACGATCTCGGTTTTTACGCCGGCCGGATCTATGGGCTTTTTGCGGCGAGTTTCATTCTTATCGTTTTGCTGATGCACAACGGACGGCTCTATGCCACGCTCGTTACATTGCGCGCGAGCGATCAGGCCAAAGCCGAGGAACTACGCCGTCTCACGGCGCTTGACGCCTTGACGGGGATTGCCAATCGCCGCGCCTTCGAGGAGGCCTTGGACCAGGAATGGCGGCGCATGATGCGGCATCGCACGGCGCTGTCGCTGTTGATGATAGACGTCGACTTTTTCAAGCGGTTCAACGACGGCTATGGGCACGTCGCCGGCGACCAATGTTTGCGTACGGTGGCGCAGGCGTTGGCCAAGCGCGCGCGGCGTGCCGGCGAAATGGCCGCGCGTTACGGTGGCGAGGAATTCGCGGTGCTCTTGCCGCATACCGACATCGCGGCGGCGCGCCAGCTTGGCGAATTGATGTGCCGGGCGGTGCGGGAGGAAGCAATTCCCCACCAAGGCTCGGCGGTGGCGCCGTTCGTCACCATCAGCATCGGCGTCGCCTGCATCGCCGGATTGCCGCCTTCTGCCGGCGCGCAGGCGCGCGATGCGCCACCCGACGAAGCGTCCGCCGTGAGCAGCGCAGTCTTGCTGGTCGAAACCGCCGACCGCGCGCTTTACGAGGCAAAGCTCGCCGGGCGCAATCGGGTGATCGCGGCGTGCCAGGATGACGTGCTCGCCGCTTCGGCGCTGCCTGCGGCCGATATGCGGCTTCCCTCGGCCGCGTAATCTAGAACTTGATCATGTCGGATTTGGTCAGCGTCACGACGCCGGTAACACCGGGCGCATGCGCGAAGTTATAGACGACATATTGCTCGATATATTCGTTCTCCGCCGAGCTGCCGTCGATCGGATCGATCACCTTATATCCGCGCAGCGCGGCGTCGGTCCCGGTGTCGAGTACCGCTCCATTGGCGTTCACGCCGGTGACGATGACGGTCTTGATGCCCTTGTCCGTCAGGATCTTCTCCAGATCGGTATCCTGGAATTTGTCGGCATGGGAATTGACGACCGGTTCCCCGGGCAGCGGCGCCACATCGGCCCAGATGTCTTTGGCGGTCGTGGTTCCGGCGGTGCTGAAGACCACCATCACATGGTTGGCGCGCGCTTGCGCCAATAGCTTCTTCATCGCCGGCAGCGAAGCCACGCAGCGCGGCTTCTTTTGCGGATCGCAAATCGGATGCACGAAGTCGAGCATCAAGAGCGCTGTCGTCTTTGGATCGACGGTAACGGGTTGCAGCTCCGGCGGTGGCGGCGCCTTGATGTTGGCCCAGTCGTCGATGGCCGTTTGCGCACTGGCCGGCGCAGCCGCCGCCAACAGGCACACTGAAGATATTAAAGCGGCGAAGAGAGCTGCACCGACAGGTTGTAGTGTCCGAACGCTGGCCATGACCGTTTCCCCGATTTCGATTTTGTCGTCCCCGTTGCAGATTATTCTACGCAGGCCGCGGCGGTTTGTGTCAAACTATCGCACGCACCTACTGGCGGCCCCCTGACCGCCACGGGAAGGCTCACAGCAGGGGGGAGAGGTAGCGCGATGAATATCAAGGTCGGGACGCAGGCAATCGCCGAAGCCACGGAGAAGCTGAAGAATTGGGGCCGCTGGGGCAAGGACGACCAAGTCGGCACGCTCAATCATGTCGCGCCGCAGGACATCGTCAAAGCCGCAAGCCTCATTCGCACCGGCAAGGTATTTGCGCTCGGAATTCCGCTCGACCGCAACGGTCCGCAAACCGGCCTGTTCGGCGGGCGCTTTAATCCGATCCATCAAATGCTGGCGACCGGCACCGATGCCATTGCCGGCCAGCAGGACTGGAACAAGATCCGCTATGCCGACGACACGCTGATGCTGTGCGTGCAAGGCGCCACCCATTGGGACGCGCTCGGCCACGTGTTCTACCAGGACAAGGCCTATAACGGTTACGACGCCAAGCTGATCGATTCCAAGGGCCTCAATGTGCTTGGCATCGAACACTCGAAAAGCAAGATGGTCGGGCGCGGCGTGCTGCTCGACATCGCGCGCTTTCGCGGCGTGCCGTGGATGAAGGACGGCGAGAGCATCTCCAACGACGAACTCGAAAAATGCGCCAAGGAACAGAACGTCTCGATCGGGCGCGGCGATTTTGTGCTCATCCGCACCGGCCAGATGGAGCGCTGCATGGCCGAGAAGGATTGGGGCGGCTATGCCGGCGGCGACGCGCCGGGCGTCAAATTCGAGAACTGCTATTGGTGCCAGGACAAACAGATCGCCGCCATTTGCACCGACACCTGGGGCGTCGAGGTGCGGCCGAACGAGACGACGGAAGCCAACCAGCCTTGGCACTGGGTGGTGATTCCGGCCATGGGTCTGTGCATGGGCGAGATTTTCTACCTCAAGGAACTCGCCGAGGACTGCGACGAGGACGGCATCTATGAATTCTTCTTCTGCGGTCCGCCGCTGATCATTTCCGGCGGCACCGGCTCGCCGATCAATCCGCAGGCGATAAAATGACACGCTAGGCGTCACCCCCGGGCTTGACCCGGGGGTCCATACGGCGTTTCAACATGCTCAAATGGCTGCATGGATTGCCGGATCAGGTCCGGCAATGACGGAGGGAATAATGCCCCGCTATCTCAAGCGCGGAATGGATCCAAGCGCCATCAAGGCGGCCGACGCCAAGGTGCGGGAAACGGTCGAGCAAATCCTTGCCGACATCGAGGCGCGCAAGGACGCCGCCGTGCGCGACTTGTCGCAAAAGTTCGACAAATGGTCGCCGCCATCGTTCAAGCTTAAGCCGGACGAGATCGAGCGCGCGATCGGAGAGGTGAAAAAGCGCGATCTCGACGACATCAAGTTCGCCCAAGCCCAGGTGCGCAATTTCGCGCAAAAGCAGAAAGACACGCTGCGCGACCTCGACGTCGAGACGCTGCCGGGCGTCATTCTCGGCCACCGGCACATTCCGGTGAATTCCATCGGCTGCTACGTGCCCGGCGGGCGCTATCCGATGGTGGCGTCAGCGCATATGTCGATCGTCACCGCGCGCGTCGCCGGCGTAAAGCATATCGCCGCCTGTGCGCCGCCGTTTCACGGCGGACCGCATCCGGCGATTGTCGCAGCCATGCATTTCGGCGGCGCGGATGAGATTTTCGTCCTCGGCGGCGTGCAGGCGGTCGCCGCCATGGCGCTCGGCACCGAGACCATCGCGGCGGTCGATATGATCGTCGGGCCCGGCAACGCCTATGTCGCCGAGGCCAAGCGGCAATTGTTCGGCCGGGTCGGCATCGATCTTCTGGCCGGGCCGACCGAGACGCTCGTCATCGCCGACGACAGCGTCGACGGCGAAATTTGCGCCACCGACCTGCTCGGCCAGGCCGAGCACGGCCCGACCTCGCCGGCGATCCTGCTCACGACGTCGGAAAAGCTCGCCCGCGACACCATGAAGGAGATCGAGCGGCTCCTGAAAATCCTGCCGACCGCGGATACCGCGGGCAAAGCCTGGGCCGATTACGGCGAGATCATCGTCTGCGACGACGACGCCGAAATGGTGAGCGAGGCCGACCGCATCGCTTCGGAGCACGTCCAGGTGATGACGCGCGATCCGGATTATTTCCTCACCAACATGAAGAACTACGGCTCGCTGTTCCTCGGCCCGCGCACCAATGTGGCTTACGGCGACAAAGTGATCGGCACCAATCACACCCTGCCGACCAAGAAGGCCGCGCGCTATACCGGCGGGCTGTGGGTCGGGAAGTTCCTCAAGACCTGTACCTATCAGAAGGTACTGACCGACCAAGCCAGCGCCATGATCGGCGAAGCCTGTTCGCGGTTGTGCATGCTCGAGGGCTTTGTCGCGCACGCCGAGCAGGCGAACGTGCGGGTGCGCCGCTATGGCGGCCGCAACGTGCCTTATGGCGAGGCGGCGGAGT
>DATAWA010000240.1:0-19624 GCA_036267435.1 Xanthobacteraceae bacterium | reverse complement strand
ATGGTTAAGTTTTCCGACGCAAGCCTCGACCGCACCTTCGCCGCGCTGTCCGATCCGACGCGCCGCGCCATGGTCATGCGCCTTGCCGAACAGCCCGACCTGTCGGTCAGCGCGCTGGCGGCACCGTTTCCGGTGTCGCTGCCCGCGGTCATGAAACATCTCGGCGTCCTGTCCGACGCCGGACTGGTTCAGCGCAGCAAGACCGGGCGCGTCGTCGCCTGCCGGCTCGACGCCGAGCCGATGCGCGAAGCCTTCGAATGGCTCAACCGTTACGAACGATTCTGGTCCGAGCGGCTCGATCGCTTGGCCGCATTTCTGGAGGACGAACAGTCATGGCCACCCAAACAGTCACCAAACCAAGCCTCACCCTCAAGCGCCGCCTCAATGCCGCGCCGGCCAAAGTCTTCGCGGCGTGGACCGACCCGGAAAAAGTAAAGCACTGGATGGGACCCGGCGAAGTGAAAGTGCTGCGTGTCGAGAGCGACCCGCGCCCGGGCGGCAACTTCCGCTGGGTGATGCGCTCGCCCGACGGCGAGACCCACGACGTCAGCGGCGTCTATCGCGAAGTCGTGCCGGACCGCAAACTCGTTTTCACCTGGGCTTGGGTCACCACGCCCGAGCGCGAGTCGCTGGTCACCGTCGACATCAAGCCGGACGGCGACGGCTCGCTGTTGACGCTGACGCATGAGCAATTTTTCGACGAAGACGCGCGCGACCGCCACCAAGGCGGCTGGAGCGGCGCACTCGACAAGATGGAAAAGATGTTCGCCTGAACGCCGCTGCCCATTCACCCGAAAAAGGAGTGCATCATGCGTGGCTCGCACGGCACATTCTACTGGAACGAATTGTGCGCACGCGACATCGACAAGGCCAAGGCGTTCTACGCCGGCACCGTGGGCTGGAGCTTCGAGGCCATGCCGATGCCGGGCGGAGGCACCTACTGGGTCGCCAAAATGGCCGACCAGCCGGTGGCCGGCCTGTTTGACATCAGCGGCGGCGAATTCACCGGCATGCCCGAACAATGGATGTCCTACATCGCCGTCGACGATGTCGACGCCCGGGCGAAGCGAGCGGTCGCCGCGGGAGCCACCATCGTCAAGCCCGCGTTCGATGTCCCGGGAGTCGGCCGTATCGTGATCCTGCGCGAGCCCGGCGGCGCCGGGGTCGGCTGGATGACGCCGGCCGACTGAAAGCCGCGAGTTCGCACCGTGTGTCTGTGCTGTGGAATTTGGATCTTGGAAGCGGAGGAGTACGCCATGGAACCGCACACCGTCGTGTCCCACGACGAATGGATCGCCGCACGGAAGGCTTATTTGGCCGAGGAGAAGGCGTTCACGCGCGCCCGCGACGCCTTGAGCAAAAAACGCCGCGAACTGCCATGGGAGAAGGTCGAGAAGAATTACCTGTTCGACACGCCGGGCGGCAAGCAATCCCTCGCCGCGCTGTTCGGCGACAAAAGCCAGCTCATCGTTTATCACTTCATGCTGGGACCCGGCTGGGAAGCCGGCTGTCCGAGCTGCTCGCTGATCGCCGACCATTTCGACGGCGCCAGCATCCATCTAGCTCAGCGCGACATTTCGCTTGTCGTCGTCTCGCGCGCACCGCTGTCCGAGATCGAGAGATTCAAAACCCGCATGGGCTGGAAATTCCCATGGGTGTCGTCGTCGGGCAGCGATTTCAATTTCGATTATCACGTTTCAAAATCGCCGAACGAGACAGCCGGCGGCGAGGTCGAATACAACTACGAAATGACCACCTTCCCGAGCGAGGAGCGGCCAGGCGCCAGCGTCTTCTGCAAAAATGCCGGCGGAGAAGTGTTCCATACTTATTCGACTTACGGCCGTGGGCTCGACATCCTGATCGGCGCCTACAATCTCATCGATCTCGTGCCCAAGGGCCGCGACGAAGACGGCTTGAAATTCAGCATGGCCTGGGTTCGCCACCACGATCGCTACGATGGCGCAGCCGTCGATGCGAAAGCGTCATATCGGCAGCCGAAATCCGCCGCATGCTGCGATTAGTGCCGCGCGCGGCACGGCCGAAGTTTGCCAAACGAACTTTGGCATTTCCAGTTTTTTGTAAATGAGCCTTTTGCAAGCAAACCGGGGGCTGCACAATGTCGACCGATCTGAAATATCTCGCTTATACGGCGATGCTGACGGCATCGCTGTGGATTCCCTACGTCGTCGCACAGGTCATGACCAACGGATTTTTGAGTCCGCCGAACTACGTCGACCCGGCGCCGCGTCCGGTGCCGCTGTGGGGCAAGCGCGCCGATCGTGTTTATCTCAACGCCATCGAGACCTTCGCGCCCTTTGCCGTGCTGGTGATCCTCATTCAGCTTACCGGCAAGGCTGATGCGACGACGGCGTTCTGGACGCAGTCGTTCTTCTGGCTGCGTGTCGTGCATGCCATCGTCTACTGGGCCGCAATACCCTACATCCGCACGCTTGTTTTCACGCTTGGCTACGCGGCGGTCATTGGCCTCTTTGTCGAACTGATGAAGTAACGCCCCGCACGGTGGAGAACACCGCCAACAGTAGGAGTCGATCATGAAACTCTATGGCTTTCCCGCCTCGCCGAATACCTGGAAAGTGCGGGCGCTCGCATCGCACCTGAAAATGCCGCTCGACTTCGAATTCGTCGATCTGCTTCAGGGAGCGCAGCAGACGCCCGCGTATCTTGAGCTCAATCCGACCGGCCGCACGCCGGTCCTGGTGGATGGCGACTTCAAGCTTTGGGAATCGAATGCGATCCTGCAATACCTCGCCAGCAAAAGCGCGACGCCGCTTTATCCGAGCGACGCGAAAAGCCGGGCCGACGTCACCCGGTGGCTGTGCTGGGACCTCGCGCATTGGGGCGCGCAGGCCTGCCAGCCGCTGATCTTCGAGAACCTGGTGAAGAAATTTGTCGATCTCGGCCCGCCCGACGCCGCCGTGGTCGCGAAAGCCAGCGAGGCCTTCAACAAAGAGGCCAAGATGCTCGATGCGCATCTCGCCCGACACAAATTCCTGGTCAACGATATGCTGACCGTGGCCGACTTCGCCGTTGCGGCGCCGCTGTTTCACGCCCAAGGCGCGGCAATCCCGCTTAGTCCCTACGGCCATCTGCGGAGCTGGTTCGAGCGCGTCTCGTCGCTGCCGTGCTGGAACGAAACCGCCCCACAAATGCGCCAGGCGGCGTGAACAGAAAACAGTAGTCAGTAATCGGTAATCCGTTGCGCCAGTCCGCGCTTCATTCCGATTACTGACAACTGACTCCTGGTTATCTGGTCGGTACCGGCTTTTCGCCGCGATAATCGTAGAAGCCGCGCTGCGCCTTGCGCCCGAGCCAGCCGGCCTCGACATATTTCACCAGCAGCGGACACGGCCGGTATTTGGAGTCCGCCAAGCCTTCGTGCAGCACCTGCATCACCGACAGGCAGGTGTCCAACCCGATGAAGTCGGCGAGCTCCAGCGGGCCCATCGGATGATGCGCGCCGAGCCGCATCGCCTTGTCGATGCCCTCGACATTTCCGACCCCTTCATAGAGCGTGTAGATCGCCTCGTTGATCATCGGCAGCAGGATGCGGTTGACGATGAAGGCGGGGAAATCCTCCGCCACCGCGATCTGCTTGCCGAGCTTGGTGATGAATTGCTTGGTCGCCTCGAAGGTCGGGTCGCCGGTGGCGATGCCGCGGATCACTTCGACCAGCTCCATCAGCGGCACCGGATTCATGAAATGAATGCCGATGAAGCGTTCCGGCCGGTCGGTCGCGGCGGCAAGCCGCGTGATCGAAATCGACGACGTATTGGTGCCGAGGATGGTATCGGGCCGCAACGACGGGCATAGGGCGGAGAAGATTTTGCGCTTGACGTCTTCCTGTTCGGTCGCCGCTTCGATCACCAGATCGCAATCGCCGAGCTCGTCCAGAGTGTTGGCCGGCTTGATGCGGTTGATCGCGTCCTGGCGCTGCTCGTCGCTGATGCGCTGGCGGCTGACCTGGCGCGCCAGATTGCCGTTGATGGTGGCGAGCCCGGCGCTGATGCGGTCTGGAACAACGTCGTTCAAAAGCACGCTAAAGCCCGACAGCGCACAGACGTGAGCGATGCCGTTGCCCATCTGGCCGGCGCCGACAACACCGATCTTGCGGATTGCATGGGCCATCGCCTGCTCGCCGTGCGCCGCTTGCGCCTTGGGCCGTTCCTTAACCTCAACCATCGCGATTCACTTTCTATGTCTTTTTACGACGGTCTTGGCCAACAAGCCAGATTCCGTCAGCGTTTAACCTTATCGAGCTCGGCCGCGAGGTCGGGGAGCGCCTGGTAGAGATCCGCCACCAATCCGTAATCGGCGACCTGAAAGATGGGCGCTTCCTCATCCTTGTTGATCGCGACAATGACTTTCGAGTCCTTCATGCCGGCCAGATGCTGAATGGCGCCTGAAATGCCGACCGCGATATACAGGTCGGGCGCCACGACTTTTCCGGTCTGGCCGACCTGCCAGTCGTTCGGCGCGTAGCCGGCATCGACCGCCGCGCGCGATGCGCCGATCGCGGCACCGAGCTTATCCGCCACCGGCTCTATATATTTGGTGAAGTTCTCGCGGTTTTGCATCGCCCGGCCGCCGGAAATTATGATTTTTGCCGAGGTCAGTTCCGGCCGCTCCGACTTGGAAAGTTCTTCGCCGACAAAGCCGGACACGCCGGGATCGGCGGCGGCGGCGACATTTTCGATCGGCGCCGAAGCGCCGCCCTGCCCGGTCGCCTGGAAAGCGGCGGTGCGCACGGTGATGACGCGCTTCTTTTCGGTCGAGCGCACGGTCTGGATGGCGTTGCCGGCATAGATCGGCCGCTCGAAGGTGTCCGGCGCCACAACTTTTATGATGTCGGAGAGCTGCATGACGTCGAGCAGCGCGGCGACCCGCGGCATGACATTTTTGCCCATGGTGGTCGCCGCCGCCATGATCGTTTCATAGGGTGGAGCAAGCGACACGATCAGCGCCGCGGTCGGCTCCGCCAACAGGTGCTCGTAAGCCGGCGCATCCGCCAGCAGCACTTTGCCGACCCCATCGAGCTTGGCTGCGGTCTCGGCGACCGCTTTGCAATTGTGGCCGGCGACCAGAATATGCACCTCGGCGCCAAGCGCCTTGGCCGCCGTCAGCGCCTTATTGGTCGCGTCTTTGAGCGCAGCATTGTCGTGCTCGGCGAGAAGCAATGTGGGCATCAGTTAATCTCCGCTCGTCCCCGCGAAAGCGGGAACCCGGCAAAATTTGCGGCTAACACAGCGTCTACCATCTGGATTCCCGCTTGCGCGGGAATGAGCGGATAAAGGCGCATCAGATCGCTCCCGCCTCTTTGAGCTTTTCGACAAGCTCCGCGACACTCTTGACCTTCACGCCCGCCTTGCGCACCGGCGGTTCGGCGGTCTTGATCACTTCAAGACGCGGCTTGGTATCGACGCCGAAATCGGCGGCGGTCTTGTCCTCGATCGGCTTTTTCTTCGCCTTCATGATGTTGGGCAGCGACGCGTAGCGCGGCTCGTTCAAGCGCAGATCGGTAGTCACGATCGCCGGCAGCTTCAGCTTGACCGTCTGAAATCCGCCATCAACTTCACGCGTGACCAACAGCGCGTCGCCATCAAGCGCCACTTTGGAGGCGAAGGTGCCTTGCGGCCAGCCGAGCAGCGCCGCCAGCATTTGCCCGGTCTGATTGCTGTCGTCGTCGATCGCCTGCTTGCCCAGAATGATCAGGCCCGGCTGTTCGGCATCGGCGACGGCTTTGAGGATTTTTGCGACCGCCAGCGGCTCGACGGCGCCTTCGGTCTTCACCAGGATGCCGCGATCGGCGCCCATGGCGAGCGCGGTGCGGATCGTCTCGGCGGCCTGCTGCGGTCCGATCGAGACGGCGATGATCTCGGTCGCCTTGCCGGCTTCCTTGAGCCGGATCGCCTCCTCGACGGCGATCTCGTCAAACGGATTCATCGACATCTTGACGTTGCCGAGCTCGACCCCGGACCCGTCGGCCTTAACCCGGATTTTCACATCCTTGTCGATTGCCCGCTTCACGGGCACGAGAATTTTCATGGCGTTGTTTTTTTCGGCTGCGATGACTGATTGAGGTTTCTTTGCCGCCCTCGGGCCGCTGTCGGATTGGCCTGATGCTGCGGTGCGGGAAACCTAACGGCCGGCGCGGGGGCGGTCAACGGATCGGTCGCCGGAACGGCAGCGTCGAGGACAAGCCGCCATCGACCGCGAGGGCCTGGCCGTTGACATAGGAGGACTCGTCGCTGGCAAGGAACAGGGCCATGGCGGCGATTTCTTCCGGAGCGCCGGCGCGCTGCAGCGGATTGAGCTGACCGATCTTGCCGGCGGTGCCGCGTTCGCGCGCCGCCGCGAACGTTTCCCGCGTCATGCCTGTCTCGATCAGCCCCGGGCAGATCGCATTGACGCGCACGCCGGTGCCGAGGAACGAATTGGCCGCCGTCTGCGCCAGGCTGATGACGCCCGCTTTGCTGGCGCTGTAGGGCGCGCTGCCGGCATTGGCCCGCAAACCCGCGGTCGAGGCGGTGAGCACGATCGAACCCCTGCCCTGGCTCACCATGTGCGTACCGGCATGCTTGATGGCAAGGAACGGGCCGATCAGATTTGTCTGCAGCATCGCTTGCCATTGCTCGACCGTTTGCTCGAGCAGCGGCGCCGGCGGCCCAAGCATGCCGGCATTGGCATAAACGACATCGAGCGCGCCGAAGCTTGCAATGGCGAGTTGCACATAGTCCTTCACATCGGCCTCGCGACCGGCGTCGCCAACAAACATTTTGGCCGCGCCGCCGCTCTCGACGATCGAATCTTCGGTGGCGTTGAGACCGTCGGCGTCCTGATCGACGATGACAAGGCGAGCGCCCTCGCGGGCGAACAAGGCCGCGCTGGCACGGCCGATGCCGCTTGCCGCCCCGGTCACGATCGCAACCTTGCCTTCCAGCCTCGACATCGCGGACTGCCCTTTACGAATTCGCCGTCAGCGGTTTTGCCCGGGCTGCCACAAGACGTCGCCCGCGCCTTCGCCATTGGCATGACGGCTGGCGACGAACAGAAAATCGGACAGGCGATTGGCGTATTTGAGCACCTCGCCGGAAACGCTGTCGCCTTCCTGGTCCCTGAGCTCGGCGATCATCCGCTCGGCACGCCGGCAGATGGTGCGGGCCAGATGCAAATAGGCCGCCGCCGCACTGCCGCCCGGCAGCACAAACGACCGCAGCGGCGCCAGCGCTTCATTGCAGCGGTCGATCTCGGCCTCGAGCCACTTCACCTGGTTGTCGGTGACGGTGAGCCGCGCGCCGCCAGGCCCCTTGCCCATGCCGGGCGTGCACAGATCGGCGCCGACGTCGAACAGATCGTTTTGAATGCGGATGAGCGCTGCATCGAGCGCGCGGTCGTGCGTGGTGTGTAGCCGCGCCACCCCGATGGCGGCATTGACTTCGTCAATCGTGCCGTAGGCCGCGATCCGCAGATCGTATTTCTTGCGCCGTTCGCCGGTGCCCAGCGCCGTGGTGCCGTCGTCGCCGGTGCGGGTATAGATCTTATTGAGGACGACCATGGCTCACATCACTTCCCCATGAACCAGAGCGTCAGCATGATGACCCCGATGGCGATGGCTTGCAGCAGGACGCGCAGCCGCATCAGCTTCTGCGAGGTGTTGCCCGAGCCGCCCATCATCATGTTGATGAGCCCGAGCACAAGAACGATCGCGACCGCACCGACGGCGACCGGGACCCCGACATAGTACATAAAGTGTGCCATTAATCCTCGCAGATCGGCGCCTGTTGTAGCTCGGGTCGGGGGTCCTGTCATTCCGTGGCCGAGCGCAGCGAGGAGCCCGGAAACCATTTTCGCTGACCTGCGGGTATGATTCCGGACTTGCCCCTTCGCGGCAATCCGGAATGACGGACATGGCGGCATGCGCTAAGACAACGCCGCAAGACCGGAGGAACCCGCCCGATGATCGTCGATTTCCAGCACCATTTCACGCCGCGCGAATTGATCAAGAACGACCCTGGCGACCGGCTGGTGCTCAATTATGACGCGCTGGGAGCACCGAGCTACACCGTGCATTCGCTGCTCTACGATCTCGACGAGCATGTCCGGATGATGGATGTCGCCGGCATCGATGCCGCTTGGCTCACAAGCGCCGCCGGCATGTGCGCGGACCTCGAAACCTCGAGGCTCGTCAACGACAAAGCCAAGCAGGCCGAACGCGACTATCCCGGGCGCTTCATCGGCGCGGCGCATGCCCACCCGCTCGGCGGCGCCGCGGCGCTCAAGGAGCTTAATCGCTGCCGGCACGAGCTCGGTTTCCAGGGCGTCACCATCACCTCCGAATTTGACGGCAAGTGGATCGACGATCCGGGTCTCGAGCCGTTCTGGCGGGAGGTCAGCAAGCTCGGCATGTTCGTCTTCGTGCACCCGGCACTGAAGCTCAATCACGCCCAGCAGTTCGACAGCTACGATACCGCGCGCGCCGTGGGGCGGGAGTTCTCGCTGATCATGGCGACGATCCGGCTTGTCAATTCCGGCGTGTTCGACCGTCATCCGGGACTGACCGTGCATATGGCGCATCTGTCCGGCGGCATCGCCGGCATGCTGGCGCGCATCCGCTGCTTTCAGGACAAGGAGTTTTGGGGCACCGCCGGCAATGCGAGGCACGGCGTCAAAGGCGACAAGGATTTCGACTACTACATCCAGCACAATCTGGTCTTCGACACCGCCGGATTTGCCGGCGGCATCGGCGCGGTCAAAGCCGGGCTTGCCGAAATCCCGGCCGCGCGCATGGTGTTCGCCACCGATTATCCGCAGGAAATCCGCAAGCGCGAAGCGGTGCGCGATTTCGTCAACGGCCTGCGCACACTCGGCGACGACGGCGAACGCATCCTCTCCGGCAATGTCGGGCTGTTGCTGAAGGAACCGCCCGCGGCGGAGAAAAGAAAGCTCGTAGAACAGGTGAGGTGAATTGGTCGCATCATTGCGAGCGAAGCGAAGCAATCCAGTTATGAATGTTCTGCTGGATTGCTTCGTCGCTATTGCTCCTCGCAATAACGGCTAGGCCGTCAGATGCTTCTCGATGTCGTAGACCGGATGCTTGGTGAGATCCTTGTCGATCTCCGCCACGATCTTCTTTTTGACGTCGTCGTGAAATGCTTTGCGCAAATCGGCGAGCGCGCGCGGCGGCGCGATCACGACGAGGGCTTCGACCTTGCGCTCACGCACGATCTTCTCCAGCGCCGCGGCGACCTCACGGGCGAATTTGTGCTCTTCGAGATCGTGCCAATCGGTCTGGCTCACGCTGGAGCGGCCGGAGCCAACCGAGGAATGCTCGCGGCCCGGCCGGTCCGTGCCCTGCTCGTGAGTCGGCGGATTATTGTCGGTGAAAACGCGTTCGGTCTTGAGGTCCAAGTGTTGTGCGTCGCCTTCGTTGCGCAATACGAGCGCCTTGCGACCGTCGCCGACGAAGACATAGCCATTATGGGGAATGGAGACTTTGGTCATGGGGAAAACTCGCAATCATTAAAGCAGAAACGATCATGCTCGCAGCCGGTCAGGCCCGCTTTGACCAGGGTCAATGGCCGAACAGCGCGTGAGTTCCGGGCGCGATCCGGCCGTCGGGACAGCCGGCGAATGGCTTAATTCGATCCGTCGAGCAGGCGCCGGGCGATGACCTGCGCCTGAATCTCGGCCGCGCCCTCGAAAATATTGAGGATGCGGGCATCGCAGAGGATGCGCGACACCGGAAACTCGACGGCAAAGCCATTGCCGCCGTGGACCTGGACAGCGTTGTCGGCCGCCGCCCAGGCGACGCGGGCCGCCAGCAGCTTCGCCATACCGGCTTCGAGATCGCAGCGCCGCCCGGAATCCTTCTGCCGCGCGGCGTAGTAAGTGAGCTGACGCGCGATCATGATCTCCACCGCCATCATGGCGAGCTTGTCGGAGACCCGCGGAAAGTGCGCGATCGGTTCGCCGAACTGCAGGCGCGCGGTGGCGTAGGTGAGCGCCTGCTCCATCGCCGCCTGCGCCACGCCGATGGCGCGTGCCGCGGTCTGGATGCGGGCCGCTTCGAACGTCGCCATCAACTGCTTGAAGCCGAGGCCCTCGATGCCGCCGAGAAGATTTTCGGCCTTGACCGTGAAGCCGTCGAAGGCGATCTCGTATTCCTTCATGCCGCGATAGCCCAGCACCTCGATCTCGGTGCCGGACATGCCCGGCGCCGGGAACGGTTCTTCGTCGGTGCCGCGCGGCTTCTCGGCAAGCAGCATGGACAATCCGCGATAGCCGGTCTCGGCCGGATTGGTGCGCACCAGAAGCGTCATCAGGTCGGCGCGCACCGGATGGGTGATCCAGGTCTTGTTGCCATGGACCTTGTAGACGTCCCCACTTTTGACCGCGCGCGTCTTCAATGACGCGAGATCCGAGCCGGTATTGGGTTCGGTGAATACCGCGGTCGGCAGCACCTCGCCGGAGGCGATCTTCGGCAGCCACTGGCGCTTCTGATCTTCGGTGCCGGAGCCGAGGATAAGCTCGGCCGCGATCTCGGACCGGGTGCCGAGCGAGCCGACGCCGATATAGCCGCGCGACAGCTCTTCGGACACGACGCACATCGATTCCTTGCCCAGCCCCATGCCGCCGTAGTCTTCGGGGATCGTCAGCGAAAACACGCCGAGCTCGGACATCTGGGCGATGACGTCGAGCGGGATATAGTCGTTCTGCAGATGCCACGCCTGCGCATAGGGGACGACCCGATCCTCGGCGAATTTGCGCATTTCTTCGCGGATCGAATCGAGTGTGTCGTCCAGCCCGCAAGCGCCGACCGTCGCGTCATGGCCCTGCCGCATCAACTCGGCGAGCCGCGCACGCCGCGGCGCCGTATTGCCGGTGGCGACAAGGTGCTCCACGGCCGGCCTCATGCGCGCCGCGACCGCCGCCGCCGGCAGTCCGAGATCGGCTAACCGCACGATCTCGCCCTGGCTCATGGGAATACCGCCGAACACCTGGGCGAGGTACTCGCCGGCGCCGATGCGCACCAGCAGGTCTTCGGTCTCGCCAAAGCTGCCGGTGTCGGACAGCCGCTGGGTGTAGGCGGACAGTTGGCGGATGGCCTCGACATAAGTCGCGAGCCAGGCGAGGCCGTGAGTGGCGCGCTGCTCGCGATCGAACAGGCGTGAAACCGGCCGGCCCTCGATTGTCACCCGGTCGGCAACCGCGCGGCGGGCGTCGGCGAACAGGGCCTCGACGGCGGCGACGGCCTCGGCAAGCGCGGGGATGAGATCGTTGCCTTGGGTTCGCGAAGTGGCGGCAAGCGACATGGCTGGCTCCAGCGAGCTACGAGGAAAAGCTTGATCCGACCCGGCCGGGCAACCTTACGCGTGCGGTGCACAAAAGCCAATTGGCGGCGTGAACCCGCCTTTTTCACGGCTTCCCGCCTTGGCCGGCGGACGGAAGCGCCTTTTCGCCTCCGATTCTTGCACAATGTTAACCATTTTGCGGTGTGCTGCGACGACTACCGTTTGCGGTGCCGGCGGCTGCCATTGGCGCGAATGGGCGTGACATGAGCGTGATTTGGGCGCGGCCGCGCCGCGGGCTGGGGTCTTAAATTTCGTCATCACGACTTCCGTTCGGGGCCAGGATGTTCACCACTCAGATTATTTCCCGGCTGTCCGTGCGCGGCCGCATCGTCGTGCTCGGCGTCATCCCGGTCATCGGCTTTCTTGCCATCGGCATCGCCTACCTCGTCGGCGACGCCGAAGTCGGGCGCGCCTTCGAAGCCGTGCATCGCAACACCGACGTGTCCGACGCCAGCCGCGATCTAAAAACCGGACTCTTGATGATGCGTGCCGCGACGACCGATTTCGTCGCGTATCCCTCCGACGCGGAGGCCAAGAGTTTCTACGACGGTCAGGCCATGGCGATGGCCTGCCTCGACCGCATTCAGGCGTCGCTGCCCGCCGCCGAACAGGATTCGGTCATTCCGCTGCGCAGCACCGTTCGCGATCTCAAGGCCAGCTTCGAGAGCCTTGTTCAGGAGCAAAAGGCGCTCGGCTACAATGAATCCGAGGGGGTGACTGCCGAACTGATCGCGGCCAGCAATGCGGTCGAGAGCATCATTCACAATGACCTGTCCTGGGTCGCCGAGGTTGATCAGGCGAAACTGACGATGTCGCTGTTGACCTTGCGCCGCTACGAGATCGAGTATCGGCTGACGCGCGACGAAAAAGCGGAACGGCATTTTCTCGACGAGCTCAAGCATTTCAGCGATCTGTTCGAGTCGGTCGACGGCGCTCCGGCGATGAAAGAAAAGCTGACCAAGCAAATCCAAGCCTACAGCTCGAACTTCGCGCAATGGGTCGCGAGCACCGAAGACATCACGCCGCTGGTCGCGCTCATCAACCACGACACCGAAAGCGTCATACCCGAGGCCGACAAGATTATCGCGGCCGCGCGCGTCAACGCCGCCTCCGCCGGCACCGACCTCTCGGTGGCGCGCATGCGCACGCGCAGTGTCATCATCTGGGCCGCGTTGGCGGTCGTGCTGATCGGAATTGGCTTGAGCTGGCGAATCGGCCGCTCGATCACGCAGCCGCTCGAAGAATTGGCCGCGGTGATGCAGCGGCTTGCCAACGGCGACACCGCCGCACAACCGGTCTTGATCGATGCCCGCAACGAGATTGGGGAAATGGCGCGTACGGTCGTTGTGTTTCGCGACAATATGATCGAACGCGAACGGCTCGCCGGAGTGGAAAGCGAGACCAGCGCGGCGCGCGAACGCCGCGGCGAGGCGATTGCGACCTTGATCCGAGAGTTCCGTGCCTCTATCGAGCAGGCGCTTGATCGGCTGCGTGAATCCGCGGGTCACCTCGAGAACGCCTCGAGCGGCCTCAACGACGCGGCCGACTCGGTCTCGTCGGAAGCCCGCGCCGCCGAGAATTCGGTGACCACCGCTTCGGTCAATGTCACGACGGTGGCAAGCTCGATCGAAGAACTCGCCGTCTCGATCGGGGAAATTGCGGCACAGGCGTCGAAATCGACCGACGTGGCGACGCGCGCGGTGGCGGAATCGAAGCGGACGGTGACGACCATGACCGACCTCGGCGGCGCGGCGAACCGCATCGGCGAGGTGATCGGCCTCATTCAATCGATCGCCGGCCAGACCAATCTGCTGGCGTTGAACGCCACCATCGAAGCGGCGCGCGCCGGTGAGGCCGGGCGCGGCTTCGCCGTGGTGGCGTCCGAGGTGAAATCGCTTGCCGCCCAGACCGCGCGCGCCACCGAAGAGGTGGCCGCGCAGATCGGCGCCATCCAGTCGGCCACCGCCGACGCGGCGCAAGCGATCGAGCAGGTATCCTCGATCATCGACGAAATGTCGGAGATCGCCACCAGCGTTGCCTCGACGGTCGAGGAACAGAACAACGCCGTGGCGTCGATCGCCGAAGGCGTCAATCGCGCCTCGACCGAGGCGCGATCCGGCGCGGACGCCATGAGCCGCGTCGCCGGGGCCTCGACCGGCGCGCGCGCCACGGCCGCCGACGTCAAGGCGCTTGCCGACGCGCTCGCCACCGAAGCGGAAAACCTGCAAGGCGAGGTACGGCGTTTCCTCAGCGACGTGCAGGCGGCCTAACCCCCTTAGCTCCCGTCGATGGGCCGGAGGACCGGGCTGCCGACAGGCCTTGCCCGGTTACGATGAATGCGCGAATATTTGCAACTCCACGTCGAGTGGGAGTGTGGGACCGTGCGTCTGTGGGGGGCGAGTATGACGCGGTATGGGAGCTTTTTCGCTTCGCTGGTTTTCGTTTGTTCGATCGTTACACACGCCTATGCCGCCGGGCCCCTTGGAACCATCCACATCGGGACATGGTTTGGTGGTGCTTTCACCGATGACAAGACCGGGGCGTTTTCGCATTGCGCCGCCGCCCAAACCTACGGCAACGGCATCGCCTTTTCCGTTGGAGAGAGCTCTTCCCGAGCCTGGTTAGCGGGCTTCACCGATCGCTCGCTCGATATGCCGCAGGGAGCGACAATGCCCATCGACATCACGTTCGACGGGCAAGCTCAATTCCATCTCGTTGGAACGGTCACCTCGCCGACGGTGATCGTGGCGATGCTTAGCGATTCGAGCGTTAGCCAATTTCGCAAATCTCACCTGATGTTCGTCCAAGGACGAAAACACTCGTATGAAGTTCCTTTAAGCTCCACGGACAAGCTTGCGGCGGTGATTGAAAACTGCGTGACGCGCATGAACAGCGCGGGTCTTTCCGGCGCTGAAGACTTCGCGTCCTCTCCGAGAAGATCGGTTTCGCCGACCGGACCGGGAATCCCGTTCAGGCAGGCAAAATCCGACGCGGAGACGGGAACTTCACCCGCCGGATCGCCGAAACTTGTCGATGTCAGCGGCACCGGCTTTCTGATCAGCGCGGAAGGGTACGTGGTCACCAACGCCCATGTCATCAAAGATTGTGTAGGCGACGTGCAAGGCAACTTTGTCGGACAGGCGCCGACGAAACTTCGGGTCGTGGCGGCTGACGAAATCAACGATCTCGCCTTGTTGCAAGCGAAGGGGGCGAAGAAAACCTTCGCGGACCCGGCGATGATGCGGGAATTGCCGGTCCGCTCGGGGGATGCGGTCGTCGCTATAGGATTTCCCTACCATGGGCTCCTGACATCCGATTTCACCGTGACGACCGGAATCGTGAGTTCGCTCAGCGGCATTCTGAACGATACGCGCTTTCTGCAGATCAGCGCCCCGGTGCAGCCGGGCAACAGCGGCGGTCCGCTTCTCGACATGAGCGGTCACGTGGTCGGCGTCGTCGCCGCCAAACTAAACGCGCTGAAATTTGCCAAGGCCACCGGCGACATTCCGGAAAACGTCAATTTTGCCATCAAGACGGGGACGCTCAGGGATTTTCTGGACAACAGCGCCGTCCCTTACGACACCGAGCTGACTGAAACCGAATTGAAGACCGCAGACATCGCCAGCGCCGCCAGGGCCTATATCATGCTCGTGACTTGCACCGCGAATACCAGAGAGGCAGGCAAGCAATAGCGGGCGCCTTGCAGTCACAGCGGCGAGCGCGTGACCTTGAATCAGATCCGTCGCGTCTTCGCGCGAGCATTCCCGGAAAAATTCGGCTAGCATCGGCTTGGCCCAGCGGGGGCGACACCCGTGAAGCCGGCCGGCCGGGGTCGCTCCGTGTGCCAGCGGGGACCTCGGCCGTGCCTTTTTCGTCCGCCGGATCGGCCCGCTTTCTGAAGCTTGAACCTCAGGCTGCTTTGCGCAGCGGCACAAAGAGTCCAAGCGCGATCGCCAGCACCGCAAAGGCGGACAGCGCCAGCGACCAGTGCACCCCGATCAGACTGCCGACGAGCCCGACCGAGACGCCGGAAAAGGCGCGCAAACCCAGACTCGCCATATTGAACAGGCCGATCACGCGGCCGCGCATATCGAGCGGCGCATGCACTTGCACCAGCGTCTGCGCCATGGCGTTGAACGACAGTTCGAGAAATCCGGCGACGAACAGAAGGCCGAGCGCCAGCGCATAATTGGGCGACAATGCGAAGCCGCCGAGCGCGGCACCCCATAGCGTCGCCAGCACGATCGCCGTGCGCGGGCGCGGCGGCAACAGCCCGCCGCCTTCGAGCACCATGCCGGCAAGAAATCCGCCGCCGGCATCAGCGGCAAGCAGAAGACTGTACGACAGGCCCGGATCGCCATGGCCGAGATCGTGGGCAAAATTCGGCATTTGCGCGCTATAGCCGTTGCCGACGAAGAATGCGCCAGCCCCGGCCAAGACGATCATCGACACGATGATGGAGTGACCCGAGATGTCGCGGATGGTCGCGACGATGTCGGCTAGCCCGCGCACCGCGCGGCGCGGCGGCGGAGCGCCTTTGCGAAAGCGCGGCCCATAGGGCGCGTTGATCAGCCAGATCACGAGCGGCAGATAGAACATGGTGTTGAGAAAAATGCCGTGCGCCGGCCCGAGCCACAGCAGGAGGGCGCCGCCGACGCCTGGGCCGACCAGAACGCCAAGATAGCGCGCCGTTGCATTGAGCCGCACTGCGCTTTCAAGATCGGCCGGCCCGACGATGTCGTAGATCAGCAGTTGATTCGGCGTGGTCCACAACACACCGGCGCAGCCGTGAATGACCAGGATCACCATGGCCTGCCAGACCTGCAGCGTGCCGGTGACAAAGAAATAGCCCCAGGACAGCGATGCGACGATGAACAGGCCCATGCCGCATTGAATGAGCCGGCGCGGATCGACGCGGTCTGCCAACGCCCCGGAGGCCACCGAGAACAGCAGGAACGGCAGCCAATGCGAGACGATGGCAAAGCCGGCCAAGGCCGGCGAATGGAACTTTTGGTAAAGCACCCAATAACTGAGGACGTGCTCGATATTATCGGCCATCATCGCCAAGACGAAAGTGGCGAACTGGGCGCGAAAGCCCGGATAGCGCATGGCCGCGAACGAACGCGCAGTGGCGGCGGCGGGCGCACGCGCGTCAGGCTTGGCGGACTTGTCCAAGGATGTACTTTCGGCGATGCGGGGGGTGCGAAAGGGAGCTGGCGCGTTACTCGGCGATCTGAATTGGCACCCCCACTTGACACCCTTGCCGCTCACAGCCAAGCGCCCATGACGCGCGGCCTCCATGCGCGCTGCGCATCCGCCAAGCGGCGGCTGCGATCCTTGTCGCGTCAGTCTTGGGGCTCCTGAACTGTGCTATGACTAGGCGCCCTTTCCTCGCAGAGGTTTCGCCTTTGCTGTTCGCCCGCCTTTGCTACCGCGTCGCGCTTGACGCCTTTTATCACTTCAACGCCGACGATGGCTGGGCGATCGCAAGTCACATCGCCCTGTCGGTGCTGATGTCGATGTTCCCCTTCCTGATCCTGGTGACGGCAATCGCGGGCTTCGTCGGCTCCCAGGATCTGGCCGACGCGGTGGCCAGCATGATGATCGCGGCTTGGCCGCGCATCGTGTCGGACCAGATCGCCGGGCAGATCCATGAAGTGCTTACCACCGCCCGCGGCGGCTTTCTCACCATCGGCGCGGTATTCGCGATCTACTTCGCTTCGAGCGGCATCGAGAGCCTGCGCATCGGCCTCAATCGCGCCTATGGGCTGATCGAGCCGCGGCCGTGGTGGCTGATGCGGCTGGAATCGATCGGCTATGTGCTGGTCAGTGCCGTGGCCTTTCTGGCGCTGGCATTCCCGGTCGTGCTCGGTCCTTTGATCTTCCGCCTGGCGATCGCCTATGCGCCATGGCTGGCGGCGCTGCAAAGCCACTTTGACATCGGCCGCTTTGCCGTGGCGGGGGTGCTGCTCATCACCTCGCTCCTCATCCTGCATATGTGGCTGCCGTGCGGACGGCGCCCGCTGAGCGCGGTGTGGCCGGGCATCGTGGCGACGCTGTTGCTCTGGCTCGCCTGCGGTTATGCCTTCGGCCGGTATCTCGCCGACTTCTCGTACACCTATGTGAACTATTACGGCGGGCTCGCCTCGGTGATGATGGCGCTGGTATTTCTCTATTTCACCGCGATCATTTTCATCTATGGCGGCGAGCTCAACGCCGCGATTGCGCGCGAACGCGAGGACCCGCCGCTGCCGCTCGAAGGCGGGGGCCGCGGGCATCGGCGGGCGCCGCAGCCGCCGCTTGTCTGAGTTCGGTTACGCAAGCGCCCGGCCGGATCGATGAAGCATCGCTCCTGATATCGTGATTGCAGGCGGCGTTTTTGTGAATGGCGCTGGATAATGTCCACCATACCTGCCGGCTGAACGGCGAAGCCGGGCCGCTCTTCAAAACAAAAATCAAAAATTGAAACCCAAAAATCGAGATTAACATGTCATTCAAACATCTGACGGCTGGTGCCGTTTTTGCTTTCGCCGCCTTGCCCGGTGCCGCCATGGCGCAAGCGCAAGTCTATCCCTGGTGCACCGAGGGCAGCGCCATCCATTACTATTACATGAGCCTGCAGCAATGCGAGGAGACCGTGGATTTCCACGGCTTCTGTATTCGCAACCCGGACTACCAGGGCCAGAGCGATCGCGCGACGGGACGGTCGCCGCAATAGGCTTTACGCGCCCGCCGCCTCGATCACGTCGTCGAAATTGCGCAGCCCCGGGCGGGGCGTGTTGACCAGCACCGCCATGTTGCCGGGCTTATGCTTGTTGGTGCGCATCAGCTCGTGGGCGTAGGGAATCTTGTCCCAGGGAAACACGTCGCTCATGCACGGATCGACGCGGCGGTCGATGACGAACTGGTTGGCGGCGCTCGCCTGTTTCAGATGCGCGAAATGCGAACCCTGGATGCGCTTCTGGCGCATCCAGACATAGCGTGCGTCGAAGGTGATGTTGTAGCCGGTGGTTCCGGCGCAGAACACCACCATGCCGCCGCGCTTGACCACCAGACATGACACCGGGAAGGTCGCCTCGCCCGGATGCTCGAACACGATATCGACGTCGTGCTTGCCGGTGATGTCCCAGATCGCCTTGCCGAAGCGGCGCGCTTCCTTCACCCAGGTGTCGTATTCGGGCGTGCCGACTTTCGGCATCTGGCCCCAGCATTTGAAATCGTTGCGGTTGATGACGCCCTTGGCGCCGAGCTCCATCACATATTGAATTTTTGACGGATCGGAGACGATGCCGATGGCGTTGGCGCCGGACGCCGCGACGAGTTGCACGCCGAACACGCCGAGCCCGCCGGAAGCGCCCCAGATCAGAACATTGTCACCGGGCTTGAGCGTGTGCGGGGAATGTCCGAACAGCATGCGATAGGCGGTCGCCAGCGTCAGCGTATAGCAGGCGGATTCTTCCCAGGTCAGATGCGCCGGCTTCGACATCAGTTGCCGCGACTGCACGCGGCAGAACTGCGCGAACGAGCCATCCGGCGTCTCGTAGCCCCAGATGCGCTGTGACGGCGACAGCAGCGGATCGCCGCCGTTGCACTCCTCGTCGTCGCCGTCGTCCTGATTGCAGTGGACGATGACTTCGTCGCCGATGCTCCAGCGTTTGACCTTGGAGCCGACCGCCCAGACGATGCCCGAGGCGTCGGAGCCGGCAATGTGGAACGGATGCTTGTGACCGTCGAGCGGCGAGATCGGCTGGCCGAGCCCGGCCCAGATGCCGTTGTAATTGACGCCGCCGGCCATGACATAGACCAGCACTTCATCTTCCGCGATCGGCCAAGTCGGAACGACTTCGAGCTGCATCGCGGTTTCCGGCGGGCCGTGGCGCTCTTTGCGAATCGCCCAGGCATACATTTTTTCAGGAACGTGCCCGAGCGGCGGCACCTCGCCGATCTCGTACAGATCCTTGACTGGCGCGGCGGACGGTTTCTTTTGCGCAACGGCCATAATGGGCTCCCGGCTGCCCCGGCATTCGGATGATCCCAATGCAGTCTGCCGCAGCCAATGTTGCAGCGCAACAACAACTTGACGCGTGGTTATCCCCACGCGCTGGCTGACAGCGCGACGGTGAGGCCGTAAGCTTGCGTGGAACTCGTGGGGCGCGGCTGACGCCCATGAGTCGGGCGTCTTCCCGGCCGGGAAGCGTTTTGGGGAGATCAGGGGGAAAATATGGGCATTATTATCTGGTTGATCGTCGGCGCTA
>DATAWA010000239.1:0-5328 GCA_036267435.1 Xanthobacteraceae bacterium | reverse complement strand
GATCGCGGCCGGCATGGCTTGCGATTTTCACTTCCGGCCGGGCGACAGCCTGGTGACGCGGGTGCGCAACGATTGCGTCGCGTTCTTTCTGTCGCAGCCGCAATATACCCACCTGTTCTGGATCGACGCCGATATCGGCTTTTCGCCGCAGGCCGCGTTTCGGCTGCTGCTGTGCGATCACGACGTTGCCGCCAGCGTCTATCCGCTCAAGCGCGAGGACTGGCCGGCCGAGGGCGTGCCCGCCGGTACCACGCGGCAAAAATTCGAGGAGCTGTACGCGCGCTTCACCGTCAATGCCGGCCGCGTCGGCGAAACCGAGGTCGATATCGCCGTCGACAAGGACGGCTTCATCAAGGTGCGCGAAGCGCCGACCGGCTTCATGTGCATCAAGCGCGATGTATTCGACCGCCTGATCGCGTGCTACCCGAGCTGGCTTATGTACCGGACTGGCCGGAAGGCACTTTTCCCAAAGGCAACGTGCATTTCCGCTTCTTTGACGTGATGGTCGATCCGGAAACGCGCCGCTACCTCTCCGAGGACTACGGCTTCTGCCGACTATGGGAGGCGCTCGGCGGCGAGATTTATGTCGACGCCAATTCAAACCTGTCGCATTCCGGCGAGCGGCTCTATCGCGGCGACTTCGGCGCCGCCTTGCGCGCTTTTTCCGCCCATGCCGTCGGCGCACCCAAGGGACAGAGAATTAACGTCCGTGGGATCGAAAACCTCAAGCCAAACCCGTAACCAAACCCCTAAAGTCCCGCGACGATCAGCGCGGAACTACGGTCGATGCAGCCCCTCGCCTGGTGGCGGCGAAGCGCTTATGTAGGGAAGCAATCGCCCAAGAAGCGTGCCCAGGAACGTATCCAGGAAACTGCAATGCCCGATGCCATTTCCCTCGTCGACCGCGCCGGCTTGGACCGGCCGCGCCTGTCCAAGATCGTCTCGCGCGGCCTCGACGGCGCCGATGACGGCGAACTGTTCCTCGAATACCGGCAATCCGAAGCGCTCGCCTTCGATAATGGACGGCTGAAGCAGGCGACTTACGACACTTCGCAGGGCTTCGGGCTGCGTGCGGTCAAAGACGAGGCGGTCGGCTACGCGCATGCTTCCGACGTGTCGGAGGCGGCGATCGAACGCGCCGCGGACGCCGTGCATGCGGTCAAGCGCGGCTATTCCGGTCATTATGCCGAACCGCCGGCGCGCAGCAATGTGAAGCTTTACGGCGACGACAGCCCGCTCGCAGCACCGTCCTTCGAAGCCAAAGCGCAGCTTCTGCAAACCATCGACGCCTATGCCCGCGCCAAGGATCCGCGGGTGCGCCAGGTGACGGCAAGCATTGCCGCGTCGTGGCAGGCGGTCGAGATTTTGCGCGCCGACGGCGAAACCTATCGCGACGTGCGGCCGATGGTGCGCGTCTCCGTCTCCGTCGTGGTCGGCGACGGCAGCCGCCAGGAGACCGGTAGCGACGGTTACGGCGGCCGCGAAGGCTACGAGCGTTTCCTCACCACCAATGCCTGGCAGGGCGCGGTCGACAACGCCATCCGCCAGGCTTTGGTCAATCTCGAAGCGGTGCCGGCACCGGCCGGCGAGATGGACGTGGTCCTTGGTCCGGGATGGCCCGGAGTCATGCTGCACGAAGCGGTCGGTCACGGCCTCGAAGGCGACTTCAACCGCAAGAAGACCTCGGCATTCGCGGGGCTGATGGGTCAGCAGGTCGCAGCCAAAGGCGTCACCGTGGTCGATGACGGCACCATTGCGCTGCGCCGCGGCTCGCTGTCGATCGACGATGAAGGCACACCTACCGGTCGCACCGTGCTGATCGAAGACGGCATTCTGGTCGGCTATATGCAGGACCGGCAGAATGCCCGGCTGATGGGCATGAAACCCACCGGCAACGGCCGGCGCGAGAGCTTCGGCCATGTGCCGATGCCGCGGATGACCAATACCTACATGCTCGCCGGCACGCGCGATCCGAACGAGATCATCGCCTCGGTGAAAAACGGCGTCTACGCCACCTATTTCGGCGGCGGCCAAGTCGACATTACGTCGGGTAAATATGTGTTCCAGTGCACCGAAGCCTACCGCATCGAGAACGGCAAGGTCGGTGCGCCGATCAAGGGCGCCATGCTGATCGGCAACGGCCCGACCGATTTGCATCGCGTGTCGATGGTCGGCAACGATCTGGCGCTCGATCACGGCATCGGCACCTGCGGCAAGAACGGTCAGGGCGTCCCGGTCGGCGTCGGCCAGCCGACGCTGCGCATCGACCGCATCACCGTCGGCGGGACCGGCGGCTGATCCGATTTCTGCCGGGGCGCGACGTTTCGCGGAGATTTCATAAGATGAAAGGCTGGCTCAGGAGCGTCTTCGACATCGCGGTCATCGTTCTGATCGTGATCGCCGGAAAGACCGCCATCGCCGAACCGTATTATGTGCCGTCCGGCTCGATGGAGCCGACGCTGCAAATCGGCGACGAGCTCTTGGCGACAAAATATCCGTACGGCTACAGCTCGGCTTCGCTGCCGATCTTTATCACTTTGCCCAACACCGAGCGTGTTCTGGGCGCGCTGCCTCAGCGCGGCGACGTCGTGGTGTTCCGCTGGCCGGGCAACCGGTCGCAGATCTGGGTCAAGCGCGTCGTCGGGCTGCCTGGCGACCGCATCGCGATGAAGAACGGGCGGCTGTGGATCAACGGCGCGCCGGTCGGTCTCAAAGCCGACGGCATGGGCTGGTCGGAAGACGAGAACGGCGCCCGGCAGCCGGCGGAGCGGTTCATCGAAACGCTTCCCGGAGGACGCCAGCACACCATCCTCAAGGAGCAAGTGTTCGGCATGCTCGACAATATGCCGGAGGTCACGGTGCCGCCGGGTCATCTGTTCGTCATGGGCGACAATCGCGACGATTCGGCGGACAGCCGGGTGCCGCTTGACGCCGGCGGCGTCGGGCTGTTGCCGGTGCCGGACCTCGTCGGACGCGTCGACGCGCTGGTCGGCTCCTGGGATATGGCCGCGGCCAAAGGCACCCCGGTCTGGGATTGGCCTTCGGATTTACGGCTGTCGCGATTTTTTACCGCGGTGAAGTAGGGCGCTTCGCAGACGCATAGAGAGCGCAATTGTTTCAAATAGAAGCGATCAGTGCTCACAACAATTTGTGAAGCATGATCTTTTTGGAAACGGCTGCCATCCCGGATCCAAGTTCGCGGACAGGCATTTTCCGGATCGTGTCTTAGCGCACCACGCCGGAGATACAGCAGGGCCGGCGGCGCGGCGGCTTGATGGTCTCTTTCAGGTAGCAATGCGCGGCTGCCGACCCGTAGCCCGGACGCCGATAGGTCCAGGCCCGGCAGCGCTTTTCTCCCTGGCAGGCGTCGGCGCAGGCCTGACCCTTGGGGTCCGGCGGCGTTTCAAAAGCCCGATAGTCGCCGCCGAAACGATCGATTGAATATTCGATCGTGCCGCTTTGCGGCTCGATCACCCCCGCACCGCGCACGCCCGATACGCAACAGCTCGATTGCGTCCGCGGCACCACTTCGCGCTTGAGAAAACACATCGCCGGAGCGCCCGTCGGGGTCGGATAGGAAAAACTCCAGGCGCGGCAATTTTTTTCGTGCTCGCAGCGGCCAGCGCACACCGCCGGATCGCCACTTGGCACCGGGGTGCTGGCATAGTCGCCCCCCGGCCGATCGTAGCCGGACTGAGCCAAGGCCGATCGGGTGCCGGGCGCGACGGAGCCCAGGGCCGCAATAACTACCGCGGCCAAGCCCGCCAGGAATGCCCGCCTCATTGCGTCAACCTCGCCTTCCGGCAGCGCCGCGCGTTCCCCCTGCACACAAGAACGCCGTTCCGGTCAAAATGCCACAAATATTTTGGTGGAATGGATGGCTGTGAATCTTTCCGGTTGAGCGTCCCAGGGCCGGCTTAACCGCGGCACCCGTGCTAAATTGCCTCACGCCGAGCCCGAACCATCAGCTCCGAAAATGTTTCGACAGCTTGAGGCCCTGGGCCTGATAATTCGACCCGATGCCGGTGCCGTAAAGCTGGTCCGGCCGCGCCAGCATCTTCTCGTAAACCAGCCGGCCGACGATCTGGCCGTGCTCGAGAATGAACGGAACCTCGCGCGACCGCACTTCGAGCACGGCACGCGATCCTAACCCGCCGGCGCCGGCGTAGCCGAAACCGGGGTCGAAGAACCCGGCATAGTGCACGCGGAATTCGCCGACCAAGGGATCGAACGGCACCATCTCGGCGGCGTAATCGGGCGGCACCTGGACAGCTTCGTTGGAGGCAAGGATATAAAACTCGTCGGGGTCGAGGATGAGGCTATTGTCGCTGCGCGCGGCAATCGGCTCCCAGAACTCGGCAGCGTCGTAAGCGGCGCGCCGCTCGACTTCGATGACGGCGGTGTGGCGCTTGGCACGATAGCCGACAATGCCGCCGCCATTCGCCGGCGGCTTGCCTTTCTCCGCACCGGACAGATCGATTGAGACCGCGACGCCGTCGCCCATCACCGCTTCGGTGCGGTCGACCAGGCGTTCGCGCGCGTGCAGTGTGCGCAATTCCTCGGCGCCGAGCACGGCGTCGCCACGGCGCAAGCGCAACTGCGACAGCCGCGAGCCTTCCCGTACCAGGACAGGAAATGTCTTGGGACTGATCTCGGCATAGAGCGGACCGCTGTAGCCGGCGGCGACGCGATCGAAGCCGCGGGTCTCATCGGCGATCACGCGAGTGAAGACGTCGAGCCGGCCGGTCGAACTTTTCGGATTGGTGAAGCCGGCGATATCGGTGGGCAACGCAAGCCGCTCGATCAGCGGCACGATATAGACGCAGCCGGTTTCCAAGACCGCACCGCCGGTGAGCGAGAATTCGTGCAGCTTCAATTCGATCAGCCGATCGGCAACGGTGGTGCCGGGGCCGGGCAGGAAGCTCGCCCGCACCCGGTAGGCGATGCTGCCAAGGCGCAGGTCGAGGCTCGCCGGCTGGATCTGCCCGGGCGCGAACGGATAGTGCGCCTTGATGCCGCCGGCTTCCGCCAGCGCCGCGATCAAGCGGTCGGGCAGAATCCCCCGGTCGGCAGGTGCGAAAGACAGCGTCACTTGGTCACCGCGATTATTGCGCGATCTAACCCGATGCCCGGTTTGACGCAAAGACGCCCGGGGCGTATAAGCCCGCTTATCCCGTGGTCATTTGAGCCGGCCGGCTTGCAGCCACGTAAAATAAATCGCTAAAAGGCCGGGGACGTGTGAGCCCGGCCTGAGGAATTGTCCTCCCGGCCGGGTTTTTGTTTGGCCACTGCGTTGTCGGCCAGGGAGACCCACATGTCCGCGTCCGC
>DATAWA010000238.1:0-9026 GCA_036267435.1 Xanthobacteraceae bacterium | reverse complement strand
GTTGACGCTCATCGTTTTCGTCTTCGTGTCGGCGTTCTTCCCGCAGCTTCTGACGGTCGAGTCGGGCGCCAAGGAAGCGGACAGCTTTCTGGTCGAGGTGGCGCGCTCGCTCGGCGGCACCAAGCGGGAGATTCTCCACATTGTCGTGCTGCCCGCGGCGTTGCCTTACATTTTCGCCGGTCTGCGCATCGCGGTGGGCCGCGCGCTGGTTGGCATTATCGTCGGCCAGCTTTTGATCGTGGCGACCGGCATCGGTTACATGTTTCAGTTCTACGGCGAGACGCTTTCGCTCGCCAAATATTTCGCACCGCTGATCGTCATCGCGGCCCTCGCCGTGCTGTTGAACCGCGGCGTCAACTGGGCCGAGCAGGTCCTGGTGCCGTGGAAGCAGCGCGCCTTCGTCTGATCTTTTTGGCCTTCACCGATACGGCGATGATAGCTTCGCACGCCCAACCTTCGTGAATGACAGCATGTCCAAAGCCACAAAATCCAAACTTGCAAAATCCAAGCTTAGGTCCGCGACCAAGACATTGTCCAAAATCCCGGCCAAGGCGGCCGGTAAGCCACACAGCGCCAAAGCCGGGTCGACGCCTGAGGTTCCGAACGAAGCCAAGCGCGCAACGACGCACAAGCCAAAGAGCAGTCGTCCGCTTTACCTTACCGAGGAGGAGGTGTGCCGGCTGGTCACAGTCGAAGACGCCATCGGCACGCTGGAAGATTTATTCGCCGCCTGGTCCGATGCGGCGACCGTCAACCTGCCGCGCCAGCGCGCACATGCCGGCACCGCCGCTTTCAATTTGATGGGTGCGGCCTGGGGCGCCAAAGGTTTGTTCGGCCTGAAGGCCTATCACATCGGCCCGCAGTCCGGCTGCTCGCACGCGCTCCTTTATTCGGCCGATGACAGCCGGCTATTGGCGATGATCGAGTCCGAGAATCTCGGCCGGATGCGCACCGGCGCGGCCAGCGGGCTTGCAACCAAGCTTCTGGCCAAGCCGGATGCCCGCATGCTCGGCGTCATCGGCGCCGGCCGGCAGGCGTTCACGCAGATCGCTGCCGTTTGCACCGTGCGGCCAATCGCCGAGGTACACGTCTTTTGCCCGACGGCCGCGCATCGCGAGGATTTCTCGCGGCGCATCGAACGCGAACTGGACGTTCCGGCGCGGCCCGTGGCGTCCGCGGAGGCCGCGGTCGTCGACGCGGATGTGCTCGTCATCATCACCAAGTCGGCGGAACCGGTGATGCGGGCGAATTGGCTGAAGTCAGGTGTGCACGTCAACGCCGCGGGCGCCAACGCAGCGTCGCGGCGAGAAATCGACGGCGAGACCGTGCTGCGCGCGACGGTGCGGGCGACCGACCACGTGGCGCAGGCGCAGCTCGAAGCCGCAGAATACCGCGACCTGATTGGCGCGGGGCGATTGAAGTGGCAGGACATCACCGAGCTTGGCGACATCGTCACCGGCAAGGTTCTGGGCCGACGCGGACCGGCCGACATTACACTGTTCAAATCGCTCGGCATCGCGCTTGAGGATATTGCGTTTGCCGAGCTGATTTTGCTGCGCGCCATCGAGCGCGGCATCGGCCGGCCGCTGTAAGCTGCCTGGAAACATCGCGGCGGAGGCGCAACGCGTAGGCAGCCGTCGAACGGCAGCACCGGTCGCTTTTCCGATCCGGAAGAAAACCCGCGATGCCCTTGAATAAATATCGCCCGCCCCCATGTTTTACGCTCCGGTTAGGCAGCTGGGCATTATTGTCTATCCGCGGGAAACGCGTATAATCTCCGGGCTGCACGCCTAACGCCTGCACGATTTACTTCAGCGAATGATGACCGGACCCGTCTTGGCGGCGGGTCTTCTGCTTTTGGATTCCAGCCATGAACCGTTCCAATCGCACCGAGCACATCCGGCTCACGTCCCATCCCGAGCCTGGAGCCAAGCTGCCCTTCCCGATCCATTGGGGCGCCAACACCGCGCGCGAGCGCGGTCCCATCATCGGCACGGTGTCGCGCCCGGCCGACCGCAACGCGATCGGCAGTCATGGCGGCTCTTACGCGGTCTACCGGGCGCTCGCCGTTTCGTCCGGCGCGCTCGACCCGATCCGCCGGCCGGACCTGACCAACACCTTTCCCGCCGCGACAATGGGGCCGTTCGCGCAATGGAGCGAGCCGCAACGCATCGTTTCGCTCGATCCGTGGGGCCACCTGGTCGCGGAAAACTTCAAGACGGAAATCGCCGAGGGCACGGATATCCGGCCGACCATCGCAGTGACCCGCGCGCGCCTCGATCTGCACGAACTCCAGGACGCGTTGGCGGCCGGCCGCCTGAAGAACGATGGCGACGTCGTGCACGCCAACGGCAGCGTTTCCGTGGTCAAGGTCGCCATCGATCCGGTGTGGTATCTGCCGGGAATCGCGGAACGCTTCGGCACCAGTGAAAACGCATTGCGCCGGGCGCTGTTCGAACAGACAGGCGGCATGTTCCCCGAGCTGGTCACCCGGCCCGATTTGCAAGTGTTCCTGCCGCCGATCGGCGGGGCGACGATTTATCTGTTCGGCGACGTCACCAAGCTCTCTGACCCGCGCACGCGCATCACCTGCCGCGTGCATGACGAATGCAACGGCTCGGATGTGTTCGGCTCCGACATCTGCACCTGCCGCCCCTACCTGATCCACGGCATCGAGGAATGCGCGCGTAATGCGCAGGCCGGCGGCCTAGGGATCATCATCTATAATCGCAAGGAAGGCCGCGCGCTTGGCGAGGTGACCAAGTTCCTCGTCTATAACGCGCGCAAACGGCAGGAGGGCGGCGACGCCGCGGCGGCTTATTTCGAGCGCACCGAATGCGTCGCCGGCGTCCAGGACGCCCGGTTTCAGCAATTGATGCCGGATACCGTTCATTGGCTCGGCATCAAACGTATCGATCGCTTTGTCTCGATGAGCGACATGAAATATGACGCGCTGGTCAGTCAGGGTGTCGATATTGTCGAGCGGGTGCCGATTCCGGACGAGCTCGTCCCGGCGGACGCTCATGTCGAGATCGAAGCCAAGAAGGCGGCCGGCTATTATGCGCCCGAGCCGCCGAAGCCGCAGGATCTGACCGACACCGTCGGCCGCGATCTCAATAAATACTAAAACAGCGCCGGATTCCCGCCCGTGATATCCGAAGCTGCCGCCGCGTTGTCGCTATTGAACGCCGGGGCGGTACGCGAGCGCGCACGCCGCATGCTCGATATCGGGCTCGACGACAAGCTTGCGCATTTCCGAATCGAGCTCGGCAATCTCTCCTCGGCTGTCGACCTCGTTGTGGCGCTGACGCGCGAGCGATATCCGTCGCTGGACATGCCGTTCCATTCGCGCTGGCGGCATTTCATCCTCGGCGGGAAGAATCGCTGGGCTGCTATCGACCAAGCGACGCCCTGGCGCGACCGGTCGGCACGTGCACGCGCCGCCTTCGATCTCGCCATCGTCAGCGTACTGCTTGATGCCGGCGCCGGCCCGCTCTGGCGTTATCGCGACCCGGAAACAAGCCAACAGGTCGGGCGTTCGGAAGGTCTCGGCCTGGCAAGCCTGGATATGTTTGCCAGTGGCGCGTTCTCGTCGGATCCCGGCAATTGCCTCCAGGCCGACGCGCGGCGTTTGGCGCAAATTTCGGAGAACGATGTTGGCGCCGGACTGCAGGTCACTCCGGCCAATCCGCTGGTCGGCCTCGCCGGACGCGCCGATCTGCTCCACCGTCTGGGCGCGCTCGTCGCCGCCAAGCCGGAAATATTCGCCCGCAACGATATCGCTCGGCCCGGAGGGTTTTTCGATCATCTGACGACGCTTGCGGACGACGGGACGATTTCGGCGCCCGCCGTTCTCGCGGAATTATTGCAGCACCTCGGGCCGATCTGGCCGTCGCGGCTGACGCTTGGCGGCATCCCGCTCGGCGATTGCTGGCGGCACGCCGCCATCGCTACGCCGGACGCAACCAGCGGTCTCGTGCCACTGCATAAGCTTTCGCAGTGGCTCACTTATTCGCTGATCGAGCCGCTACAATGGGCCGGACTTTCCGTGACCGATATCGATGGCCTGACCGGCCTCGCCGAATATCGGAACGGCGGACTTTTCATCGACACCGGCGTGCTGGCGTTTCGCCAAACCGCCGAAGCCGCGCGCGAGCACGAAGTCGCCTCCCCGCTCGTCGTAGAGTGGCGCGCGCTCACGGTGGCATTGCTCGATAAGTTGGCCGAGGCCATGCGCCGGCAACTGGGGTTGAACCAGACAACGCTGCCGCTGGCGAAGGTGCTGGAAGGCGGAACATGGGAGGCCGGCCGCGTCATTGCACGCCGGCTTCGTCCCGACGGCTCGCCGCCCGTCAAGATCACCAGCGACGGCACAGTGTTCTAGAAATTCGCCCGGAGGAAGCCATGGAAGGCGTAACCGTCGTCGAACATCCGCTGGTCCAGCACAAGCTGACGCTGATCCGCGCCAAAAATATCTCGACCAAATCCTTCCGCGAACTGCTCAAGGAGATCGGGATGCTGTTGTGTTACGAGGTGACTCGCGATCTGCCGCTCACCAAGACCGAAATCGAGACGCCCTTGGCGCGTATGATGTCGCCGCGAATTGCCGGCAAGAAGCTCGTCTTCGCGCCCATTCTGCGCGCCGGCGTGACCTTCGCCGAAGGCATGCTCGATCTCGTCCCGGCGGCCCGCGTTGCCCATATTGGCCTCTATCGCGAGCCGGAAACCTTTGTCGCCGTCGAATACTTCTTCAAAGCGCCGTCCGATCTTCACGAGCGGCTCGTCATTGTTGTCGCCCCCGTCATAGCGACCGCGAATACGGCTGCTGCGGCCATCGTGCGGCTGAAGGAGCGCGGAGCCAAAGCGATCAGATTTGTGTCTTTGCTGGCGTCGCCCGAAGGCATCGAGCGGTTGCGCGGCTTGCATCCCGACGTCCCCATTTGGACCGCGGCAATCGACCAAGGCCTGGACGAGCAGGGCTTCATTATTCCCGGCCTGGGCGATGCCGGAGACCGCGCTTACGGCACGAAATGAAAGGAAACGACGGGCGACCGCCTGCCGGCCGGAAACCTCGCTTCATAACCTGAATTAAATAGTCGTTAATGATCATTAGTCATTTTGGCGGCGCTACCAATCCTTGCCGAGGGTCCTGCCATGATGCGCATGCTTTCCATGATCGCGGCGGTGGCGTTGCTGACGTTTGCCGCTTCCGCTTCCGCGAGCCAAAACGGAACGAAGGAAGAAGCCGTCGCGATGGTCAAGCGCGTCGAAACGATGTTCGCCAAAGACGGCGCCGACGCGACATTCAAGGCCGTGTCCGACAAATCGGCCGCGGAGTTCCACGACCGCGACTTATATCCCTTCGTCTACGACATGAAGGGCGACTGCGTGGCGCATGGCGCGCGGCCGGCGCTGATCGGTAAGAATCTCATCGATCTCAAGGACCAGGACGGCAAATATCTCATCCGCGAGATGATAACGATTGCCGAAGGTCCCGGCTCCGGGTGGGTCGACTACAAATGGCCCAATCCGCTGACCAATAAGATCGAAGACAAGACCAGTTACGTCGAGAAAATGGGCGATTATTTCGTCGGCGTTGGCGTCTATAAGGAGTGAAGACCGCGGGTCGGCCGGCGCGCTCGTGGTGATCCTCACCCGCCACTCACTGCTTTGTTAAATGACAATCCGGACAAAGACGTTCGCCGCCTCGACAGTCATCCTGCTGTGCCTGATCGGCATGGCTGCCGCCATCGCGCTGACAACCGGCCGCGTCACGCGCAATCTGAATGAACTTTCTCAATCCAATCTGCCGACGCGCGCCGCCGCAGCCGCGGTCAAGGACGCCGTCGTGGCCGCGCACATGCGGGTGTTTCGGTACGTGTCCTGGGCCAGCAACGGCGTCAAGGCCGAACTTTTGCAAAAGCTGCGCGCCGATATCGAGGCGAACTTTTCCGACATCCAGCAAGACTTCAAGCGGCTTGCCGGGCGACCCGATTTGTCGGCGGCCGAACGGGCGGATCTCGGCGCGCTCGACATCAAGCTTGCACAATACCGCAGCACGGCCAATGACGTGCTTGACGTTGGCGCCACCGACGCGGCCATGGCCACCATGATGCTCGGGCAAACCGACGATAGATTTACCGGCATCGAAAACGACATCCGCAAGATTCTGATGGCGATCACCAAACAATCCGACACGATCGTCGGCAATCTGGCCGCCGCGACGCAGACCGAGACTTACTCGCTCGCCATCGGCCTGCTGATCTGCTTCGTCTTCGGCGTCGCCGCCATTGCCTTTATCGCCGGATCGATCGTGCGGCCGATAACGTCGATTACGGACGCCATGCAAAAACTGTCGAGCGGCGATACCGAAGTCGCGCTGCGTTACCATGGCCGCTCCGACGAGCTCGGCCGCATGATCGAAGCCATCGAAATATTCCGCAGGAATGCGCTGGAAATCCAGTCAATGCAGCGGTCGCAGCGCGAGGCCGACGAGGAGCGCACCGCAAAGCGCCGCGACGAAATGGCGGATCTGGCCGCGGAATTCGAAGGCTCGGTCAAGCTCATTGCAGGCCAGCTCGTCGAAGCCGTCACTGCCGTCAAGAGCAACGCTGAAGTGATGGCGCAGTCCGCCGACGATACCCGGACAAAATCCGGCGCGACGGTGCGGGCCGTCGTCGGCACTCAGGAGAACGTCGAGGCGGTTGCCCGGGCGGCGAGCGAATTGTCGCGCACCATCGACGAATTGGCGCGGCGCACCGGCGACGTTTTTCGGCTTACCAACGCCACGGCGGAACGCTCGGAGAGCGCCAGTACCGAATTGGCGAAGCTCGCCGCTTCGGTCGAGCAGATTCTGCCGATCACCGACCTCATTCAGGGCATCGCGCAACAAACCAATCTATTGGCGCTGAACGCGACCATCGAAGCGGCGCGGGCCGGCACGGCCGGCAAGGGCTTCGCCGTCGTGGCTGCCGAGGTCAAATCGCTGGCTCAGCAAAGCGGGCAAGCGACCGATGAAATCACCCAGAAGATTGCGGCGGTCCGCGAAACCTGCGCCGCCGCGGTATCGACGATCAGCGACATCATCGCCGCGATCAAGAATCTCAAGGTCTTTGCCACCGAAATATCGACCGCGATCGATCAGCAATCTGCGGAAACCGCCGGTATTTTCGCGAGCTCCCAATCGGCCGCGTCCAACTCCCGTGCGGTGGCCGACAATATCGTCGACCTGAACGGTCACGCCGACGCCACCTACGCCGCTTCGAACGAAATGCTCGACACCACCAAGCGGCTGTTCGAACACACCCGCGGCGTGCAGATCAACGTCGAGAAATTCCTGCGCCACGTCAGAAGCGTCTGAACCGCGGTTCGCTGGCCGCGGGCGGGAACGCCCGGCGCCCGCGTCAGGCCGCCAGCATCTTGTGCACTTCGCTGACCAGTTCGCGCAGATGGATTGGCTTCGACAGCACTTTGGCGTGTTTGGGCGCGGTCGAATCGGAGTTGAGCGCCACCGCGGCAAAGCCGGTGATGAACATGATTTTGATGTCGGGGTCGAGCTCGGCGGCGCGGCGGGCGAGCTCGATGCCATCCATCTCCGGCATAACGATATCGGTCAGCAAGAGCTCGAACGGCTCTTCGCGCAGCCGCTGGTAAGCCGATAGGCCGTTATCGTAGGAAATCACCTCGAAACCGGCGTTTTGCAGCGCCTTGACCAGGAAGCGCCGCATATCGATGTCGTCTTCGGCAAGCAGGATTTTTGACATTGAACTCACTGACCCGGCTTTCGCCGGCCCCCATACATCCCATAAGCCCGATAGCCGGTAAACATCGAGTGAAAAGCAGCCATCTAACGGCGGCCGCAGGCGGCTTGGCCAGCCGAGCCACCTGTGGAAGCTCTCTGGACAAGCTGCTTTGCCGCGCGCTAGGGAACGGTGCTGGCCATTTGTGGGCAAAACCCAGGACCCATCACGGGACCCATGTCGGAAATCCCTGACGCGTTCGATCCCCCGTTTGAGGTCACGGAGCCGGCGCAGTGCCGTGGTCCGCTCCTGTTCAATTCGCCCCATAGCGGCCGAATCTATCCGCGCGAATTCCTCGAAACCTCGCGGCTCGATCTGACGACGTTGCGCCGCTCCGAGGACAGCTTTGTCGGCGAACTGATCGAAGGCGTCGCCACCCGGGGTTTTCCGACGATGCGGGCCCACTTCCCGCGCTGCTATGTCGACGTCAACCGCGAACCCTACGAGCTCGACCCGCGCATGTTCGAGGGACGGCTGCCGTCGTTCGCCAATACCCGTTCGATGCGGGTGGCCGGCGGGCTCGGCACTGTGGCGCGCGTCGTCGGCGATGCCCAGGAAATCTACGACCAGCGCATTTCGGTCGCCGAGGTGCTGGGGCGGATCGACGGCCTTTATAAGCCCTATCACCGCGCCTTGCGGCGGGTTTTCATGCGCCTGCAGCGCGACTTCGGCGCCGCAATCCTGGTCGATTGCCATTCGATGCCATCCAATACCGGCGGACGGGACGAGCGGCCACGGGCCGATCTCGTGCTCGGCGATCGCTATGGCACCAGTTGCGTAGCGGTCATCGCCGAAACCATCGAGCAATGCTTGCGCGGCTTCGGCTATTCGGTCAGCCGCAACAAGCCCTATGCCGGCGGCTTCATTACCGAGCACTACGGCAATCCGACGACCGGGCTGCACGCCATCCAGCTTGAGATCAACCGCGCGCTGTATATGGACGAACGCCGCTACGAGCGCTCGGCGTCGTTTGCCAGATTGGCCGGCGAATTCGAAATGCTGGCGGACCACCTTGCCGCCATTCCGATCGAGGAATTGCTGCCCTATCGGGCGGCGGCCGAGTAAGCGACACCGCCGCAACGAACGCCGGGAGACCGGGCGCCACGGATCGCGATAGGGCGCAAAAGAAAAAGGGCCGCTCACCTTGCGGGAGCGGCCCAAGTCTAGGGAGGAAACGCCCAAGGAGGGCGACGGTAACAGGAGGGAACCTCCCGCTACCGCACTGCA
>DATAWA010000237.1:0-25596 GCA_036267435.1 Xanthobacteraceae bacterium | reverse complement strand
GATGATTCGCAGACCTTCATGGATCGCGGCGTCGCCTACTATTTCAAAGAGGACTACCAGGCCGCGATCAAGGATTACGATCAGGCGATCAGGCTCGATCCGAAGAAATCGCGCGCCTACACCAATCGCGGCGCCGCCTATAAGAAGCTGGGCCGGTTCGACCACGCCATCGCCGACGAGAGCGAAGCGATCCGGCTCGATCCGCTCGAGCCGGAATATTTCGACAACCGCGGTCTGGACTATGCCGCGAACGGCGACTACGAGCGCGCGCTCATCGACTTCAACGAGGCCATCCGGCTGCAGCCGCAGGCGAATTTCCTCACCAATCGCGGCGACGCCTACAATCACCAGCGCAACTACGACCGCGCCATCGCCGATTACGACCGCGCCATCGCGCTCAATCCGGGATTTTACCTCGCCTACAACAATCGCGGCGCCGCCTACGACGAGAAGGGCGATCTCGATCACGCCATTGCCGATTACCGGCAGGCGCTCACTATCAATCCGCAATTCGACAAGGCCGCCGAGAACCTCGCCGACGCCCGACAAGAGCGCGACCGCCGCGGCACCGCGACATCCGACGATCTGCTGCCGAGCTTCGACTGCGGCTCGGCCCGGCGCGCGGTGGAAAAAGCGATCTGCTCCGATCCCGACCTGGCGCGGCTCGATCGCGAGATCGACGCCGCCTACAAGGCGGCGATGGCCCCGCGCAATGCCAAGGCCGCCGCGCAGCTCCGGCAGGACGAGCGCGCTTTCCTCATCCAGCGCAACCGGTCGTTCGGCAGTCCGCAATATAATCTCAAGCGCGAGATGGAATTACGGCTGGCGGCACTGCGCGGCATGAGCGCGAAGGCGTTGCCTTAGGTGTTCCGTCATTGCGAGCGAAGCGAAGCAATCCAGCGCTGCGGCGCCGTCCTGGATTGCTTCGTCGCTTCGCTCCTCGCAATGACGAGGAAATACACGCTCAATACTTCGCCGAGATCGGCAATTCCTCTGCCGGGAACAGCGAGATCAGGCGGCAGCCTTTGTCGGTGACCACGACTTCTTCCTCGATGCGCGCGGCGGAGTAGCCATCCGTCGCGGGGCAATAGGTCTCGATGGCGAACACCATGCCTTCGACGATCTCGGTTGGGTGATCCATCGACACCACGCGCGAGATGATCGGCCGTTCGTGCAGATTGAGGCCGAGGCCGTGGGCGAATTGCAGGCCGAACGCCGCCATCTCGTCGGGGAAGCCGAACTCAGGCGCCTTCGGGAATACTTCGCAAATATGCGCGGTCGAGGCGCCGGGCTTGATGCGCGCGATGGCGTTGTCGAGCCATTCGCGCGCCATCCGGTAGGCGTCGTGCTGCGCCGGGGTGGCGCGCACGACATTGAAGGTGCGATAGTAGCAGGTGCGATAGCCCATGAAGCTCTGCAGAATGTCGAAGAACGCCTGATCGCCGGGGCGGATCATGCGGTCGGTGAAATTATGCGGATGCGGATTGCAGCGTTCGCCGGAAATGGCGTTGACCGCTTCGACGTCATCGGAGCCGTGGGTGTAGAGGAACTTGTTGACCTCGGCGACGATGTCGTTTTCGCGAATGCCGGGGCGCAGCATCTGATTGACCACGTCGTAGGCGCCGTCGACCATGGCGGCAGCGCGGTTGAGCAGCGCGATCTCGTCCGCCGATTTCACCTCGCGCGCGCTCAGCATCACCTGCTGGCCGTCCTTGATCTTCAGCCCGGCCTTTTCCAGTTCGAACATCATCGGCGGCTCGATGATGTCGACGCCGATCGGCATCTTGGCGACACCGGCTTCGCGCAGGATGGAGGCCATTTCCTCGGCGTGGCGCTTCATCAATCCGAAAGCCGGATCGACGGTGCCGCGCAGGCCGACGAGGCCGGCTTTGCAATTCTCCGGCTTGAGCCACGGCGCATAGAGCTTGTGGTGGACGGCGGCCGAGCCGAAGTCCCACAAAATGGGGTCGCCGCCGCGCACCAGCATGGCAAAGCGCGAAAGCTTGTCGCGGGCCCACTCGCCGATCTTGGTCGAGGTGACGTAGCGGATATTGTTGTCGTCGAAAAGAAGGAGCGCGCCGAGATCGGATGCCTCGAGCGCTGCCTGGGCGCGGGCGAGCCGGTAGCGGTGCATGCGCCGGTAATCGACGCGCTCCTCGAAATCGACCCCCATGGTGCCGAGCACCGGCAGATGGCGGCCCCAATTGTAGCGCGGGTTGATGTCGTCGGCGGTGATCTTGATCGGATCGCGTCTGGTGATGTCGTCCATGGCGTAACTCCCTTAGCCTCTCCCGTCATCCCGAGGTGCCCGCCGCAGGCGGGCCTCGAAGGATGCACGGCCACTGTGATTGTCACTCGTATTGTAGCTAATCTAAATGCTTGGCGACACGGGTTCTGTAGGGGCGGGTTTAAAAACCCGCCCCTACGATCCGCCATGTCACGGCATTGGCACTTCGCCGACGTCCTTCGGCACTTTGTAGCCCTTCTGGGTCGCCGGCCGCTTGGCGATGGCTACATACCAGCGCTTGACGTTGGGGTACGCGTTGAGATCGACGGTCTGCCATTCATAGCGCGACACCCAGGGCCAGATGGCGATGTCGGCGATCGAATAGGCGTCGGCGACGTATTCATGGTCGGCCAGCCGCTTGTCGAGCACGCCATAGAGCCGGTGTGCTTCCTTCAGATAGCGCTCCTCGGCATAGGCCGACTTGCCCTTGTTGTATTTCACGAAGTGATGGACCTGCCCGAACATCGGCCCCGGCCCGCCCATCTGCCACATCAGCCATTCGATGACCTTGTAACGGCCGTCGCCGGATTTCGGCAGGAGCTTGCCGGTCTTGTCGGCGAGATAAATCAAAATCGCGCCGGACTCCATCAGGCTGAGATTGTTGTCGCGGTCGACGATCGCCGGGATGCGGTTGTTCGGGCTGATCTTGAGAAATTCCGGCTTGAACTGCTCGTCCTTGCCGATGTCGACGGCATGCACGGTGTAGGGCAGGCCGAATTCCTCGAGCGCGATGGAAATCTTGCGGCCGTTCGGCGTGGTCCAGGTGTAAAGGTCGATCACGGTCTTTGGTCCTGTGTTGTTACTGAGAAATCGAAATTATGCGCTCGTTCCGTTATCCTGAGGTGGCCGCGTAGCGGCCCTCGAAGGATGCGGCCGAGGCGTTCGGGCCGTCGCCCTTCGAGGCTCGCCACGCTCGCACCTCAGGGTGACGGTACGCATCATGCGGCCGTCCTTTTACCCCATATCCGGGCGGAAGCGATATCGGCGCCTTGGCGGATGGCCTTGAGCTTGAGCCACACCACCGGCTCGATCACCCATTCGCGCCGGGTGAAGGTGCCGAAGCCGCAATCGCTGCCGGCGACGACACGCTCGCGGTCGCCGACCGTGGCCACCGCCTCTTCGATCCGCCGCGCCACCACTTCCGGGTGCTCGACGAAATTCGACGTGGTCTCGACCACGCCGGGGATGAGGATCATGTCTTTCGGGAACGGCACGCGCTTGAGCGCCGCATATTCGTGGGCGTGGCGCGGATTGGAGAACTCGATCGACAGCGCGCCGACCTTGGCCTGGTAGAGCGCCGGCAGGATCTTCTCGAGCGCAATATCGTGGATGTGCGGCCCTTCCCAGTTGCCGTAGCAGATATGCAGCCGGACCCGGTCGCGGGGAATGCCTTCGATGCCCTTGTTGATCGCCTCGACGTGCCGCTCGCAGCGCTTGACGAAATCGGCGTCGGAGAGATCGCGGTACATCATGGTGCGGTCCATGGCGAGATCGGGGGCATCGATCTGCAGAACAAGGCCGGCTTTATGGATGGCCTGATATTCGTTCTTCATCTCGCGGGCGATGGCGTCGAGATAATCGTCATGCGTGGGGTAATAGGCATTGAGCATGGTGGTCGAAATGATGCCGGGCGACGCAGCGGTCATGAACCGCTCGGAAAACGCGTGCAGCTCGTCGGCGATGCGTTGAAAGCCCGCGATCTCGTCGCTGATTGGTTTCAGATCGCGATACTTGAGGTCGGCTTGCGCCTCCGGCGCGCCATGCTGGCTCTTCGGCGGGTTGGGAAAGCGCCGCATCAGATAGCTGATCAGCTCGGGGAATTCCTCGAACTCGCGGCCGCGGCGGCGCTTCGACACGCCGCCGAAGCCGGTCATGCGCTGCGGCACATAAGTCTGAAAGCCGATGCGGCGCTGCTCGCCGTCGTTGCCGACATCGATGCCGGCTTCCATTTGCTTGGCGACCACGTGGCGGACGGCTTTGTCCATTTCATCCGCCAGCGTCGCCGGATCGAACGTGGCGCCTTCCTCCTGCTGGATGAGCAGGTCGCTCAGTTTTTCGTTACGCGGCAGGCTGCCGACATGGGTGGTGAGAATGCGATCGCGGCTGAAAATCATTGCGGTACTCCGGCTGTGGCCGGGGCTTTCTTAGCCCAATTTCGCGGCCGTGACAGCATCCGGCGGTTTCGCCGTTGCAGGCGAATTCGCGCGTCGGCATAATGCCTTGCCGTGGGCAAGCAGGTGGGCAAACTCCCGCCCAACGGTCCCAATGAAACGAAAACAAAACGCGTTGAGGAAACGCCGCGATGAGCGCTTCGCCGAAAACGCTGCAAGAATTGGCGCCGCCGACTGTGCCGCCGTCGGGGCTTGCCGCGATCCCGCGCGATTACAATTTCGTTGCCGACATCCTCAAGCGCAATCTCGACGCCGGCCGCGGCGATAAAACCGCCTTCATCGACCCCGACGGCGCCTACAGCTACGCCGCGCTTGCCGACCGCGTCGACTGCTTTGTCCGGGTACTCCGCTCGCTCGGCGTCCGGCGCGAGGAGCGCATTCTGCTGTGCCTTCTCGACACCATCGACTGGCCGACCGCGTTTCTCGGCGCCATCAAGGCCGGCGTGGTTGCGGTGCCGGTCAACACGCTGATGACCGAGGACGATTACCGCTTCATGCTGCGGGATTCGCGCGCCCGCGTGCTGGTGGTGTCCGAGGCGGTCTATGGCAAATTCGCCGGCGCGATCGAGGACAGCGCCGACCTCGATCATGTCATCGTTTCCGGCGGCGACGGCCATGATCGGGCCTACGGCCGGCTCTCGTTCAACAAATTGATGGCGCAAGCCAATGCCGCGGGCAAAGCCGAGCCGGCCGCGCCGACAACGCGCGACGATATGTGCTTCTGGCTTTACACCTCGGGCTCGACCGGCCGGCCGAAAGGCGCGGTGCACACCCATGCCGATCTGAAATTGACCGACGATCTTTATGCCGCGCCGCTGCTCGGCATCACCGAGAACGACATCTGCTATTCGGTGGCGAAACTGTTCTTCGCCTATGGGCTCGGCAACGCACTGACCTTTCCGATGTCGGCCGGCGCGACGACCGTGCTGTTGCCGGCGCGGCCGACGCCGGAGACGGTTGCGGAGCTCCTCAAGACGCACCGCGTCACCGTGTTCTACGCGGTGCCGACATTCTACGCCGCGTTTCTGGCGAGCGCCGCGGCGCCGGCGCGCGCGGAGCTGACACTGCGGCGCTGCGTTTCGGCCGGCGAGGCGCTGCCGCCCGAGATCGGCCGCCGCTGGAGCGAACGTTACGGCTGCGACATTCTCGACGGCATCGGCTCGACCGAGATGCTGCATATCTTCGTCTCGAACCGGCCCGGCGACGTCAAATACGGCACCACCGGCAAGCCGGTGCCGGGCTATGACGTGCGGCTTGTCGACGACGACGGCAACATCGTCAGCGCGCGCGGCGAGATGGGCGAACTGCAGGTGCGCGGCCCGACCAGCGCCATCATGTACTGGAACAACCGCGACCAATCGCGCGCCACGTTTCTCGGCGACTGGACGCGTTCCGGCGACAAATATGTCGAGGACGAAGACGGCTATTTCGTCTACTGCGGCCGCCGCGACGACATGCTGAAAGTCTCGGGCATGTATGTCTCGCCGTTCGAGGTCGAGGGCGCGCTGCAGAGCCATCCCGACGTGCTGGAAGCCGCCGTGGTCGGCTGGCCGGATACCGACAGACTGATCAAGCCGAAAGCCTTTGTGGTGCTCAAAGCGCCGGAGAAAGCGAGCGAAGCGCTGGCGCAGGCGCTGCAGGATGCCTGCCGGCAGAAGCTCGCGGTCTACAAGTATCCGCGCTGGATCGAATTCCGCAGCGAATTGCCGAAGACCGCGACCGGCAAGATCCAGCGTTTCAAACTGCGCGCGGAAGCGGATGCATCCTGAGAATTTTCTGCCTCACCACCACGGATGCATGGCGAAGGAATAGGTGACGCCGAGCCCGTAGGTGAACTGATCCGGCGAGCCGCGCTGGGTGACCAGCGGGGAGTTGGCGGCAGCTCCCGTCAGCCGCTCGTATTCGAAGATCGCATGCGCGGTCCATTGCGGATCGACCGTGTATTGCACCATCGATCCGGCGCCGTAGGAATAAAGCCCGCCGCCGGCGCGGTACACCGGCAGCGCCGGCAAGCCCGACACCGTCGATGCGGCCGACTGCGCCTGGGTGATGCTGAAATAGGGACCGGTCGCCGCAGCCGATTGCAGCGTCAGGCGCGGGCCGGCCGACAGCGTCCACGGTCCGAGCGGAGCGATGGCGTCGGCGAACAGATCGCCGGTGACGCCGGTTTCGCCGCCAAAGCCTTGCCGCGCCTCGCCGCGCAGCCGCAGCCACGATGCCGGCCAGTATTCGACAAAACCGCCGGCTTGCAGCGCATAATCGACATCGCCAAGGCCGTTGAGCGCCGCGTAATCGGCCGCCCTGCGTTCCCAGACCAGTTTGAACGCCGGTCCGATCTTGATCTGGCCGATATCGATCAGACTGAAGCCGATGCTGTCGCGCGCGCCGGGAAAATCGGGCGGCGAGCCTTGGTTACGCACGCTGAACAGCGGGAAGCCGGTCACCGCCGGCGCGCTCACGGCCGCGCCCGCCCAGGCCGGTACGACGCGGCCCTCGACCCCGACCGTCACGATCCAGTCCGGCACCGGCGCGGTATAGGCGGCCGGTGCGCTCGCTGCCGGCGCCGACGGCAAATCGGCCGCCATGGCAAAGCCGGGACATGCGGCAGCCAAGGCGGCAATTGCAAACCGGCATCGAAGAGCGCGCCTCAAGCAGCGCTTGGGCAACCCCATACACACCCCATTCACCACCCCGGCGGGCCCGTCCGCTAACAAGCACGAAGGCGCGGCCGGCGCAAAGTGCAGCACGCAACATGCTGAATTATTTTTTATCGCGGCTGCCATGCGATTTAGTAGGGCACGCCGCCGCGATAGCCCTTCAATTCGTAGACGCTGTACGCCTTGATGCGGTCGCCGTTGCGCGTGCGCCACACCGTTGCGAGCGGCGTGACCGAGGCGAAGTGCTTGCTTATTTCCGGCAGGTCGTTGAACGGCGGCAGCGCCACATAGAGGCCGGTCGTGTCCGCCAGCAGCGTTTGATTGACCGGCGGCATCGCCTCGTAACGGATCGTGTCCGAGGTCTGGAATACCGGGATGTCCCGCAGATAGAACGCGAGTTCAGCGTTGGTGTCGTATTCGGCATTGGCGATGTAATCGGCGTGATGCTCTTTCGCCACCGCGCGGATGTCGGCCGCCAATTGCGCCCAGCCGTCGAAAATGGCGAGCGGATCCTGCGCCGCAGGCACGGCCACCGGCTGGATGGTCATCTGCGCCAACAGCGCCAGCGTGAAAACGAGACCGGTCCATGGCGCCGTTGCAAAGCCCCAGCGGACGAGCGTAGCGCGCGGCAGCGCCGTTTCGCCGGGCGCAAACGCGGCGACGGCCGCAATCGCCGCGATGCCATAAACGGCGCTCGGCCATTGCGGCAGGACTTCCGCCGACAGCGCGTGGATGAGGAAATAAGCGAGCATCGGGGCTGCCGCGACCGCGAGCAAAAGCCAATTGGCTTGCTGCCGAAACACCCCGCGCCCGGTTGCGGCAGCAAGACCGGCGACGGCGAAAGCGAAGATCAAGGGCGACACGAACAGCGCCTGGATGCCGACGAAATTGACCGCCTCGCCGAGGCCGCCATTGGTTTTGTCGAGCGCGCGGCCGAATTGCTTGGCGAACGACACCCAATGATGCTCCGCATTCCAGACGATGACCGGGCTGAACAGAACAAGCGCAATCGCCGCGGCGAGGTAGGGCTCATGCCGCTTGAGCCACGGCCGCATCTGCGGGGAGGCGGCGAGCCACAGCCCGACGCCGGCGAACAAAAACGCGCCGGTATATTTGCTCAACAGCAACAATCCCATGGCGGCGCCGGCGGCGTACCACCACGCGCCGCGGCCGCTCCTCCAGACCAGCGCCAGCGCCAGACAGCACAGCAGCCAGAACAGCAACGCCGGCGTGTCGGGATACATGACGATGGAGAAAAACGCCGTGTGCGGCATCATGTTGAACCACAGCGCGGCGAGAAGGCCGAGGCGGCGGTCGCCGAACAGCACGACGGTCAGCCCATAGACCGCGCCGGAGGCCGCGATCACGCAGGCGATCGCCATGCTGCGCACGCCGAACACGGTGTCGCCGAACAGCGCGGTGCCGAGCCGGATCAGATAGGCGATCATCGGCGGGTGGTCGAAATAGCTGATGGCCAGGTGCCGCGACCACAGCCAGTAATAGGCCTCGTCGGTCTCCAGATCGACGCGCCGGGCAGCGAGGCAGCGCAGCACCACCATCGCGGCCACGAGGGCCAGCGCCGCCGCCGTGGCGGCCTGGCACGGCACGATCCGCAATCGCCCCACGGCGCCCGTCAGCACGCTGGAATCGCGTGGCGCCGTCTCTGTCGTCTCGGTCATGAGGGTTATTTGACTTGGCTCGGAGTTCCGTGCAAGTGCGGCCCCGCGAGGCCGAATGAGGTGGAAATTTTCACCTCATTGTGGCAGGAATCATGGCGTTGCCGCGGTAGCTCAGCTGGTAGAGCACCGCATTCGTAATGCGGGGGTCAGGGGTTCGAATCCCTTCCGCGGCACCAGATTTCGCAAGCGAAGCACGGCGAAGGCGGACCCTCCGCCGCTCGCTACGGCTTGACGGCAACACCGCTCATCGCGCGCGCTCTCCTAGAGCGCAACATATCCCCATCGATCGTCGATAAGAGGCTTAAGGAACTGGAGCGGCGCGTCGGTCTTGGCGCCGATGTGAACCGAATAATATCGCTTTGCGGTGCCACGATTTCTGTTCTTGCCGTAGGGTCTACCGTGTCCGTTCTCTGCTGCGAACATGAATGCACCCTGCCCTGCGAAGAACCTCGTCTCCAGCCATCGCCATTGCGGGACCGCGAGCGGCGGGATGCGGCGGGTGATCGCGGCAAACTTTTCTTCCTCAAGCCAAGCGGCCGAAGCGCCATAATTGGCATGGCACATCACCGCCTCGAATAAACAGGCGAGGATCAGGTGCTCTGACAGTGTGGTCTGTTCCCGCACCCAACGTCCGCGATACTCGTAGCGGCCGAACACCGGCGGATCGTCGCCATTGGGCAGCGTCGCCCACTGATAGACGCCTTGGTTTTCGACATAAAAGTGGAGACGGCCGTCCATGACCGCGAGGATTCGGTACTTGTGGCGATAGTCGCGCGGCACAAATAGAAAATTCTGGCCGCTCATCACTTCATTCCGTTTGCCGGCCCAGCGATACCACCAGCGTAGCGGCAGCGGTAACGCCACGCCGCCGATTTCGGCATCGCTCATGCCGTCTTCGGGCCGAATCGGGGCGTGCCAGAAGTTGACCAGCTCTTGCAGAGCGCCGAGGCGATCATGAACCGTTGTCGGTCCTCGCAGGCGATCGAGCGCTTGGTCGACGCCTACAAAGTTTAGATTGCCGAGCCGAAGTCCTAGTCGCTCCCAGACGCTGCTGGGAATGGGCGGCTTGAGATCGAACCAAGCCATGCCATAGTTCTCGCGTCCGGGTGATCGCTGCGCATGGGAAGGCGAAAGCTGACCGGCGTAGAGATATTGCTGCGCATGAGGCACGCGGACGAAAAGTTGAATGGGCAGTCGCGGCTCGGACGAGCCGACGACTTGCGATGGGACGAAATATGGCGCGCCCTGATCGTCGACCCAAAAAGGCTGGTCGGCGACCCAGCAAAAGCGCGAAGCCCCTTCAAAATGCGACGCATTCGGCGCCGCACCGATTGCGGCCATGCAGACAATATTCTCCGGAAAGATAAGCCACTGGCCGTCGCAGAGGCGTCTCGCTTCGGCCGGATCGCCGAACAACGAAATTGCATGCTCGGCGGAATACCACGCGTGGATATGAGGCTTATGCATGCGGCCTCGCATTGACTGGGAGCGTCACGCCGAAGCCGGCTTCTGTGTCGCGATCGATTTTGTCGCTTCAATGCCCGGCTCAAAATCCGAATATTCGGGCCCTCGGCCGGCCAAGCGAGCGCGCTTTATTCCAGCTTTGACAAACTCTTCGATGTGTGCCGGAACAAGGTGTAGACGGCTGAGGTCACGATTGAGTGTCTGCTGAAGCCGCCGCCGCGTGAAATCGTCGCTTACGCCGAAGCGATCGAGATAAAGGCTCAAAATGCGGTCCTTGTCGGCGTCGCTTGGGTAGCCCATCCGAATATGGGCGTCGAAACGTCCGGCTCGCTTCGACAAAGCTTCGTCGATCGCCTCCGGATGGTTGGTTGTCGCGATAGTGACGATGTCGGCATAAGCCGAGCCCCCCGACAATACCTGCAACAGTTCGCCGGTGACGTCGTCTTTGACCGCGAAGGCGTAGGGATTGTCGCGGCTCTTGGTCATGAGGTCCAAGTCTTCGAGAATCACCACGGCCGGCGCCAGCATTTGCGCAAGGTGATAGACGGCGCGGATGTGCTCAACCGCCTCGACGATAATGACGGTCGCCTCGCCGGAAATGTCGTTGACGAAGCACTCGATGGCTGTCGATTTCCCATCTCCAGGCGGTCCCGACAGCAAAAGGCCGCGTCTGATCGTCAGCCCTTCGGCCTTCAGCATTTCGCGATTGCGGATTGAAGCAGCGATGAAATCGAGTTCGGCACGGGCGCGCTCGTGCGGCACGATGTCATTCCAGGAGCGATCGGACATTCGCGATCGGACGGTACGCAGATCGCGGTTGACCAGAACGACGCGACCTTTAAACGGATTCGACTCACGGAGCAACTGGCTTGCCAGTGCGACAACGGGTGCCTCGTCTCTTTCGAGATAAACAAGTCCGACACTGTCGCGCGTAGCACCAAATCCCCGCCGCTCTCCCGGCTGCACAATCAGCATGAACTGTGCTCCGCTTTCCGCAACAGTGCCGCGGAAAACGGTCCGGGGCCGGATGATCTGCAATTGTCCATCAATATTGAGGGTGACTTTGTTGGGCCGGCTGTTTGGCATGACGATATTTCGATCAGCTGCTCCGACACCCGATAGCTCGTTGAGTCACATCCAGCCGGGCATGTCCGCCAGCTTTTGCGTGAGTATTGCGATAGTGGCGTCATCAGACGGCAGTGACAGCACGCTGGGATCGCCGGGCCCGCAAAAAATGCGGAATAGCGTTGAATAGCTTATCTGCGGCGTTGCCGCGCGTCTGATTTGTTTGTGCTGTGCAACGATGTATCCGAGCGCCGCCGACATCGAAGCGAAACCTCTGATCGTGTCTTCGGGAATGCCTACCAGAAGCTGATCCTTGAATGCGAGCGATGCGGCAGCAGACTCCGCGTAGAGTTGTTTGATGATAGCGCTGTTCGCCGAGGCCGCTCCGTCGGCGATTTCGTGCACGCCGTAAACGAACTCACCATCGGAATCCGAGCCATATACGGTCGTTGTCACGTTCAGGGAGGTTGCCAGGATCTCGGCGGTCTTTCGCGCTGCAACCGCGCCCTTGACCGGTCGCTCTTCAAGAACACTCTTGCCGGCAATCTCGCCGGTGCAGCGCACGATAAATTTCTGCCCGGCTGAAGTGCGCTTGTTCTCCACCTTGAACCACATGACGCCACCCCTCGCCCGGTTATGCGGCTAGAACGTATCATGAACAAATTGTCGATGCAACCGCTCTTGTGAAGCTCCAACTCCTGCGTGCACAGCCTGCGGACAAAGTCATCGTGATATCAGGCGCTTCGAGTAGCAGCGAAGATTTGGAGTGTTCCTAGCCGCGAAACAGCAGGTATCATCATCGGAGTTTTGCGGACTCGCGTCAGCGCGTTCCCATGCAGAAGGAGTCTCCCTTGCCCGTGATGAGTGGAAAGCGCGCCTTCCTCGATTTGCTCAAGCAGGAGGGCGTCAGCGTGATGTTCGGCAATCCCGGCACCACCGAACTGCCGCTGATGGATGCGTTCGCCGTCGAGCACGACATCAAATATATCCTCGGCCTCCAGGAGGCCGCCTTGATGGCGATGGCCGACGGCTATGCGCAGGCGTCCGGCGGCCTTGCGGTGCTCAATCTTCACGTCGCGCCCGGGCTCGGCAATGCCATGGGCATGCTCTACGACGCGATGAAGGCGAATTCGCCGGTGCTGGTCACCGCCGGGCAGCAGGATTTGGAATATCTGGTCACCGAGCCGGTGCTGTCCGCCGACCTGCCGACGCTGGCGCGGCCGTTCGTGAAATGGGCCGCCGAAGTGCATCGCGCGGAAGACCTGCCGCGCTACGTCCACCGCGCCGTCAAGACCGCGCTGGCGCCGCCGACCGGGCCGGTGTTTCTGTCGCTGCCCGGCGACATTCTCAAGAACGACGCGGAGATGGAGCTGTCGGCGCCGACGCGCGTAGCGCCGCTCGTGCGCGGCGACGCCGCTGCCGTCGCGGCCGCGGCCGACATGCTGGCCAAAGCCGAGCGGCCGGTCATCATCGCCGGCGATGCGGTGGCGCAAAGCCGCGCGCATAAGGAGCTTGTGGCGCTGGCCGAAGCGATCGGCGCGCCGGTCTATGTCGAGTTCATTCCCTCCACCGCCTCGTTTCCGGCATCGCATCCGCTCTATCGCGGAATGATGACGCGCACGCAGGCCGGCGTGCGCGAGGTGCTCGACAAGCACGATCTCGTCTTGTCGGTCGGCGGAGACCTGTTCACCTGGTCGCTGCCGTCCGCCACCGATCCGTGGCCGCCCGGCTTGCCGCTCATTCACCTCGACACCGACCCGTGGCAGATCGGCAAGAACTATCCGGCGCAGGCCGCGATCCTCGGCGATCCCAAGGCGACGCTGCCGGATATCGCGGCGGCGGTCGGTGCGCGCATGACGGCAGGAGCGAAAAGCGCCGCGGCGGCGCGGCTTCAATCATTGAGCGAGACCATCAAAAAAGACCGCGAGGCGTTTCGCGCAAAAGCCCGCGCGCTTGCCGGCAAGACTCCGGTGCAGCCGCTCGCTTTGCTCGAAGCCATCGGATCGATGCTGCCGAAAGACGCCGTGGTGATCGAGGAAGTGCTGTCGTCGGCGCCGGGCATCCGCTCGCTTATTCAAAGCGACGACGAGCAGAGCTATTTCGGCCTGCGTGGCGGCGGCATCGGCTGGGGCTTGCCGGCGGCGATCGGCATCAAGCTCGCGCTGCCGGAGCGCCCGGTGGTGGCGCTGATCGGCGACGGCAGCGCGCTCTACACCGTGCAGGCCCTGTGGACCGCGGCGCGCTACAAGCTGCCGGTGATCTGGGTGATCTTCAACAATACCAGCTACCGCATTTTGAAGCAGCGCCTTGTCATGCTGCGCGGGCTCGCCGAGCAGGCCGACACTTTCGTCGGCATGGAGCTCAACGATCCGGCGATCGATTTCATCGGGCTGGCGCGCTCGTTCGGCATCGACGGCGCGCGCGCCGCGACCGTGCACGACGCCACCGACCTCATCGCCAAGGCGATCAAGGACAACAAGGCGATGCTGATCGACGTCGACATGGAGCGCGGCTACAAGCCGATGTGATGTCGTGCGGCGCCGGCGCGCGTGACCAATCAAAAAAAGCCGCCCGCCGGAGCCCGACGGGCGGAAACGAAAAAGCCAGGTGACGGCTTGGCTCAGTAATACCAGGCCTTGCACCAGTGGTGCTTGATCGCGTAGGTGCCTTTGGTCTGGGCGACGTCCCAAGACGGCGTTTTAACCCACAGCACTTGCGTTGCGCCCCACGGTTTGGCGGTGTGGTCATACCAGGCGCGGCAGGCGCCGGTGTCCTTGAATTTGACCACCGCGAAATCCGCGCTCGCCGGCGTCGATGCGGCAAGCCCAAGCGAGACGGCGCCAATCGCCAATACGATACTCTTCATAAGCCACTCTCCCTCTCTTCGGCCCGTTACGGGAAAAAATCCGCCAAAGTCGATCTCAAGTCATGGGCTCAAGATCGAGCGGCGTGACCATGGGTGTCGGGGTGGAGTGAAAAAGTTCAATTGAAGTCACACTGTGCCGAGCAGCGCCGGGAGTGATGCGGCTTGCCGTCACCCTGAGGTGCGAGCGGAGCGAGCCTCGAAGGGCGACGGTCCGGGCACCTCGGCCGCATCCTTCGAGGGCCGCCATAGCGCGTCGAAGACGCGCGTGAACGCGCTTATGGCGGCCACCTCAGGATGACGCGTCGCGCCTCAATCCAAGAATTAATGCATAAAATGCCGCGTGCCGGTAAACACCATGGCGATGCCATGGTCGTCGGCGGCCTTGATCACCTCGTCGTCGCGCACCGAGCCGCCGGGCTGGATCACCGCGGTGGCGCCGGCTTCGATGGCGACCAGCAGGCCGTCGGCGAACGGGAAGAACGCGTCGGAGGCCACTACCGATCCTTTGGTCAAAGGTTCCTTGAGGCCGGCTTCCTTGGCCGCGTCCTCGGCCTTGCGGGCGGCGATGCGGGCCGAGTCGACCCGGCTCATCTGCCCGGCGCCGATGCCGACGGTCGCCAAATCCTTGGCATAGACGATGGTGTTGGATTTGACGTGCTTGGCGACGCGGAAAGCAAAACGCAGATCGCGCAATTCGGCATTGGTCGGCGCGCGCCGCGTCACCGGCTTGAGCGTCATGTCGTCGACCACCGCATTGTCGCGCGTCTGCACCAGAAGGCCGCCGGCGACGGTCTTTGCCGTCAGCCCCGCGGCGCGCGGATCGGGCAGGCCGCCGGCAAGCAGGAGCCGCAGATTCTTCTTGGCGCCGACGATGGCGATGGCTTCGTCGGTCGCATCGGGGGCGATGATCACCTCGGTGAAGATCTCGGTGATGGCGCGCGCCGCGTCGGCGTCGAGCGTGCGGTTGAGCGCGACAATGCCGCCGAACGCCGAGGTCTTGTCGCAAGCGAAGGCCTTGCGGTAGGCGTCGGCGAGCGTGTCGCCCTCGGCGACACCGCAAGGGTTTGCGTGCTTGACGATAGCGCAGGCCGCCGCCCGCTTCGGATCGAATTCGGCGACGCACTCATAGGCCGCATCGGTATCGTTGATGTTGTTGTAGGAGAGCTGCTTGCCTTGCGCCTGGCGCGCGCTGGCGACGCCGAAGCGCAGCCCGGGCGCCCGGTAGAACGCCGCTGCCTGATGCGGATTTTCGCCATAGCGCAAGGTCTCGATCAGCCGGCCGCCGAATGCGCGATAATCGGGCGCGATGTCGCCGAGCTGTTCGGCGAACCAGTTGCCGATCGCCGCGTCATAGGCGGCGGTGCGGGCGAAGGCCTTGGCGGCGAGCTTGCGGCGCAACGCAAGCGTTGTGTTGCCGTCGTGGCTTTTTAGCTCGTCGAGTAGCGCGGCATAATCGCCGACATCGACCACGACCGCGACGTCGTCATGGTTCTTCGCCGCGGCGCGGATCATGGCCGGCCCGCCGATGTCGATGTTCTCGATGCAATCGGCGAAATCGCCGCCGCGCGCGACGGTGTCCTCGAACGGATAGAGATTGACCACCAGAATATCGATGGCGCGGATGCCGTGCGCTGCCATGGCGTCGGCATGGGCCTGGTTGTCGCGGATCGCCAACAGCCCGCCATGCACCGCCGGATGCAACGTCTTGACGCGGCCGTCCATCATTTCCGGAAAGCCGGTGAGATCGCTGACGTCGAACACGTTCAAGCCGGCGTCGGCGAGCGTCTTGCGGGTGCCGCCGGTGGAGACGAGCTCGATGTCAAAGCCCGAAAGGGCGCGGGCGAAATCGACCACGCCCGCTTTGTCGGAGACGGAAATGAGCGCGCGGGTGGCGCGGCAAAGCTGCTCTTTGTCTGTCATCGGCTTTCTACATATCACAACGGCAGTTGCGGCTCCTCGTCTTCGCGGGCGCGGCGCGCCGCCACGGTCTCGGCGACGGGCGCCGGACGGTTGGCGTGCTGCAAGCTCCACTGCACGCGCGAGGCGCTGCGGGCGTGGCCGTGGATGACGATCTGCGTGGTGCGGCGCGGTCCCTCGCTGCCGGCCAGATAGACGCTGTCTTCCAGGTCGACACGGTCTTCGTGGGCGCTGAACGTCCACACTTCCTTGTTCGGCATCATCAGCATGACGCCGTGGCCGTCGGTGAGCCGGGTGGCCTTGACCGTCGGATGCAGATGGAAGCGGACGGCGAATTGATCCTGCGTGCTCCGGACCTGGGCGCCGCCGTCGGCGGCCAAAAAAATATCCTCGCCGTCGAGCCGCGAGCCGTCGGCGGCCAGCACCAGCATGCGCTCGTGGACGATATCGAAGCGGGCGGCATAGCCGTCGTGTGCGGCGCGCAGCACAAGCGCTTCCGGCGCATCTTCCCGCGTCACCGAAACCGCGTGCGGCCCGCCCAGCATCGGCGAACCGCCGAGCATGCGCCGGAACGCCGCCAGCTCGACAAAGCGCGCCGACGAGGTGTCGTTGAGCGTCACCGTCGAATGGGCCGCCGTGGCCCGCGCCAGCTGACGCCAATTCTCGCGGCCGCTCGCCGGCATGCCGCAGTTGACGATGATGACGCTCTGGCCGGGCGACGAAAACTCGAACGACAAGCAGCCGGCATGGGCGTCGAGGGAAAATTCGATCGGCGGGGCGCGGCCGTTGTCCATGATCAGGACGCCGCCACGGGCTTCGAGGCGCTGGTAGGCCGAGTAGGGCGCGCTCGACAGCGGCGCCCCGCGGGTCTCGTCGTAGGCGAGCAGCGTGAAAATCTGGTCGACCGGTGTCGTGCCCATACCGTTGAAATGCGCGAAGCTGCCGTCGGAATGGCGGAAGAAGCGCAGCATCGGCATCATGCGGTCGATGGCGTTCAGCAGGGCCTGCGGCGGCGCGATGTTGCGCGCGGTGAAGGCCTGCCGCAGCGGCAGAAATTCCAGCAATATCTCGATTACCGCGCCGGGATCGCGGCTGACATGGCCGCCATCGGGCAGAATCTGGCGCTCGATTTCCTCGGTCAGCCGTTCGGTCGAGGATTTGATGTGACGCGCCTGTCCGGCGATGCACAGCGCGGCATAGTCCAGCGCGATGACCGCCTGCATGCGCGCGATGCCGCGGTGCGCGTCGCCCGCGGTATGGCGCAGATAGCGCACTTGCCGGGTCAGGCTGCGCAAGAAGCGGCGATAAAAGCGCGCATCGGCATCCTGCAGCACCAGCGTCGATTGGCTGAGCCAGGAAATGACGCGGCGCGACGCCACGTCCGGACGCCAGCCGATCGGGTGCCAGGAGCCCTGCAGCGCGATCCACTCGTCGACCAGCGCACGCGCATTGGCGCGGGTGATTCCGGATTCCGCGGCGCGCAGATGACGCAGCCAGCCGAAGCCAAGCAGCGCCGCCGCCCAGTCGTCCGACGGCGGCTCCATTTCGAACACCGAGCGGCCGTCGCCGACCACCACCTTGCCGGCGAAAGCGAACCGGCCGGCATAAATTTCGCTCGCCCGCGTGGCGTCGGCGGTGCGCAAATCCTGAGGCGCGATCAACAGCCGGTCCGCTTTGATCGCCGGGAGCGGCCAACGCAGGAAAGGATGGCCGTTGGCGCGGCCGGTGAGACGGCGCATGGCGCCGCGCATCAGCAGCCACGTCAGCCTGGCGTGATTCGCGACGGCAGCTCGCGACATCGACCCGTTCGCCCCAATCAAAAACCTGCGCGCGGATGCACCGGCATCCCCGCCGCGACCATAACGAAACGATGACAGAACGGCCACACGCCGATAGCGGGTTGATGCCGCTACTGTTTTACCAGCCGAGCGGCGTAAAAGCCGTCGAGGCCCGACAGCCGCGAATCGGCCTCGGCAAGCTGGCACGGCAACGTGCGCATGTCGCCGTCCGCGGTGATGAATTCGTTACGGCCGCACAGCTCCGCGCTGGTCACCGGCAGTCGCCGCAGGCTGGAGTTGCCGGCGACGAGGTCGCCAACGACGCGTTCGTTTTCGTCCGGCTCGAGCGAGCAGGTGCAATAGACCAGGATGCCGCCCGGATTCAGCAGCCCCACCGCGCGCGCGATGAGGCGGCCCTGGAAGCTTGCGAGCTTCGCGATGTCGCTTTCGCTTTTCAGCCATGGGATGTCGGGATGACGGCGAATGGTACCGGTCGCCGAGCACGGCGCATCGAGCAGAACCGCGTCGAACGTCCGCTCCGGGGTCCATTGTTCGACGTCGGCGCAGACGAGCTCGGCGTCAAGCTTCAGCCGTGCGAGATTGTCGGCGAGACGTTGCAGCCTCCCCGGTGCGCGATCGACGGCGGTGACGGCGGCGCCGGCGGCGGCAAGCTGCGCGGTCTTGCCGCCCGGCGCTGCGCACAAGTCGGCGATGCGTTTGCCAGGAAGCCCGCCGAACAGGCGCGCCGGCAGCGCCGCGGCGGCATCCTGCACCCACCATGCGCCGTCGGCGAAGCCCGGCAGCGCTGTGACCGGCCTGTGCGCGATCATGCGCACCGAGCCCGTGGGCAGCACGCGGCCACCAAGCTTGGCCGCCCAGAATTCCGCATCGTTTTTCACCGTCACATCGAGCGCCGGCTCGTGGCCGTTGGCGGCGGCGATGGCATGGGCGGTGTCCTGGCCGTAGGCCGCGCTCCAGCGCGCCATCAGCCAGTCGGGCGTATCGAGCGTCGGCATGTCGAGCGCCGCGAGCTGGCCGCGGCCGTCGCGTGCAAGGCGCCGCAGCACCGCATTGACCAAGCCGGCAAACCGCGCCGCATAGCGATCGGATTGCGCCAGCCGCACCGAAAGATCGACGGCGGCGTGATCGGGCACATCGAGAAACAGGATTTGCGCGGCGCCGAGAAGAAGCGCGGTTTCGACCCGTGGCGCCTGCGGCGGCAGGCCGCGTTCGAGCAGCGGCCACAGCACATGACGCAAGGTGCCGAGCCGGCGCAGCACGGTCGCGGTCAGCGCGCGCGCCAGCGCGCGGTCGCGGTCGTCGAGCGCGGCGAATGCGCGATTGGAGACGAGCCCCTCGTCCAGCGCGCGGCGGCGGCGAAGCACGTCATCGAGCAGATCGGCGGCGATGCTGCGCACCGCGAGGCCGGGCGGGTTCTCGTCTCGCTTTGAGCTGAAACTCCCTTGCACTGCTTTCATTGCGTCCTGTTACAGCACGTTTCCCGGACGCGGTGCAGCGCGCAGCGATGCACCGCTGATCCGGGATCGTTCCAAGCTCCGAGTGTGTTACGATCCCGGTTCTGCGGCGCACCACTTCGCTGCGCTTCGTGCTGCACCGCGCCCGGGAAACGTTGCGAAATTCACCTTGCAGGAGCGGCAGCGCTACGCCAAGTTTCAGGCGATGCCAACCGATGCCACCGAGCCAGACGCCTCGCCCGAGAAACGGCCGCTGTCGCCGGAAGCCGAACGCGCGCTCGCGGAAGCTGCGGCACGCCGGGCCCAAGGGCTCGCCAAGACCGAGGGGCCGGAAGAAATCAGCGGCCGCGGCGGCCTCGACCCGGCCCGCTATGGCGATTGGGAAATCAACGGTTTAGCTGCGGATTTCTAGGATATTCCGGCTTTTTGAACGCATCGGCAGTCACCCTATCTTGACTTTTTTCCTATTTATTAAGAATATAATCGCATTTATATACTTGACAAAAGAAGGACAAAAGTCCTAAGTCGGCGAGCGTGACAGGCCGACGCTTTTGAAGGGTATCTAGGTGCGTTTCGCCCCAGAGAGGTGAAACGCAGTGCAATATTTTCGCAACCAAAAGTGGATTACCCGTGATAAGACTCGGGAACCTAAATTCCGGGGACGGCAGCCCGTGACTGTTTGCATCGCATCCCTATTTCAATGGAATTACGGCACCACAACAAATCCTCCGGATTTAGGCCCCGCCGCAATCGTGGCCTCCGACCGCATGATTACTTTCGGTGATGTTCAATACGAACCTAATCTTTTGAAGGTCAGTTTCATAACACCCGAAACCTTGCTCTTAGTCGCTGGCGATTATGCAATCCATTCCCAAGCCCTAAAGGATACTTATCGACAAATCAGTAGTTCCACACCGCCGCGAAATATTCCCGAAGCTTGCGCCTGAAAGGCAGCGGGCAACGGCCCGGGAAAGGAGGTGGCTACGATGGGTACACGCAAGGTCGGAAGAAGTGCAATCACAGGCAGGTTTGTGCCGATTAGTTATACTACTCGTCACAAACCCACAACGATTGTGCAGACGATCAAAACGACTAAGAAAGGCCGATAACCTTTCGAAGTCAGGAGCGACGGCAGCGCCACTGCCGTCGCTTTTTTAGAATCCTTTTCATTGAGTCTGTCAACTCTTGCCGTCTAAGCCGCTCTTTTGCTTTTTGTGACTCTCATCACTTTTAGGTTTCGGACGTCCCACTTTCATTTTTCCGTGCGGCTTCGGGGGATGCTGAAGTAGCGCTCGCATTAGCTTGCGCGTTGGCTCCAAGGATTCTTTGCGTTCCGTCATCTTTGTCCCTTAAGTCAAGGGTAGGTGTGTCTAAAAACGACTGCAATTGCGCTATTGCATCGGTACCCAGAACCCTTCGCTTATTCAAATAATCATTATGAATAGCACTCACTTGCGACGTAGTACTAGTAGGCACTTGCATTGCGCCATTCCGAAACACTATGAACAAATCCGTTGCAGGTCCAACACCCGGCGCAATGTCAGCCGCTTTCTTTGCTGTATATGTAAGAGCGAGGGCCGAAGCGTACCTGACCGTATTGACATAGCGTGATTGCATAAGACTCGATTTTGCGTGCCATGCACCGCTCCCGATCGCTCCAAATCCAACATCGTCACAACAGCTAATTACTCCGTTGGTATCAATGGAAAAAATCTGAACAATACGGGTATCTCTAAGGGTATCAGAACCGACGACCAATGCTTCTACATCTTCTCCCCGATATTTTTGTAATTGGTCTGTAATCGTCGCGATAAAACCTTCCGACAAATCCTTTTGCTGAGCCAGAAAGGTATCTGTGTTCAATCCAAACGGTGCCAAAATAAGTGCTTCGGCTTCTCGCCGTTTCAACGCCTGAATCGCTTGACCATAAATCGCGGCAATTGTGCCTGAACTGAAACTCGTTCAGATACCGTTGCAAATGTTGCTCGCTGCAAAAACGATACGTGCCCTTCATTGAGCGCTTGAAATTTCCAAAGAAATTTTCGACGGCGTTTGTGGTCGTGCCATCCTTATCGACGTAAATGCCAGTACCGTGACCAGCGCCGCCATGTTCAACGCTCTTGTGCGCGGAAAATTCTTTCCCGACTTCCCAATAGAGAGGGCTTTCATCGGTGTGCAGTTCGGTGGTGCGGTGCACATTTGTTACAAGAAATTCGCGGATCAGGGCGCGCATGGGCAGTTTCTTGCCGCTGCGGACCATGTGGACGGCACGGGCGCGACCCTTAGGTTCTACCAATGCGACGACGCTAGCCTTATGGCTGTGGCCCTTACGGTAGCTCTTGGCACGCTTCGAATTGCCGAAATAGGTTTCGTCCGCTTGCACGGATTTGCCTTCCCCTCCCATCGGCAAGGGGTTCAAATCCTTCATGGCTTCGCGCAGGCGGTGCATCATGAACCATGCGGTTTTGTATGTGACGGCCAGCGTGCGGTGGATTTCATGGGCCGATACGCCGTTCTTGCCAGAATTGAACATATGCGCGGCCATCCACCATTTGGTGAGCGGTACCTTTGACCGTTCAAACACGGTGCCCACAGTGACCGTAAATTGGCCCTTGCACTCATTGCAGTAGTAGAGGCCGGGACGGTGGCTATGTTTCTTACCTTCCACTTTGGCGATCTTCTCGGGATCAGCATTACCGCATTTGGCGCAGATCGGTCCCTTGGGCCAGCGCACCGCCTCAAGGGCTTCGCGGGCCTTATCCTCGTCATGAAACATGGGGTCTTGGAATGTTGCGGCTTTGGACATGGCCCGTATCCCTTCAATGTGGAATTAGGGTATCAGTCCTATTGCTTTTGTCAAGTATATAAATGCGAATATAATCCGATATTGCCGTTCGAGCCAACAGGCCCGACAGGCCCCCGATAGGTCCCCGGAAAAAATGCGGGCAGCGGTGAGACGCTATTTTCCCTTCGTCAGCTTCGCGCAGCCGCGCCACGCCAATCCTTTGCTGTTCGGCGCGCTTCTCTTTGCACTTGGGGTTGCCGCCGGCGGGTGGCTGCGGCCTGCGACTATGGCACATGGCGCTACGCCGGCCGTTGCGACGGCGCCGGTCGGCATCGCCGGCACCTCTTCGTCCGCCGCCGCGGACATCCCGCTGGCGCACCGGCTCGATCCCAATATCGTCTATCCAGCCGAACTCATTCGCGTCATCGACGGCGACACGTTCGAGGCGCGGGTGCGGGTGTGGCCCGGTCTCGACGTCGACACCAAAGTGCGATTGCGCGGCGTCGATGCCGCCGAGCTGCATGCGCGCTGCGACAGCGAGCTTGCGCAGGCGCAGGCCGCGCGCACGGCGTTGCAGCAGATGCTGGACGAAGGCGGCGTGACGATTTCGCGGGTCGGCGTCGACAAATATGGCGGCCGCGTCGACGCCACCATTGCCACGCGGGGCACCGCCGACGTGTCGGCGGCGCTGCTCAAGGGCGGCTTTGCCCGCGCTTACGACGGCGGCAAGCGCGGCTCGTGGTGCGGGTAACAGGAGTCGGTAATCGGATATCAGTAATCAGATGCGACGGGCCAACTCGGCCCTCTGATTACCGACCACTGATTTCTGGTTACCTGGTCACCATGACGCGGGTGCCGACCGACACCCGGCTGTACAGATCGGTGATGTCGGTGTTGTGCATGCGGATGCAGCCGTGCGACACGAACTTGCCGATCGAGCCTTCATTGTTGGTGCCGTGGATGGCGTATTGCCCGCCGCCCGACAGCGTCATCGCCGCAACGCCCATCGGATTTTGCGGCGAGCCGCCGGGGACGACCTCCGGCAGCCGGGAATAGTCTTTGCGGATCGATTCCGGCGCTTCCCAGGCCGGTCTGATGTATTTGCCGTCGATGAAGGCGGTGCCGCTCCATTGCATGCCGAGCCGGCCGACGCCGACCGGATAACGGATCGCCTCGCTCGGGCCGACGAAGTAATAGAGCGCGCGCTCATTGGTATGGATGACGATAGTGCCGGGCATATAGCTGTCCCGCACCGAAACCAGTTCGCCCCGTGCCTCTGCCGCCTGGGGCGCCAAAGCGAACGCGGCCACAACCGCCGTGACCAAAGCCGAAAGCAGTATTTTCCCTCGCATTGCCACATTCCCTGACTGACGGATCGATCGCCCCACCGGCCCCGGTGTCTTAACGCCAGAAGGCCCATTGTAGCCGAAGCGGCCCGGCTCCTCAGTAGCGCAGCGGCAATAGAGTAAGGTTTTCGCTAATTTTTCGCCGGGTGTGGTTCGGGCGCACCATTGGGACCGGGGAGCGACAAACGAAGCAGCGAGCGCGGCGAACTCCCTCACCCCCGGAGGGGAGAGGGTTGGGGTGAGGGGGCTCGGACCTTATTGATAGGCCCGAACCCCTCACCCGTCCGCGCAAGAGCGCGGCCGACCTCTCCCCGCCGGGAGAGGTGAATTCAGTCACGCGCTTTCCTTGCTCTTGTTCTGCCGGTTGTTGACCAGATCGTCGACCACGGCGGGGTCCGCCAGCGTCGAGGTGTCGCCGAGATTGCCGAATTCGTCCTCGGCGATCTTGCGCAGGATGCGGCGCATGATCTTGCCGGAGCGCGTTTTCGGCAGGCTCGGCGCGAACTGGATCAGATCGGGCGAGGCGATCGGCGATATTTCCTTGCGCACCCAGTTCACCAGTTCCTTGCGCAACTCCTCGGTCGGGTGCTCGCCGGCCATCAGTGTGACATAGGCGTAGATGCCCTGGCCCTTGATGTCGTGCGGATAGCCGACCACGGCAGCTTCGGACACTTTGGGATGCGCCACCAGCGCCGATTCCACTTCGGCGGTGCCGAGCCGATGGCCGGCGACATTGATGACGTCGTCGACGCGGCCGGTGATCCAATAGTAGCCGTCGGCGTCGCGGCGGCAGCCGTCGCCGGTGAAATATTTGCCGGGATAGGCAGAGAAATAGGTGTCGATGAAGCGCTGATGGTCGCCATAGACCGTGCGCATCTGCCCGGGCCAGCTATCGGCGATGCAAAGATTGCCCGAGGTGGCGCCGTCCTGCACTGCGCCTTGGGCGTCGACGATCTGCGGCACGATGCCGAAGAACGGCCGCGTCGCCGAGCCGGGTTTGAGCTTGGTCGCGCCCGGCAGCGGCGTGATGAGAATGCCGCCGGTCTCGGTCTGCCACCAGGTATCGACGATCGGGCAGCGGTTGTCGCCGACCACGCGATAATACCATTCCCAGGCTTCGGGATTGATCGGCTCGCCGACCGAGCCGAGGAGCCGCAACGAGGCGCGCGAGGTCTTTGTCACCGGAGCGTCGCCGGCCTGCATCAGGGCGCGGATCGCGGTCGGCGCCGTGTAGAAGATGTTGACCTTGTGCTTGTCGATCACCTCCCAGAACCGCGACATCGACGGATAATTCGGCACGCCTTCGAACATCAGCGTGGTGGCGCCGTTGGCGAGCGGTCCATAGACGATGTAGCTGTGGCCGGTCACCCAGCCGACGTCCGCCGTGCACCAATAAATGTCGCCGTCGTGATAGTCGAAGACGTATTGATGCGTCATCGCGGTGTAGACGAGATAGCCGCCGGTGGTGTGCAGGACGCCCTTCGGCTTTCCGGTCGAGCCCGACGTGTAGAGAATGAACAGCGGGTCTTCGGCGTTCATCTCCGTGCAGGGACATTCGGCCGTCACCACGTCCTTGGCCTCGTGGTACCAAACGTCGCGCACCGGATCCATGTCGACCGGCCCGCCGGTGCGCTTGACGACGACGACGAAATCGACGCCGCCGCATTTGGCGATCGCCGCATCGGTATTGGCCTTGAGCGGAATCGTGCGGCCGCCGCGGATACCCTCGTCCGCAGTGATGACGATGTTCGACTTGCAGTCTTCGATGCGGCCGGCGAGCGAATCCGGCGAGAAGCCGCCGAACACCACGGAATGGATGGCGCCGATGCGCGCGCAGGCCAGCATGGCGTAGGCCGCCTCCGGAATCATCGGCATGTAGATGGTGACGCGGTCGCCCTTCTTGACGCCTTGCTGCTTCAGGACATTGGCGAATTTCTGCACCTCGGCGTGCAGTTGCCTGTAGGTGACTTTCTTGTCGTCCTTCGGATCGTCGCCTTCCCAGATGATTGCGGTCTGGTCGCCGCGCTTTGCGAGATGACGGTCGACGCAATTGAAACAGGCGTTGAGCGTGCCGTCCTCGAACCATTTGATCGAAACGTTGCCGGT
>DATAWA010000236.1:0-13401 GCA_036267435.1 Xanthobacteraceae bacterium | reverse complement strand
AGGCGAGGGCGCCGCCGCTTTGATCCCGCGCAGTGCGGGGGAAAGCGCTGGCGCTCGCCGAACTCGCAGCAGGCTTTAGTCCTACTGCGGCGGGGGCGGATCCCGAGAGGCGCGCCGAGCGGCGCCCGCCTCCCTTCTTTTTGAAGGGAGGAGAATGGAAGGGCTTTCTTATCGTGGCGTGGACATGGCTCGGATGCGAAGGCGCATCGCGAGAACGGGATTTTTTGCATCCGCCCCCACGAAAGTGGGGGAGGGGGACCGCCCGTAGCTCACGAAGTGAGCGAAGGGTGGTGGAGGGGGCGCGGGCCGTGACGATTCACTTGCGACGAAAGCGAGGCGACGAGTCAGACGCCCCGCCCACCGCCTTCGGCGGTCCCCCCTCCCCGCTGTCGCGGGGCGGGATAGGCCTTCAATCAAACAGGCTCGACACCGATTCTTCGGCGGCGGTGCGGCTGATGGCTTCGCCAAGGAGCGTGGCGATCGACAGCACGCGGACGTTTTTCGATTTGTTGATGGTCTCGGTCGGCATGATCGAATCGGTGATCACCAATTCCTTCAGCCGCGATTTGCCGACGCGCTCCACCGCCTCGCCGGAGAGCACGCCATGGGTGACATAGGCGTAGACTTCGCTGGCGCCCTGATCCAGCAGCGCGTCGGCGGCGTTGATCAGCGTGCCGCCGGAATCGGCGATGTCGTCGACCAGAATGCAGATGCCGCCGGCGACCTCGCCGATCACGTTCATCACTTCGGATTCGCCCGGCCGATCGCGGCGCTTGTCGATGATGGCGAGCGGCGCGTCGATGCGCTTGGCGAGCCCGCGCGCCCGCACCACGCCGCCGACGTCGGGCGACACCACGATCACTTTTTTCAGGTCGAAGCGCTCGCGCACGTCGCGCGTGATCACCGGCGCGGCGAACAGATTGTCGGTCGGAATGTCGAAGAAGCCCTGGATCTGGCCGGCGTGCAGATCGAGCGTCAGCACGCGGTCGACGCCGGCGTGGGTGATCAGATTGGCGACGAGCTTGGCCGAGATCGGGGTGCGCGGCCCGACTTTGCGGTCCTGCCGGGCATAGCCGTAATACGGGATCACCGCGGTGATGCGGCGCGCCGAGGCGCGGCGCAGCGCGTCGATGATGATCAGAAGCTCCATCAGGTGATCGTTGGCGGGATACGAGGTCGACTGGATGACGAACACGTCGGCGCCGCGCACGTTCTCCTGGATCTCGACGAAAATCTCCATATCGGCGAAGCGCCGGACCACCGCCTTGGTCATCGGCGTGTTCAGGTAATTTCCGATGGCCTCGGCGAGGATGGGATTGGAATTGCCGGCGACGAGCTTGATCGCTCCGTTGTTGCCCGACATTCCCGCTCTCCCGCGCGCTTGTGGACGTTCAAGCACAAGTCATCTCCGGCAAAAGGCATGGTTCTGATACAAGCCGGGCCGGATGCTGGCAATATGAATCCTGGTCTTTGTCCGCAGCTTTTTCCGCTGCAATCCCAAAGGGTTTGCGGCGCGTTAAGGGGCCAGCGCAATGGCGTTGACGTGGCGGCCGTAATCGGGCTCGCCGCGGTGGGTCGAACGCCGGTAGCTGAAAAAGCGGACCTCCTCGGCATAGGTGCAAAGCCCGAGGTCTTCGATCTGGCCGACGCCGGCGCGCTGCAGGCGCGCGGTGACGTAGCCGGCGAGGTCGAACAGGGCATGGCCGTCGCGCGCGCCGGGGGCAAAGAAGCGGTGCGAGGCGGCATCCTCGGCGGCAAAGCGGGCGATCAGGTCGGGGCCGACCTCGTAATTGTCCTGCCGGATCATCGGGCCGACGGCGGCGCGGAGGCGGCTCTTGGCGGCGCCGAGCCCCTCCATCGCGGCGACCGTCGCCTCGATCACGCCCGAGAGCGCGCCGCGCCAGCCGGCATGCGCGGCGCCGATCACGCCGGCGCCCGGATCGGCCAGCAGCACCGGCCCGCAATCCGCCGTGGTGACGCCGATGGCGAGCGCCCGCATGCGGGTAACGATGGCATCGGCGCGCGGCCGCGCGTTGCCGGCCCAGGGCGCTTCGGCGACCGCCACGGTCGGCGAATGCACTTGATAGCAGGTGAGAAAACGCCCCGGCGCGACGCCGACCGCCGCCGCCATGCGGGCGCGGTTCTCCGTCACTTTGTCCGCCGCGTCGCGCGAGCCGGTGCCGCCGTTGAGGCTCGCATAGAGGCCGTCGGACACCCCGCCGTCGCGGGTGAAAAAACCGTGGCGGATGCCGGTGAGCTGCAATGACTCCGCTTCGATCATGGCGCCTCCGGTTCGAATGCGGGCAGGACGCCGAGCTTGGGCGCGGCGATGGCGACGGCCTTGAACAAGTCGCCCATGCCGCGCGGGCCTTGCGCGAGCAAGCGCGACACGGCGCTCTCGATGTCGGCCGCCTTGCGCGGCGTGCCGGCTTTGAGGACCGCGGCGCGCTTTTCGATGCCAAGCTGCAGCAGAAAGTCGCGCTGGCGTATCGGCCCGTGAATGCGCGCGCCCATGCTCTCGGCGCATTGCGCCAGCGCCTCGAAATCGACATGGGCGGTGAGGTCGGCGTGACCCGGGTTGCGCAGCGGTTCGGTGAAGAAGTGCCCGGCGACCGCCTGCAGCGTGTCGCCCAGGCCGCATCGATCGTGGCCGTAATCGATAATCAAGGCCGCGCCGTTGTCACGCATGCGCCGTCCCAGTTCGAGCGCCAGATCGTCGGCGCGCCATTCGTAGATCGCCCCGCTCGGGGCTTGGCGCAAGGCGCGCGGCATCGCGGCTTCGAAATGCGGCAGCGGCTCGGGGGCCGCGCTCATGACCAGATCGCCGTCCGGCCCGATGCCGACGAGGCGCTCGTGCCAGCCGTCGTCTTGTTTGACCGCCTGGCGGACCGGCAGTGCGTCGACGAATTCATTGGCGATGACGATGCTGGGATCGGCCGGGATTTCGTCGAGCGTGGTGTGCCACTGCACCGGCACGCCGAGAGCGTCCAGCCGCTCTTCCTGCTGGCGCTGCAGCGCCGGGCTGATCTCGACCAGATGCACGACGATGGCGTCGAGAAAGCCGGGGACGAGCTTGGCCGCGCGCAGCGCATCCTGCATCAAGGTGCCGCGGCCGGGGCCGAGCTCGACGACGCGCAGATTTTCCGGCGCGCCCATCTGCCGCCATACCGCCGCCATCCACATTCCGATCAATTCGCCGAACATCTGGCTGATCTCAGGCGCGGTGATGAAATCGCCGCCGCGGCCGAGCGGATCGCGGGTGACGTAATAGCCGAGTTGCGGATGCGTCAGGCACAGCCGCATATATTCGTTAAGCGGCATCGGCCCGGCGAGGCCGATCAGCCGGCGAATTTCCTGAGCGAGATTTGGCGGCGCGTCAGCCATGCTTGGCCGCGGCAGATGGTGCGGATTTTGCCGCCGGCCGTTGCCGGATGGCGAAAATCAGAACGGCGAGGCCGGCGAGGAACAGCGGCACGCACAACAGCATGCCCATGGTCAGCCATCCCGAGCCCCACAGAAAGCCGAGCTGCACGTCGGGTTCGCGGAAGAATTCGCACGTGGTGCGCGCCGCCGCATAGCCGCAAAGGAAGGCGCCGGTGACGACGCCGGGCCGCTTGAGCGCGCCCAGGCGCATGAGGAGGCCGAGCACCATGAACAGCACGACGCCTTCGAGCGCCGCCTCATAGAGCTGGCTCGGATGGCGCGGCACCGGCCCACCGGTGGGAAAAATCATCGCCCATGGCACGTCGGTCGGGCGGCCCCACAATTCGCCGTTGATGAAATTGGCAAGCCGGCCGAGACACAAGCCGATCGGCGCCACGCCGGCGATGACGTCGGCGAGCGACAGCACGGGGAGGCGGCGGCGCAACGCGAACAGCACGATCGCGGCCGCGCAGCCGATGACGCCGCCGTGAAACGACATGCCGCCGGTCCACAGCTCGAAAACCTGCAGCGGATGCGCGGCGTAGAGCGGCAGATTGTAGAACAGCACGTAGCCGATGCGGCCGCCGAGGATGATGCCCAGCGTGATCCAGATGACGAAGTCGTCGAAGTCGAGCACGGTGAGCGGTGCGGGTCCGCCCCACAGGCGCTCGGACGTGACCAGGGCGCGCGCATAAAACCATCCGGCAATGATGCCGGCGATATAAGCGAGCGCATACCAGCGCACCGCGAACGGCCCGATCGAGATCAGGATCGGGTTGATCGCGGGATAAGGAATGATGGCGATCATGTTTGCTCCGGATGCGCCCCCGCCGCGTCCGCTTTACGCCTCTTGCGGTTGCGCCGCACCATCGCCATTGTCAAAGCGCATGGCAAGCGGGCTTGGCTGAACCCGCAACGGCGCGCGGAGACGATCATGGTGCAGACGACGAACCGGTTCTTCGACGAGGTCGCCCGGGTGATGAACGATGCGGCTGGCGTCGCCCAGGGCGTGCGGCGCGAGTTCGACACGCTGTTCCGGACCCAGGCCGAGCGTATCCTGCGCGATCTCGATGTCGTCAAGCGCGACGATTTCGAGGCGGTGAAAGAGATGGCGCGCATCGCCCGCGAGGAGAATGAGGCGCTCAAGGCGCGGGTGTCGGCGCTCGAAACGGCGCTTGCCGCCCGCGGTCCCGCTTCAGCCCCGCCATCCGGACCGGCCGAGCCCCTGCAGACCCTGGATCTGGGCGGCACCGCAGGCCCCGGCACCCCCAATCCCGGCACATTTTAACGAGACCGGCGGTTTAGCCGGTTCGCGCCGTCCCGTTTTGAAGGCATTCCTTGTTATTGAGCCCTGACGCCGCTATAAGCGCCGCTGCCGCGGCTTCACCAGCACCCCTGGAGGCTTCCGCGGCTTTTCCCGTTAAAGATCACGGCTTTAGATAAGGATATCCCTATGGCGACCGTCACTTCGATCAAGGCGGCGTCGCGCTCGCGGGCAGGCAAGGGGGCCGCCCGGGCCGAGCGTCGCGCCGGCCGCGTGCCTGGAATCATCTATGGCGACGGCAAGCCGCCGCTGCCGATTTCGCTCGATTACGCCGAATTGCGCCAGCGCATCTATGCCGGCCATTTCCTCACCACCGTCCACGAGGTTGAAGTGGACGGCGAGAAGCATCGCGTCATCCCGCGCGACTTCCAGCTCGACGCGGTGCGCGACCTGCCGCTGCATGTCGATTTCATGCGGCTCGGCGAGGGTGCGACCATCCGTGTCAATATTCCGATCCACGTGCGCAACGCCGATCAGGCGCCCGGCATCAAGCGCGGCGGCACGGTGTCGATCGTGGCGCATACGGTGGCGGTGCGCTGCCGCGCCGACGCGATTCCCGACGGCATCGACGTCGATATTGCCGATCTCGACATCAATCACTCAAGGCACTTGAGCGACATCACGCTGCCGGAGGGTGTCACCGCGGTGGAGCGCCGCGACGTCACGCTGGTCACGGTGGTGCCGCCGTCGGGCTATGCCGAAGAAATGAAGGCCGCTGCCGAGGCCGCCGCTGCTGCGGCTGCCGCTGCGGCTGCTGCCGCCGCCGCGCCGGCTGCGGGCGAAGGCGCACCTGGAGGCGCACCTGGCGCTGCGCCCGGTGCCGCGCCTGGCGCCGCCCCCGGTGCCGCCGCTCCTGATAAGAAGTGAGGTCTCGCTTTTATTGGGGCATGATTTTATCGGAAAACCGGTTGCCGCTTTTCCGGATCATGCTTTAGCGGGACAACGCCGATGCTGCTCCTGGTTGGACTTGGAAATCCGGGGGCGCGCTATGTCGGCAACCGGCACAATGTCGGCTTCATGGCCCTTGAAGCCATCGCCAAGCGCCACGGTCTTGCACCGTGGCGCCGGCGCTTTCAGGGCGTGGCGATCGAGGGCGCGCTTGCCGGCGAGCGCACGCTCCTCCTCCTGCCCGGCACTTTCATGAACGAGTCGGGACGCGCCGTGGCCGAAGCCGCTCACTTCTACAAGATACCGCTTGGCGACATCACGGTGTTTCATGACGAGATCGATCTGCCGCCGGCGAAGCTGCGCGTCAAAGCCGGCGGCGGCATTGCCGGCCATAACGGGCTGCGTTCGATCTCCGAGCATGTCGGCAACGATTATCGCCGGGTGCGCATCGGCGTCGGTCATCCCGGCAACAAGGATATGGTGCAGCATTATGTGCTCAGCGACTTCGCCAAAAGCGAGCGCGGCTGGCTCGAAGCGCTGCTTGCCATCATCGCCGACAATGCCGAACTGATCGTCCGCGGCGAAGACGCAAGCTTCCAGAACAGGGTCCACCTCGCGATGCTGGCGAAGGGCTTTGGCGAATCACAGGACGAAAAGGCGTGAGCCGACAACCGGCTCATTCATCCATGGCTTTGGATCATTGGCTGTAAATCATGGGCTTTAAATGCGGCATCGTCGGCCTGCCGAATGTCGGCAAGTCGACCCTGTTCAACGCGCTGACCGAAACCGCGGCGGCGCAGGCGGCGAATTATCCGTTCTGCACCATCGAGCCCAATGTCGGCGAAGTGGCGGTGCCTGATGCGCGGCTGGACACTTTGGCCAAGCTCGCCAAATCGGCGCAGATCGTGCCGACGCGGCTGACCTTCGTCGATATCGCGGGCCTGGTGCGCGGCGCTTCGAAGGGCGAAGGGCTTGGCAATCAGTTTCTCGGCAATATCCGCGAGGTCGACGCCATCGCGCATGTGGTGCGCTGCTTCGAAGATACCGACGTGACGCATGTCGAAGGCCGTATCGACCCGGTTGCCGACATCGAGACGGTGGAAACCGAGCTGATGCTCGCCGATCTGGAAAGCCTGGAACGGCGCGTCGACGGCTTGAGCAAAAAAGCCAAAGGCGGCGACAAGGAAGCCAAGGAGAGCCTCGATCTGATCAGCCGCGCGCTGACGCTGTTGCGCGACGGCAAGCCGGCGCGGCTGACCGAGCGCAAGCCCGAGGACGAGAAGGCCTTTCATATGCTCGGCCTGCTCACGGCTTTGCCCGTGCTCTATGTCTGCAATGTCGACGAAGCGTCCGCCGGCAGCGGCAACGCCTTTTCGCAACAGGTCGAGGCCAAGGCGCGGGCCGAAGGCGCCGCCGCGGTCGTGATCTCCGCCAAGATCGAAGCGGAGATCGCCGTATTGTCGCGCGACGAGCGCGAAGACTATCTCGCGGCGGTCGGATTGAAACAGGCCGGGCTAGATCGGCTGATCACCGCCGGCTACGCGCTGTTGCATCTGGTGACCTTCTTCACCGCCGGCCCCAAGGAAGCCCGCGCCTGGACGGTGACGGGCGGCTCCAAGGCGCCGCAAGCGGCCGGCGTCATTCACAGCGACTTCGAGCACGGCTTCATCCGCGCCGAGACGATTGCCTATGACGACTACGTCGCCGGCGGCGGCGAGGCCGGCGCCCGCGACGCCGGCAAGATGCGGCTCGAAGGCAAGGATTACGTCGTCCACGACGGCGACGTGATGCACTTTCGTTTTTCGACCTGACAGCGGCGCGGCGATCCAAACAGGCGCGGGCGCGCCGTCACGGATTGCGCATGCCGCCCTGATTTCTGATCGCGCCCAGATGCTCGTTGATGCGGAACACGATGAGCACGAATTCGGCGATGATGCGCGCCACGATCACGCCCATGAAGGCGCCAAGAACGCTGACGATCAGAAGGATCATGCCGACGAACGGGTTGTAGGCCATCGTCGTCAGCGAACTGACCGCGCCGGCGGCGCCGAGCAGGATCGAAAGCACGACGGCCAACCAATAGAAAACCTTGATCACGGTGGGCGTCACGAACCGCTCCCACTGGAACAGATCGCCGAGGCCGAACATGATTCCTCCTGGCAAAATGGGCGCGCGATTCTCGGTTCGGCGGCATTACTGCACCCGGCGCGGGAAGCGGTCAATCGACCGGGCCGCCGGCGCCATTCTGGCTGCGTCCGATTCTAGCTGCGTCCGTACGGCGTTCGCCTGGCCTGTGCCGTGATCCAGGCGCGGAAATTGCGGGTCGCCGCGCTCTCGCCATCATTGCCGCTGACGAGGAGATATTCTCCCGCCTGCCATTCCGGCCGCGCCAGCGGACAAACCAGGCGGCCGGCGGCGAGCTCTCTTTCGATCAGCGCCAGCGACGCCATCGCCACGCCCAAGCCGTCCACCGCCGCCTGCAATTGCAGATGGACGTGGTCGAACTCGAACTGATGAGCGGGCGTCACGTTGGGGTTGCCGGCCAGCGCCAGCCAGGTCGGCCAAGCCAAGCGCGCGGTGGAGGAATGCAACAGCGTATGGGCGCGCAGATCGGTCACCGTGGTCAGCGGGCGGCTGCGCAATATGTGCGGGCTGCAGGCCGGCAACTGGACATCCTTGAGCAAGGTCCGAAACTTGAACGCGCCCGGCTCGCGCCGCAATCGCACGCCGATGTCATAGGCGCCGCCGACATAGCGGAGCTTGCGCGACGTGGTCGACAGCCTGACGTCGATGTTGGGAAACTCCGCCTGAAATCCGGGCAGGCGGGGAATGAGCCAGCCGCTGGCGAAGCTTGTCGGCACGTTGATCCGCACGACGCCTGAGACCCGGCGCTGCGATCGTGCCTGGCCAATTCTGTTGCTCGCCGACAACAGCCGTGAAAATGCGGCGGTGACGTCGGCGAGCAACTCGGCGCCTTCGTCGGTCAGCGCGACGCCGCGGGCGCGCCGCTCGAACAACGGCAATCCGAACCAGTCCTCCAGCGATCTGATCTGTTTGCCGATGGCCCAGTGCGTGACGTTAAGATCGAGCGCCGCGTCGGCGAAGCTGCCGCGCCGTGCCGCCGCCTCGAACGCGCGGATGGCGTTCAGCGGCGGCAGGCTCGCTTTCTCCAGGGGTGACTTTTTCTCCCTCATAGCGGGAGATTAACGCAGTTGAGCCGGCGGCGCGACGAATTTACTTTATTGTCATGCGAAGACTGTCTTGGAACGATTTCAGCGCGCTGGCGCCGGACATGTCCGGCGACGAACGGCGCGCGGCCGCGGTCGCCGGCACAGCGCATGCGCTGCACGACGGCTACACCGACCTTGTCTACATCATGTTGCCGCTCTGGCAGGCGGAATTTGCTCTGAGCTACGCGGCACTCGGCCTGTTACGCAGTGTCTTGGTCGGCGCTATGGCCGCATTGCAAATCCCGGCCGGCTTCGCTGCGGAGCGGTTCGGCTCCGCGATCGTGCTGGCGCTCGGCACCGCGCTCGCCGGTCTGGGATTTTGTTTCGCCGGCATGAGCACCGGATTCGTCATGCTGCTGGTTGCGCTCCTGATCAGCGGCATCGGCTCGAGCACGCAGCATCCGGTGGCCTCCGCGCTGGTCGCCCGCGCCTTTGCCGGGCCGCGTTCGCTCAAGGCCCTCGGCACTTATAATTTTACCGGCGATCTCGGCAAAATGACCCTGCCGGCGACGTTGTCGCTGATGCTGTTGGTGATGGCGTGGCGGCCGGCGCTCGCCATCCTCGGCTGTCTTGGCCTTATTCTGGCGGTCGTTATCTATTTTTTCACGCCGCGCTACGAACACGGCGCTGCCGCGCATGGGCAGGCCAAGATCGATGGGCGCGATCGCGAGCGGCATCGCTATGCCTTTCCGGTGTTGTTCACCATCGGCATCATCGATACCGCAACCCGCATGGCGTTCTTGCTGTTCCTGCCGTTTGTGTTGCGCAACAAGGGCGCGAGCGAACAGACCATCGGCTTGGCCTTGACGCTGGTGTTTGCCGGGGGCGCCGCGGGCAAGCTTGCCTGCACCTTTATCGGCGCGCGGATCGGCGCCGTCGGCACGGTCTGGCTGACGGAGGGCTCCACCGCGCTCGGAATTCTCGCGCTCTTCCCGCTGCCGCTTTCCGGCGCGCTCATGGTGCTGCCGCTGATCGGCATCGCGCTCAACGGCACGTCGTCGGTTTTGTACGGTTCGGTGCCCGAACTGGTGGCCCCGCAGTGGCGCACCCGCGCGCTCAGTATCTTTTACACCGGCGTGATCGGTTCCGGCGCCATCTCGCCGATCTTGTTTGGCCGCGCCGGCGACGCGCTTGGCGTATGGCACGCTCTCACCATGATCGCCGGCTTTGTTCTCCTGACGCTGCCGCTATCGCTGCTGCTGCGCGGCGCGCTGTCGCGCGCTTAGACCACGATTTTCGATCATGCTCTGAGTTCACGGCGCGGCGCTACGGCGTCAAATTTGCGGCACTGGAACCGGGCGGCCGCGATTCTTGAGAACGCACCGCCAATTAGGAACAGCCACCCTGCAACGGCGTTGGGTTCGTGGCTCCGGCGATCGTCCAGACCGTCCAGAGAGTTCCTGTGCCCGAACGACAGATACAATGGAGAACGTCATGAGACTTCCCGTTTCTTATGCCGCGCTTGGCTCGGCCCTCGGCTTGGCCCTCGTGGCCGGCGGGTCGGCGGCGCATGCGCAGACGGTGATTAGGCCCGCGGTGGTCGATCAGCCGGTGTTCGTGCAGACCACCGAGACGGTCCGGACCATTCGGCCGCTTCGATCCCGCCGCGAAGTGGTAACGACGCGGACCATAACGCGCCGGGTGGTGCCGACGAGCACGACGACCGTGGTGGCTCGCATCCCCGCCGCGCCGCAGCCGCTTTATGACGAGGTCGCTCCGGCGTCCTTCCCGAACGCGCCGCAGCCGATTTATGACGAGGTTGCTCCGGCGTCCTTCCCGAGCGCGCCGCAGCCGCTTTATGACGAGGTCGCGGCGCCGATGGCTCCCGCGCCCATGGTCGATGCGCGGCCCATGATCGCCGGCGACGCCGTTGCGACCCAGCCTTACGCCTATCGTTATGTCTACCAGCCCGACCGCATCCTGGTCATTGACCCGGCAACGGGGATTGCTGTGCGCGCCATCCCGCGCTGATCGCGAGACACACCCCGCGAGACAACCGAACGCGGCCACAACCAACGCCTGGATTGAACCGGACGGTTCGATCCGGGCCGCCGCCTTATCACCGTTCAGTTGTAAGAAGATCGGTGCTGTGCTGATTTGCCCTGCCGCATTTTATTCGTTGTGCGACGGAGAAAAAACGTAATAATTTCAATTCGATAGGAAGATTTTTGTCCTACCCGTAAAAATGACAGTTACCCACAATACGCAACTTAACGCATAAATTGTGCAAAACTGAACTGAGGACTGTCCGGTCTACCTGTACGCGTCGAGCTTGCGAGGGGGGCGACGTCATTTTTCAGGGGGACCCCGGTTGCGCCGACCAGCAATCAAAAAAAGCAAAGTCGCGCCTCGCCAAGGCAAACTGACGCCTCGCGAGAGTGAAGTGCTGCGCTGGGTCGCAAACGGCAAGTCGGCCTGGGAAGTTGGCGAGATTTTGCACATCACCAAGCGCACGGTCGATGAGCACGTTCAAACGGCGGTGCGGAAGCTGAACGCAGCCAACCGAACCCATGCGGTGGCGCTGGCGCTGCGCGACGGAATTCTCAAATTATGAGACCGTCACAAATGCCAATTGCTAGCCCGGTTATTTTTGAACAAATAAGCCCGATTGTTTGTTTGTGAACAAATAAACAATGTCAGGTATCCGACGGATGAAACTCACGTCAGGCTTTTCCTGACATTGCCGGTGGAGGTCTCGCGAGGAAGTCCGCCCCATAATTTACGCCTAAAGCTCCCGAAGGGGAAAATATGCGTGTCAAACTTTGTGGCTGGCTCTCGCAAAGGAGCTGGCCATGAATCTCAGGACTGATTTCAATCGCTCCAGCGCCGATGCCGCGCTGCGCACGAGCCGGGCCTTTGATCTCGACACTTTCGCGACGACTTATGGCGGTGTGGCGGTTTCGACCTGCAGGGTAGGCACGCTGCTGTACCACCAGGGCGAGCCGGCTGACGCGATGTACTATCTGCAAAGCGGCCAAGCTCAAATCACCGTGGTGTCGAGCCAGGGCAAAGAAGGCATTCTGAACGTTCTCGAACCCGGCGACTGGTGCGGCGAAGGCTGCTTACTCGGCAAGCGGCAGCGCGTGGCGACGGCGTCGTGCATTGCCGACAGCGTCGTAGCGCGGTTGGAACGCACCAGCGTTATCCGGAGCATCCGGCAAAATCCGGCTATTGCGGAATCGCGCTTGCCATGCAGCAGGTCGTCCAATTGCGCGAAAGCCTCATCAGTCAACTTTTCGATTCCAGCGAGCGGCGATTGGCGCGCTCATTACTGGTTCTGGCCAATAGCGGCCGGGGCGTGACTGCGGATCGTTTCATCAGGAATATAGACCAGGAGAGCTTGGCGCAGATGATCGGCAGCACACGGTCGCACGTGAATCATTTCATGAACAAATTTCGCCGATTGGGTTACATCGATTACGAGGGCGGTGTCATCGTCGTCCATCGCTCGCTGGCGAAGATTGCGCTCCAGGACAGCGTGCCGCCTCCCGACGATGAGATCGCGATCGCCTGTTAGCGAATGGCTGAGGCCGAGGGTGCGCCGCGGGGTTTCTTGTTGATCTGCATCAAGGCGCCGCAGTCGCCGACCGTCTAGGTGAAACTCGATAGTGCTGAAATATCTCCGCGGGCGGAGCGGCGCCCGGCGGGAGCCATTATTTTTTCCGCGTCTTGCCTTTTCTATCGGAAAAACAGATGACCCGATCCGACGCCGAAAATCTCCCGGTCGCCGAACATCCGTTGAATTCTGGCGCCGCTTTCGATTTCGCAGCTTTCGCAGCCGAATTCGGCGGCACGAGCGTCGTCCGGATAAAGGCGGGCACGGCCGTCTATCGCCAGGGCGAGCCGGCCCCAAGCCTTTTCTACCTGCGGCAAGGCCGAATCCGTATCAATGTCGTGTCGCCCGAGGGCAAGGAGGCCATCATGGCTATCCTTGGCGACGATGCGATATTTGGCGAAACCTGCCTGCTTGGCGAAGCGACCCGGGCGGCGCGCGCCACATGTCTCACCGACTGCGTCATCGTCCGTATTGAGAAACCGAGCGCTATGGCAGCGCTCGCCAGCAGTTTCGGCTTTGCCGAATTCCTGCTGGTCCGGAGCCTGCGCCGGGTCGCCCGGCTGCGCGGTCAGCTCATCAGCCAGTTGTTCGACAGCAGCGAACAGCGGCTGGCGCGCATTCTCTTGACGCTGGCCAATTACGGGCGGGGCGGTTGGCAGGAGACGACCATCGACAAAGTGGATCAGGAGGACCTGGCGCAAATGGTCGGCACGACGCGGGCGCGCATCAGTGGTTTCATGAACAAGTTCCGCCGGCTTGGCTATATCGATTACAATGGCAAGATCGCCGTCTATCGATCGCTGTCCAAGGTGCTGTTGAACGAGGCCTCCTGGGAACGTGCGATTTCAGAGCCCGCCGAGCCGGCAGGCGACGTCTGTTGAAACTAAAAATTCGAGTGTCATTGCAGTTAAACGAGCAAGCCAGACATACAAACAAACCATTAGCAACCACGCCTCGTGTTAGTACGTACGCAAAATCCG
>DATAWA010000235.1:0-18512 GCA_036267435.1 Xanthobacteraceae bacterium | reverse complement strand
AGGACGGGATCGCTTATTCGCCTCTCCCCGCGTGCGGGGAGAGGTCGAGTGAGCGTAGCGAACGAGGGTGAGGGGGCGTTTCCGCGATTCTGAGCGCCGCGATGCTGCGCCCGGCGGAGAGGCCCCCTCATCCCACCCTTCCCCCCGCGCGCGGGGAGAAGGAGGAGAGAGCGTCGCTGTTTGACATTGTGGATCGAAAACGACACGCCCGCGAAAACGCGGCGCAAGTCCGCGCGCGCTACTCGCCGAGCTCGCGCAAAATCTCGGCGGTGTGCTCGCCGAGCTGCGGCGACGGACGCTCCGAGGCCATCGGCGCGCCGTCGAGCACGATCGGCGTGCGAATGCCGGGAATCGTGCCGTCCTTGGCCGCGGCACTGTCGAGCGCGATTTGCATGCCGCGATGGATCACCTGCGGATCGGCGAACACTTGATCGAGATCGTTGATCGGGCCGGCCGGAATGGTGGCGGCTTCGAGTCTGTCCAGCAAATCCTGGCGCGTGAGTTGCGAGGTGAGCGCGCAAAGCTTGCCGACAAGCTCGGCGCGATGCGCGAGCCGGCCTTTGTTGTCCTTATAGGCCGGCACCTGCGCCAGTTCCGGCGCGCCGAGGATGCCGCACAATTTCACGAACTGCGCGTCGTTGCCGGTGGCGATAATGACGCGGCCGTCGGCGACCGGGAATTCCTGATACGGCACCAGATTGGGATGGGCATTGCCGATGCGCTTGGGCACTTCGCCGGAAACGAGATAATTGAGCGCCTGGAACGCCAGCGTGCCGACGGTGGAATCGACCAGCGCGGTATCGACATAGCCGCCTTTACCTGTGGTCTCGCGCCGCGCCAGCGCCGCCAAAATGCCCACCGCCGAATAGACGCCGGAGAAAATATCGGCGATCGGCACGCCGACGCGCAGCGGCGGGCCGTCCGGCATGCCCGTCATGCCCATGATGCCGCCAATGCCTTGCGCCATCAGATCGTAGCCGGCGCGCGGCGCCGACGGCCCGGTCTGGCCGAAGCCGGTCACCGAGCAATAGATCAGCCGCGGATTGAGCGCAGCGAGGCTTTTGTAGTCGAGCCCGAACTTGGTAAGCCCGCCGACCTTGAAATTCTCGATCAGCACGTCGGAGCGCGCGGCCAGCTTCTTGACGATGCGCTGGCCCTCGGCGGTGGTGAAATCGAGCTCGATCGAGCGCTTGCCGCGATTGGTGCAGTGGAAATAAGCGGCGTCGAGATGGCCGCCGTCGGCCGCCGGCACGAACGGCGGGCCCCAGGCGCGAGTGTCGTCGCCGGCGCCGGAGCGCTCGACCTTGATGACGTCGGCGCCGAGGTCGGCAAGGATCTGCCCGGCCCACGGCCCGGCCAGAATCCGGGCAAGCTCCAGAACGCGCAACCCCGCTAATGGCCCCGGCATCGGTCACTCCCTCACGCTTGCGGCGAGCCGCCGCGCGGGCGATTAACTGACAAAGCGGGGCCGCTTTGTCTACCGTTCTCCGCCGTTAGCAAACTTGTCATCGCTCTGGCGGATCATTAGTTAAGGCCTGCCGGGCCGATGGGATGACCAGTGGACACCTCGTTCTTCAGCGAAATGCTGCAAAGCATCGCCGAGCGGAGCCGAGCGCTTATCAAGCGTGAGCGCCGGGAGCCGGCGCATGAGCGCTCGACCGGGCTGATCGAGCAATGCGAGGAGCTGCTGTCGGGCCGCGGCGAAGCCTCCGGCGTGGCATTGGCGCAGGAGATTTTGGCGAGCTACGCCGAACTCACCACCGGACCGCGCATCGCTTTTTTCGAAACGCTCGCCACCACCTTCGGGCACGACAGCGGCCGCATCGATAAGGCCGTCGCCGAATGGCAAGCGGCGCCGTCGGACGCCACCGCCGCCGAGCTCAATCACGCCACCGAGCCGCGCCGCCTCGAACTGTTCCGCCGGCTCAACCTTGCCCCCGGCGGCACCGCGGCGCTGGTGCGCATGCGCGAGCAATTGCTCGATGCCATGGATCATCGCCGCGACGACCTTGCCGCCATCGACAAGGATTTCGTGCATCTGTTCTCGTCGTGGTTCAATCGCGGCTTTCTGGTGCTGCGCCGCATCGACTGGTCGACCTCGGCCGCCATTCTGGAAAAGATCATCCGCTATGAGGCGGTCCACGAAATCCACGACTGGGACGATCTGCGCCGGCGCATCGATCCGCCGGACCGCCGCTGCTACGCCTTCTTTCATCCGGCGCTGGTCGACGAGCCGCTGATCTTCGTCGAAGTGGCGCTGACCCGCGAAATCGCCGGCGCCATCGGGCCGATCCTGTCCGGCAAGCGCGAGCCGGTCGAGCCGCAGCGCGCCACCACGGCGGTGTTCTATTCGATCACCAATTGCCAGCGCGGCCTCGCCGGCGTGAGCTTCGGCCATTTCCTGATCAAGCAGGTGGTCGAGGAAGTGTCGCGCGAAGTGCCGCGCGTCGGTACCTTCGTGACGCTGTCGCCGGCGCCGAATTTCGCCGACTGGCTCAAGCGCGAACGCAAAAACCCCGTCTCGGACGCGCTCGACGAACACGACCGCGAGGCGCTCGCCGCGCTCGACGACGACAATTGGTGGCGCTCGCCCGAGGCCGCCGAACAGGTGCACGAGCCGCTGATCCGCGCCGCGGCCTGGTACTATATGCGCGCGCGCAACGGGCGCGGCCTGCCGTTGGACTCGGTCGCACGCTTCCATCTCGGCAACGGCGCGCGGCTCGAGCGTCTCGACTGGCTCGCCGACACCTCGGACCGCGCGATCAAGCAGTCCTACGGTTTGATGGTGAATTACCTCTACGATCTCGATTACATCGAACGCAATCACGAAGCCTATGCGCAGCAGCGCGCCGTCGTCGCGTCGAGCGCGGTGACGCGGCTCGTCACCACGCCGGCCCGCGACATCGTGCCGGTGTCGGGGTAACCGTCATTTCGGGGCCGGAATCTAAAACCACGGTCGGCGATTATGGATTCCGGACGTGCTGCTTCGGGGCAATCCGGGATGACGGCTGAGGTGACCCATGCCCGCACTGCTCGGCATTCTCGAAACCGTGCTTTATGTCGAGGACTTCGGCCGCGCCTGCGCGTTCTACGAGCAGGTGCTCGGCCTCAACAGCATTTATCGCGATCAGCGGCTATGCGCTTATGACGTCGCCGGCCAGGGTGTGTTGCTGCTGTTCCTGCGCGGCCATTCGCTGGAAACGGTGCATCTGCCGGGCGGCACGATTCCGCCGCATGACGGTCACGGGCCGGTGCACATCGCGTTTTCGATCGCGGCAGATGAACGCGCCGCGTGGGAAGCCCGCTTGAGCCAGGCCGCGGTCGCAATCGAAGGCCGCACCAACTGGCCGCGCGGCGGCGAGAGCATCTACTTCCGCGATCCCGACGGGCACCTCCTCGAACTGGCGACGCCGGGATTGTGGCCCGGGTATTAGGATTTGCCGTAAACAGGCACGATCGCGCCGCGGGTGACGCGGTTGTCGGGCGAAGCGAGAAACAAGATCGTCGCCGCGACCTCTTCGACTTTCGGCCACAATGCGAAATCGGCTTTCGGCATCGCCTGCCGATTGGCCGGAGTGTCCATGGTCGACGGCGCGACCGCGTTGACCAGAATGCCGTCCTTGGCGACTTCCTCGGACAGCGCCACCGTGAGCGCCGCCACGGCCGCCTTGCTCGCCGCATAGGCGGCCATATTGGCGCCGCTGCGCCATTCCAAAGCAGGCCGCGCGGCGATATTGACGATTCGTCCGCCGGCGCCCGGCGCGTTGGCCGTCATCGCCTGCACGGCCGCACGGCAGCACAGAATGCAGCTCAGGAAATTCATGTCGACCTGCTGCCGGATGGTCGCGACCTCGGCGTCGCGGAGCGCGGCAAAGGCAAAGCCGCCGGCGATATGGATCGATGCCCACAGCGACGGCAGGCCTTCAAAGACGCGGCTGGCGACAGCCGGTTCGGCGAGATTGCCGGCGACGATCACTTCGACTTGCTTATGCTCGCGCAGCCGGAAGCGCTTCGCCTCCGCGTCGTCGAAGCAGGGCACACGGCAGGCCGCCCCGGCTTCGATCAGCGCCGCGACCACCGCGGTGCCGAGCGCCCCGGCGCCGCCGGTGACGACGATATGACGGCCGTGGAAATTCATGATTCATCAATCCCAGACTAATCGATAAGCGACTTATCATCGCCAATCTGCGATGCGAGACAAGGCCGCCGCGAAGATTTGATATCCTGCAGGGAAGGGAGAATCAGTGGCCGACTTCGATCTCGCCATCATCGGCGGCGGTATCAACGGCGCCGGCATCGCGCGCGACGCCGCGGGCCGCGGGTTTCGCGTCGTCCTGATCGAACAGAACGATCTCGCCTCGGGCACCTCTTCGGCGTCGTCGAAACTCATCCACGGCGGCTTGCGCTATCTCGAGCAACGGCAGTTCGGTCTGGTCCGCGCCGCCTTGCGCGAGCGGGAAATATTGCTGCGCGCGGCGCCGCACCTGATCCGGCCGTTGCGCTTCGTGTTGCCGATCAACACGGCACGGCGTTCCGCGACGTTGCTGCGGATCGGCCTTCTGATCTACGACTGGATGGGCCGGCGCAAAATTCTGCCGGGCACGCGCGAGCTCGATCTGTTGACCGACGAGGCCGGCGTGCCGCTGAAGACCCGGTTCCATCATGCTTTCGAATATTCCGATTGCTTCGCCGACGACGCGCGGCTCGTCGTTCTCAATGCCGTCGATGCCGCCGAGCATGGCGCGGTGATCCGTACCCGAACCCGCTGCGTGCGCGCCGATCGCAGCGACGTTTGGCAACTGGTGCTCAACGCCCGAGGCATGCGCGACGTCGTGACGGCGCGGATCCTGATCAACGCCGCCGGAGCCTGGAATGAATCGTTCGCCGAGACGGCCTTGCGGGCAACGCCGCAGCATCGCCTGCGCCTCGATAAAGGCAGTCATATCGTGGTGCGTCGCCTCTACGATCACGACCGCGCCTATATTCTGCAGGCAGCCGACAACCGGGTGGTTTTCACCATTCCCTTTCAGCGCGATTTCACTCTGATCGGGACCACCGATCGCAGCTTTGTCGGCGACCCGGCGATCGTGGCGGCGAGCGGCGAAGAAATCGACTATCTCTGCACCGTCGTGAACGAATATTTCCGTACCGAGATCGGGGCGGCGGACGTGGTTTGGACCTATGCCGGCGTTCGGTCGCTCTATGACGACGGCTCGCGCAAGCCGCAGGACATCGGCCGGGATTACGCGCTTATTTTCGACGAGCGCCGCGGCGAGGCGCCGTTGCTCACCGTCTATGGCGGCAAGATCACGACCTACCGCCGGCTTGCCGAGGATGTGCTGGCGCGCCTGGCGCATTTCTTTCCGCGCTCGCGGCCGTGGACCGCGCATACCCCGTTGCCCGGCGGCGACTTCCTGTATGACGGCGTCGATACCCTCATCGAGCGCACGCAGCGGACGTGGCGATTCCTCACCGGCGATCATGCGCGCCGCTTGGTCCGGGCCTATGGAACCCGCGTCGACCGCGTTCTCGGACAAGCCGGCACGCTCGACGATCTCGGCATGCGCTTTGGCGGTGACCTCACCGCCGCGGAAGTGCGCTATTTGATGACCAAGGAGTGGGCGGCGACCGCCGACGACGTGTTATGGCGCCGCTCCAAGCTTGGGCTTTACTTCGGCCCGGCGCAGACCAAGCTTCTGGAGAATTTCATGACATCGCCGCCAGCGGCGGCCGGCGCAATTGGCTAAAATTTTAGCGATTTTTCGAACCGCCGCTACATCGGCACGTGGTTAGATCGGCGCGGGGAATTCCTTCTACACGGGGCTTTTATGGAATCCCGGGCTACCCAGATTGCGCGGCAGGTCGAACGGCTCAAAGTGCTCGTCGTCGACGACGAGCCGAGCATGCGCAAAGTCGTGCGGGCGCTGTTACAGGCTCTCGGCGTCAAAGAGATTTATGAGGCGGCCGAGGGAAACGACGGCCTCGACAAGATTTGCCTGCGGGCGCCCGATCTGGTCATTCTCGATTGGGAAATGCCGAGGCCGAATGGTCCGGATTTCATGCGCGCGGTGCGTTCGCCGGACACGTTTCCGCAGCCTAACGTGCCTGTCATCATGCTGACCGGCTATAGCGAGCGTTCGCGCGTGGTCGAAGCCATGCGGCTCGGCGTCAACGAGTTTCTGGTCAAACCGGTGTCATCGACCAGCCTGTTGACGCGTATCGTGTCGATCCTGGTCCATCCGCGGCCGATGATAAGACGCGGCGATTACTACGGTCCCGCACCGCGGCCGCCATTGACCAACAGATCGGATTTCGCTCCGGAATCGGCCGATTTCTGCCTGCACTAACGAGGAGTTCCGCCTGCTCGGACCGCTCCGCCATGCGAGCACTCGGTCGTTCAACCAATGTCTGAACGGCTGCGTCGGCATTAACCGCCCGCTCACCACGGTCAGCACGGGCGCCCCGCTATATCGCGCGATCGCGACAATTTGCAAGTTTTCGCTTTACCCTCCCGCAATAGGGCGCATGCTTTGATGTCGTCATGCACGGGGAAGGGCAGGCACGAGCAATAAGCGGCCGTTTTAACGGCCGCTACGACATGTCGGCAAAGCACACCAAAAAGCAGATCGAGACCATCATCCAGTCGCTGTGTGTTCTTGTCGTCGATGACAATCAGTACATGCGCAAAATGATCCGCAATCTGCTCGTCAATTGCGGCATCAAGGACATTTGCGAAGCCGCCGACGGCATCGCCGCCCTCGACTCGATCCGCACCATGGCGCCGGATGTCGTCATTCTCGACTGGGAAATGCCAATGCTCAACGGTCCCGAGTTGGTGCGCATCGTGCGCTCGCCGGGAGTGTTCCCGATGCCCGACATTCCGATCATTATCCTGACCGGTCACTGCGAGCGCTGGCGGGTGGTCGAAGCGGTGCGGCTCGGTGTCAACGAATTTCTGACCAAGCCGGTATCGGCCAAGGCGCTTTATGACCGCTTGATCTCGATCACCATGCAGCCGCGCCCGGTGGTGCAAATGGGCGATTATTACGGTCCGGAGCCGCGTAAGCTCGTGGCCGATGCGGTCGACGAGGCGACGCTGGTGCCGACCGCGGACGTGGCCGTCCTCGATTAGACCGGCTCTCTTTTCACCGAACGCAAAAATGCTTTAGCGTGCGACAGGCGCGCCCTTGGAGCGGGCCGTCGCGGGCGGAGCATTGATGCCGAACGGCGGATCGAAAATCGGCTTTGCCAAGCGAGATTTCGCCCCGTGGACCGACCGCGCGGTCCAGCCGCTGCTGCGGATCGAGGAATTGAGCAGGCAGTTCGGCTCTTACGCGGCGGTCGACCGGCTGTCGCTCGACATCTATCAGGGAGAATTCTTCGCGCTGCTCGGGCCGTCGGGCTGCGGTAAGACAACGCTGTTGCGGCTCATCGCCGGCTTCGAACGGGCCAATGCCGGCCGCATTCTGCTGGACGGTTTCGATATTTCCGCGGTGCCGCCGCATCGGCGTCCGGTCAACATGATGTTTCAAAGCTATGCGCTGTTCCCGCATCTGACCGTGGCCGGCAATGTCGCCTTCGGCCTCAAGCAGGAGGGCTTGCACGCGGCAGAGATCGCTGAGCGCGTCAGCGACATGCTCAAGCTCGTGAAGCTCGAGGATTTCGGCCGGCGCAAGCCGCATCAATTGTCGGGCGGCCAGCGCCAGCGCGTGGCGCTCGCCCGTTCGCTTGTCAAGCGCCCCCGCATCCTGCTGCTCGACGAACCGATGGCGGCGCTCGACAAGAAACTGCGCGGCGAGACGCAATTCGAGCTGATGGACTTGCAACGCCGTCTCGGGCTGACCTTCATCATCGTCACGCATGACCAGAGTGAAGCGATGACGGTCGCCGATCGCATCGCGGTTATGGACCGCGGCCGTTTGATGCAAGTCGCGCCGCCGGCTGAAATCTACGAGCAGCCGAACTCGCGCTGGGTCGCCGACTTCATCGGCAGCGTCAATATGTTCGAAGGCCGCGTCGGCGAGGACCGCGTCAGCATCGACGGCACGGCGCTCGGCCGCCTACGCGTCGCGACCAAGATCGACGCCGCGCCGGGGACGACGATTTGGGTCGGGGTGCGGCCGGAAAAGCTATCCGTTTTGCGGGAGCAGCAATCGGCGTTGGAAAATGGCGTCGCCGCGACGCTCGTCGACATCGCCTATCTCGGCGATCTGTCGATCTTGCGGCTCAAAACCGATGACGGCGTTCCGCTGCAGGCGACGATCGCCAATGCCGCACGCACCGAACAACACGCGTTCGGCTGGAATGACAAAGTGTGGCTCGCGTTTCCGCCGGAAGCGGCCATCGTGCTCAAGCAATGACGGATTGCGGGTTACCCATGAGCAAAAAGCCGCGGCGGTCTGTTCTCGCCAGCCTCGTCATCCAGGCTCCTTATGCCTGGATGATCGCCTTTTTTCTCGTACCTTTTTTGATCGTGCTGAAGTTGAGCCTGTCGCAGACCGCGATCGCGCAGCCGCCCTACATTCCAGTCTTCGATATTGCCGCCGGCTGGCACGGCATCGCCGGCTTCTTCGCCGGCCTGTCGCTCGACAATTACGCCTTTCTCGGCTCCGACCCGCTCTACATTCTGTCCTATCTGAAAAGCCTGCAAATCGCCGTGCTGTCTACGCTCCTCCTGCTTTTGATCGGCTATCCGATCGCCTACGCCATGACGCGCCTGCCGCGGTGGGTCCAGCCGATCTTGGTCCTGCTGGTGATCTTGCCGTTCTGGACGTCGTTTCTCATCCGCATTTACGCCTGGATGAACATCCTGCAGCACGACGGACCGCTCAACCGGCTGTTGCTGGCGCTCCGTCTGGTCCGTGAGCCGCCGGTTTGGCTCTCAACCAATACCGCCGTCTACATCGGCATCGTCTATTCTTATTTGCCGTTTATGGTGCTGCCGCTCTACGCGACGTTGGAAAAACTCGACGAATCGCTGTTGGAAGCCGCCGCCGACCTCGGCTGTCCACGCTGGAAACGGTTCTGGCTGATAACCGTACCATTGTCGGCGCCCGGCGTAATCGCCGGCTCGCTCCTTTGTTTCATTCCGGCTGTGGGCGAATTCGTCATTCCGGACCTGCTCGGCGGTTCGCACACGGCGATGATCGGGCAGGCCATTTGGACGGAATTTTTTGCCAACAAGGACTGGCCGACCGCTTCCGCGGTCGCCGTCGTCCTGGTCTGCCTGTTGGTCACTCCGATCGTGATCTTCCAGCACCAGATCATGCGGCGCGCCGAGCGGGACTAGACGATGCGCAAACTCTCCGCCTTCAATCTTATCTCGCTGTGCATCGGCATTGCCTTTCTCTATCTGCCGATTGTCATTCTTGTCGTCTATTCGTTCAACGCTTCGCGCCTGGTCGTGGTGTGGGGCGGCTGGTCGACGCAATGGTACCATCAGCTTGCCGACGACGCCCCGCTGTTGGCTGCGGCGTTCATCAGTATCCGCGTCGGGCTCACTTCGGCGACCGCGGCCACAGTGCTGGGGACGCTCGCCGCCGTGGCGCTGGTGCGGTTCGGCCGTTTTCGCGGCCGGCTGGTGTTCGCCGCCATGATCTATGCGCCGCTGGTGATGCCCGAGGTCATCACCGGGCTGTCCATGCTGCTTCTGTTCGTCGCTGTTTCAGCCGACCGCGGCTTCTGGACGGTGGTGATCGCCCACACCACCATGGCCATGTGCTTCGTCGCGGTGATTGTTCAATCGCGGCTTGTCGATTTCGACATGAGCCTCGAGGAAGCCGCCATGGATCTCGGTGCTTCGCCGGCCCGCACGTTCATGACGGTGACGCTGCCGCTGATCCTGCCCGCCATCGCCGCCGCCTGGATGCTGGCCTTTGCGCTCTCGCTCGACGACTTGGTTATCGCCAGCTTCACGACCGGGCCGGGGGCGACCACGCTGCCGATCCGCATCTATTCGGAAGTTCGTCTTGGCGTCAGCCCGGAAATGAACGCCGTCTGCAGCATCATGGTCGGCGTCGTCGGCCTTGCCGTCATCGCCGCGTCGCTGCTCACCAAGCTCAGCGGGGCAAGAGGCGCTCCGCCGCGAACTTGAACGAAACGATCGATCAATCCCGGCTCTCGCCGGGCGGCCGGAAAATGTAGAACAGAAACCAGACCGGCACGATGACCAGCGATCCCAGCAACAGATTGGGCAGTGCCCAGGCAAGGCCGGCGCGCGCCAAGTCCTCGATCCGTTCGGGCGAGAGGCCGGTCAGCTTGACCAGCTGATCGGGGCCGATGCCGAAATGCGTCAGGATCGTCCCGACGATCATCGACGCTATCAGCACCTTGACCACCGTGCGTGTGAGGCCGATCATCGGATTGACGTTTTTCTGCCTCGGGTCGCGGCACCGCCGCACTGATTCGGGCGGCCAAATTATAGAGCAAAAAGTCGAAAGCTGCGCGCTTAGCCCGACTTTTGCCGCGCTATTGCGAGGATTTGGCCGCGGCCGGTGCAGCCATGGCCGGCGTTGCGGCGGGCACCGAAGCGGGCGGCGGCGGCGGATTCGCCAGCAATTGATCGATCACCGAGCGTACGGCGTCGCTCGCATTGTAGCCCTTGGCTGCATTCAACAGCGGTGCGGCCGCACCGGAACGGCGGATCAGGCTCTGCGGATCCGGCAGCATGATCGGATCGTCCCACGGTCCCTGAACGACGAAGGGCAAGTCGAATTCGTCTGAAGTCGCATTCGACACCAGCGTCGCCACACCCTTGAGATCGAGATCGCGCGTCGGCACCGAAGCCTGGCCACCGACCGCGAGCTTGACCGAGGGACCGTCGATGTGCATGTCGGCGATGGAGACCATGCCGTTGTCGACCTTAAGGTTGACCACGATCTGATCGAACGGCGTGCGTCCCTGGCGGAAATCGCCGTTGCCGGACAGCGGCCGGCGCTCCAGCCGGCGCAGCAACTGCTCGACGTCAATGCCGGCCAGCGCGCCGGACTGGGCATTGAGCGTCGCCGTGCCGTTGAGCGCGCGCGTCACCGCCAGGACGGAATCGCCGGCGCCGGAAAGGTTGAACGCCAGATTGCCGCGGCCTTGCACTTTGTGCATCCCGAAGATCTGGCTGAGACAGGTTTCCAGATCGACGTCGAGGAATTGCATGTTGGAGGAAACCGCGACGCCGTTGCCGGTGTTGGCAAGCGCGAGCGTGCCTTTGGCATTGCCGCCGAATGCCTGGGCTTCTCCGACCGTGACATCGAGTTTGCCGTCATGCATGGTCGCACCGATCGCGGTCCGCCCCAATTGCGCGTTGGCGATTTTGATGCTGGCGGCCGACAGCCGCAGGTCCAGATTGAAATCGCTGAAACCGTTGAGCGCGATCGGCAGCCGATTCCATCGGTTATCGTCGCGGGCCAGAAGCCGAACGCCTGAAACATAGGGCGTCAAATCGAGCGCATCGGCCGCGAGCGTGCCCTGGACCTGGCTGTGACCGTCGATCGCGAGCGTCAGTGCGCCTTCGGCGGTATTGCCGTCGAGTTCGACATTGACATTCGACAGCGACGCCATGCCGCCGCCGATATCGCTCTGCGCGCGCAATGCAAACCGCCCGAAGCCGCCGAACGGCACTTCGCTCTTGCCCGCCCAATGCAAAGCGTCGCGCAGCGAAGGTGCTTCGACGTCGAGCGTGCCGTCAAGCTTGAGCGTCGGTTGATCGGTCGCCCCGCCATCGAAGGCAAGCTGGAGCGGTGCGCTCGACAGCCGCAATTTGACGCCCGAACGGTCGCCGGTCAGAGCGGCCAGGAAGTCGCTCAAAGTGAGGCTGGCTTCGACCGGTTCGCCGTTCCAGGTGAAATGCCCATTGGCGCCGAAGCTGCGCGAAATCGACGGCCAGGCGACTTGGAAATTGACGTCTTCGAGCCGTTCGGTGGCGTTCTTGCCGGCGTCATGCACGACGACCGTGCCGTTTCGGATGTCGATTTCGGAAAAGGTTGCCGTGCGATCAGGATTAGGCGCGAGCCCATGCGCCAGCGAGGCGATAAGTCCGGACCAGTTGGACTGGCCGCCGGCGGAGAAAACGATGTTGATCACGGGCCGCACCAGCGTCACGTCGGCGATTTCGATATGCCCGGCGAGCAGTGGGAAATAACGCAGCCGAGCCGTCAATTCATCGGCGGCGACGGCCGGCTCGCCAGTCTGATCGTTCCCCAAAAGCACGTTGCGAAAATGCACGGTGCCGGACGGAAACAGCGACAGCGAGATGTCGTTGCCCAGCAATGGATCGAGACCGGTCGCCGCGTGGATTTCCGCCTTGACCGCATCGCGCACCGACGCCGCCGGAATAAGAAACGACAGCGCTACCAGCGTGCCGAAAGCGGCAGCAAGGAGGGCGGCGACGGCAACTGCGAGGCGTTTCAAGCCGATGGCCGCGGTCACGGGACGTATTCCGATTTGTTGTGAGGCCGATGAACTATATCGGGCGATAGGCCGACTGGATACATGGCGGCTATCTGTGTCGCTTTCGTGGCCGAACGCCTTCGGTTTGTCGCTGCAAATTATTGGCGCCAATGGGTAATTTACCGCCGCGCCGCCGCCATCTCGTCACCCGACGGCTGATCCGATTGCGACACTTCGGCGATCATTTTGGCGATAATGGCCTGGCCGAACGAATTGAAGTTTTTCGCTACCATGACGAACGCGCCAGGTCCGCCAACGACATTGTTGCGATAGTAATTGTCCAGTCCGCCCGGTGGATTGGTGTGCTCCGGATTCCACGGCATCGGGGAATCGCTGAGGATGACGAGACCGTTGATGGTGACGCCGTTGGCAACCGCCTGATCGCGCAATTCGGTGACGGCGCGGCCGTCATTGTTGGTGCCGTCGCCGGAGACGTCGATGGTGCGGCGAACGCAATTGAAGGGCGCGGCCGCGATCCTAGCCAAGGCGAATTCGATGCCGCCGCTGATCGACGTGCGGCCGGCGAATGAGCGCGGCGACTCGATCAATTGATCGCCGAATCGCTTGGCCGCCGCGGCATCGCCGATCTCCGTCCAATCGACGACGACGTGTTGGGCGCCGACGCCCGACCACTCGACGAAAGTCACGCCGATACGTCCATTGCGGCCGGAGCGGATGGTATCGAGTACGCGCGGATCGGAGACCGCGGCCGCATAGCCGTCGCGCTGTAATTGGAATTTGGTGTCGTCGATACTGCGCGATACGTCGGCGGCGAGCACCAGCAGCAGATCGACGTCGTCGGCGGCGCGCGCCGCGCCGGGCAACGACAGGCCGCAGGTCAAAATGACCGCCAGGAAGCCTTTAGTGAAACCTTTGACCGCGGCCATGATCGCGCCCTTGCCGGAGCGTTGCAGCCAATGACGGCAAAAACTCGGCGGTTCGCGCCGGACGTATCGTGGCGACGCGCGTCAGCCGGCCGCAAGACGGCTTGACGGGAAGGCGATCTCGACCAGCGTTCCGGCGTTCGGGGCGCTCTTGATCGAGAAATTGGCGCGATTGGCCTCGGCCAGAGCTTTGGTCAGTGGCAACCCAAGGCCGCTACCCCCCGAACCCCAGCTCCCCGAGGTCGCCGTCTGGCGAAACGGCTCGAGGGCGAGTTCGATGTCTTTTTCGCTCATGCCGGCGCCGGTGTCGCGCACCCGCAGCACCACTTCGCGGCTGTCGGTCAACAGCGTCGATACGATCACCTGTCCGCCCGGTCCGGTAAATCTGATCGAGTTGGCGATCAGATTGAGAACGATCTGGCGCAGCGACCGTTCGTCGGCGACGATGGGCGGAATGCCGGGCGTCAGCGAGGTGCGGATAATGATGCGCGCGCGGTTCGCCTGCGGCTGCATGATGCCGACGCATTGCTGCGTCAATTCGTTGAGAGCGACGCTGGTGAAATTGAGTTCGATCTGTCCGGTTTCGACCCGCGACAGATCGGACAGATCGTTGAGCATCGAGACAAGATGCGTCCCGGCGGCGTGAATGTCCTTGATATATTCGCGGTAGCGCTCATGGCCGATCGGGCCGAGCCGTTCGGCCATGATGACTTCGGCAAAACCGATCATGGCATTGAGCGGGGTGCGGATGTCATGACTCACCCTGGCGAGGAATTCGGCTTTGGCCGAGGCGGCGCGCAGCGTCTCGCGCCGGGCGTTGCGCAGCTCTTCCTCGCTGTGCTTGCGGCTGGTGACGTCGCGGAACACCGCGCAAAAGCGATCGTTATCGATGCGGCCGAGCGCCATAGCCAATGGCAGCAGCTGCTCGCGGGCGCCGCGCCCGGCGACATCAATTGCGTCGTCGGTATCGGCGCCGCCGCCCACGACACGGTCGAAATAGGCCCGCGCCACATGTTCGCTCTCCGGTGCCAGCAAGTCGCTGAAGCCGCGCCCGGTCAGCTCGTCGGCGGCCTTGCCGAATAAACCCAAGGCGCGCGCGTTGGCGGCGACGGCGCGGCCTCCGGCATCTAAGATCACGACGCCGTCGGTTGCGATATCGAGCGTCGATTTGAGTTCGTGATTTTCCCGCTGGGCGATGCCGAGCGCGCGCTCGGCCTCCTGTTGCGCGGCCGCGGCCTGGCCGTTGGTCAGTATCAGCGCCAGCGCCGTCGAACCGCTCCATGGCACGGTGAACATGCGGCCTTGAACCGGTACGGTTTCACCGCGTTCCGTGACGATCGACAATGAGGCGATCGGCAGCGGCGCGGCGTCACTTGCGGCAAGAACGCCGGCGTCGGGTTCGGCGAACAGCGTGGTCAAACCGCCGGCTGCCTCGATTGCGGCAAGGCTGGCGTAGCCGCTCCACTCGAGGAAATGACGGTTGGCGTAGAGCACCTTGTCGTGGCGATAGACCAGCACGCCGATGGGGATGCGATCGAGCAGCACCTGCTCGATGATGGGCTCCGCCGCGGCGACGGCTGCCGGCGCGACAGCCTCGGCGGGTGCCTCCTCGACCCCGGTCTCGGTGGCCGGCGCCTCCGGACCGTGCAGGCGTGCTGTCAGCTCTTGCGCTAGTTCTCGGAACGCCCGGCGTTCGACCGGGCTTAGGGCCGGCGGCACTTTGGTTTCGGCCGGCGCCGAGGGGCGAAACGGCACCACATTGGCCGACGGCGACACCGCCGGCGCTGCGGGCCGCTCCGGCGGCACGGGCGCGGGCGCAACCGGCGCTACCGGCTCCTTCGGCGCAGCGGCTGATAATGCGGCGGCGGTGTCCGACGGTTGTGGCGGATCCTCCGCGGGCGGCATGAATCCCATTGGATGTTCGCGGCGGGCACGGGCCAACTGATTGAGGCGATCGACGTCGCGGCATACGCCGAAGCCGCGATAACCTCGGAAGCTGCGGTCTCGATCGAATACCGGAAGGCCCGACATCTCGATCGGTAGCCGCTCCGTGGAATCCTCTTTGGGCCAATCCACCGGCCACGATACGGTGATGCCGCTCCAGGTTTCGCGGCTCGCTACCGCGCGCGCCACCTGATTGTTGGGATCGAGTTTCAGCTCGCCGGCAATCTCGTGCCAGGGCCGGCCAAACGCAGTCGCGGTGTGCGGACCCGCAAGTTCAATAAATTCATCGGAGCCGACGCCGAAGCGGCCGTCCGCATCCATGTGCCAGACAAAGCGCAACGGGTGCCGCCGTTCGCCGAGCGTTTCTGGTGTGGCGGCGGCATCGGAGTTTTGAGCTGCGTCGGGTTGCTGATCTTTTTGATCTGCGCCAGCGGACGGGACGAGGGGCGCCGGCGCCGGTGTCGTCGAGACGGCTTCCGTCGCTGGTGTGTCGTGAACGTCTTGCGGCGCAGCCGGCGCATCTGCTGACGCGCTTATTTGCTGCGGCATGATGGTAAGAACAAGCAGCTGGGTGGCTTCGCTGCCGAGCTTCGTTACGGTGACTGCGAACGTCTTATCGCCGCGTTGCGCAGAGCCTTCCGCATGGCCGGATTGCAGGGCCGCGGCGGCAAGCGGCTCGATGCCGAGGGCCGACAGCCGGCTCACGCCGTCAAGCTGCGTCAGCGCCGCGGCATTGGCATAGACCAACCGGCCATCCGGCGCGAAAGCTGCGAGCGGTTCGTCGCAGCCGCCGAACAGCCGCCGCACGCGTTCATCCGGCGCCAAATTCGGACCGGCCGGTTCAGCCGCGGCGACCAGCACCGCGGCTTTGCCGTCGTCGAGCACGATACGCGAGCAAATGCAGGTGAGCGCGCGGCCGAAATTTGCGCCAAAGCCGCGCAGCCGCTCCAGCCGATTTTGCGCCATTGACGGCAGCGTTGCCGCCAGGCGGACAATTTGCGCAGCCGCTGCACCGTCGATTTCGCGATGCCGCATGCGGCATTGCTGTGTGGTAGCGGCGCCGAAAATCGCCGCGCCGGCCGCGTTCGCCCAGACGATGTGCCGGCCGTCGATGCTCCACAGCCACGCCGGCCAAGCACTCGCCGCCAGCGGGGCGATCCGCGGATGACGCAAGAGAGTGAGCTCTTTCTCCACGATCGGCATGCGGTCGAAACTCGTAGCCTAAACAAATCCTTAATAGTGATAGTGCGGGGCATCGGCGGCGTCCATGCCGACGCCCGGACTTGGCGGGATAACCTTAACTGCATGCTTGCTGCGCCGAAGACCTCTGCTGTTTCGCTTGCCTGACCGCCATGGATTCGCGTTAGGATCGCACTGGCCGGGTGACACCAGGGGACAGTGATGGCGAAAGATCCATTCGAGCAATTTGCTATGCCGAACGACATGCGGGCGTTTGCCGAGCAGGGCGTGACACAAGCGCGCAAGGCCTTTGAAGGCTTTATCGAGGCGACCAACAAAGCCCTTGGACAGTTCCAAGGCCAGACCGCCGCCGCGCACGGCGTCGCGACGGAAATTGCCCAAAAATCGATGACTTATGCCGAGCAGAACGTGGCATCGACGTTTGAATTCGCCCAAAGGCTCCTGACCGCCAACGATGCGTCGGAGCTGATGCGGCTGCAGTCCGAATTTCTAAGCCGGCAAATGCAGACGTTATCGAGTCAGGTGCAGGACCTCGGTCAAAGTGCCGCCAAGATTGTGGTTGATGCTGCCAAGCCTAAGACCTAGCCGGGTCTGGTTCGCGCACCTCAAAAAAGCGCAATTATTTCATTGCCTTATATTATTTTGTGCGTTGCAATAAATCCTGTTGCAATGCACCAAAAGGCATGCTATCTAAACTGCCGAGAGTGGCGTGGACGCAAGCTGATGCCATCCTGCCGCGAAATTTAGCAATGTCAGGCAACGCGCAATGGGCGGCGTGGCCAATGAAAAAAAATTCTCCAGGTGAGACAGCCCAAGAAGCATCGAGCAAAATCAAGGACCAGTGTCATGGCGGAAGCCGCTACCTCCACCCCCCCGAAAGCCAAGAGCAAGCCGGCCACCAGCGCATTCGAAATGCCGAAGTTCGAGATGCCCAAATTCGAGATCCCGAAAATCGAAATGCCGGCCGCCTTCCGTGAAATCGCCGAACGTGGTGTCGCCCAATGCAAGGACACCTACGAGAAGATGAAGGCCGCCGCGGAAGAAGCGACTGACGTCCTGGAAACCACTTATTCGACCGCCAGCAAAGGCGCTTCGGACTACGGCCTCAAAATGATCGAGGCGGCCCGCGTCAACACCAACGCGGCGTTTGATTATGCCGGCGAGTTGCTCGCGGCAAAGACGCTGTCGGAAGTCGTCGAGCTTTCCAGCGCCCATGCCCGCAAGCAGTTCGAGGCTTTGACGGCCCAGACCAAGGAACTCGGCGCGCTGGCACAGAAGGTCGCGACCGAGACCGCCGAGCCGATCAAGTCCGGCATGAACAAGGCGTTCACCAAGGTCGCTTAATTGCGGACCGGTGAAAGCGTGCCGCGGCGATCGCGGCGAGAGGGCAAAGCCCGGGCCTGGCCCGGGCTTTTTGCTGTCTGGCCCCTGGTTCGGGGGCTATATTGCCAAGCTCCGGCGTTGCTCTTAGACACTACGACGCGAGAGCCGTGCAGCTGTAGCTCAGTTGGTTAGAGCGCCTGACTGTGGATCAGGAGGTCGGTGGTTCGAGTCCACCCAGCTGTACCAGCGCATCTGCGCCGCGCCCAACAAAACAGCCCGTTCAAATCCCCATTCACGCCACCGCGTTCGCGGCGTGCGTGTATTTGACTTGGCGATGGCTCTCCCTACACTCGCCGGCAACGAAAAGCGCAAATGAAATGGTGAGTTTGTGCGCGTGACGGGGGGTGAAATGCCGAAAGTTGCCGTGTGGTGCCGCGCCGCTGCGCTGACGCTGGCTGTTGTCGCAAGCTTCATCGCCAGCGCCCGCGCCGACGATCAATATCCAACCCGTCCGATCACCATGATCGTGCCGTTCGCCGCGGGCGGCCCGACTGACATTCTCGGCCGGCTGGTCGCCCAGGCTATCGGTCCCATGCTCGGCCAGCAGGTCATCATCGAGGACGTAACCGGCGCCGGCGGCACCATCGGCGCGACCAAGGCCGCGCGCGCCGAACCCGACGGCTATACGCTTGTCATGGGCAATCTCGGCACGCATGCCGC
>DATAWA010000234.1:0-15773 GCA_036267435.1 Xanthobacteraceae bacterium | reverse complement strand
GTCGAATTACATCTTTGATCGCAAGATGCCCGCGACACCGAAGGCCTGTCGCGTGCTAGCGCTGTACCGCGAAGCACTGAACGCGGAGCATGCGGGACTGATTAGCTACTCCGTTCTCAACTACTACAAGATCATTGAATTGACGCAACCTGACCGGGGAACAACAAAAAACTGGTTCCGAGATAATTTCGCATATGCCCGCAAGTTTGAGCATTTGAAGCGGTCGTTGGACGAATTTGATAGGTTACGCGGTAAGACTACACCACATGAATACATATACACGTCTTGCCGACTTGCGGTAGCGCACGCCGGAAAGGACTCCGAATCTGACCCTGATAATGCAACTGAATTGCTGCGGCTGCATACAGCGGCCGACATCATGCAGGCACTTGCTCGGCACTGTATCGAGGTGAAATTCAAAATTTCGGATTGCATGTTTGACGGCAGCTAACGCCTGAGCCATCTGATTGCGCAGTGAGATTAGCCCCTTCAGCCTCTGCTCCCGTTGCACACCGGCAACGACAACAAGTAAACTGCTAAATTTCGTCGGTTAAACCTGCATGGAAGAGAACTAAGCGACCGACTAGAGTGAGCCCTGTCCTTTTCTGTGCCCGTCCAGCAAATTGCTTAGCGACCCCAGAATCTCGATCGAATTGGATTTCCTCGTCTAGCAAGGCCAGCGACAGCAAATGTCTTTTTGCGGCCTCAAACGTAGCGTGTTTTTTGATGTCATTCTGATTTGCTCCTACAAACAACATGGGCAAATCAAAGACGTTAGAATATTTTTCTTTAAATTTCCGAGAGTCGACACTTTTTCGAGATTTGTATGAGAGCAGCACAATCATTTCTTCGGGATCAAGGTCAGAGATTATTCTTACGATTCTCTGATTTCTTACAGCCTCACTTTCCGCATCACTTATGCCGTTGGCCACGCAATTCGCGAGATAACGTATCTTGTCCAATGAGCTTGTCGCAGCGGCGGATCTGACCCCTGCTTCTAGTAACTCCAGTTGCGGGCCCTCCTTCGTCGGATACCGATCCCGCGCGTCTAATTCATCGATTTTTTCAGAGAGCGCAATCAAAAATCGTTCGACCCGTTCCGCACGCTGATTTGGGATTACTTCGGTAATGATTTCCGATAGCAGGCCGCCGGCAAATGGGACCGCGCTGACAACTGCGCGAAGCGCGGCCGCCACCCGATCGGACGTTTTATTCCCCAGTGATGGTGCATCATTCCTCACACATCCACCTTCAGCGCGGCGATAAACGCCTCCTGCGGGATGTCGACCTTGCCGAACTGGCGCATTTTCTTTTTGCCCTCTTTTTGCTTGTCGAGGAGCTTGCGCTTGCGGGTCACGTCGCCGCCGTAGCACTTTGCCGTCACGTCCTTGCGGAACGCGCGCACGGTCTCGCGGGCGATGATCTTGCCGCCGATCGCCGCCTGGATCGGCACCTGGAACATGTGCGGCGGAATGAGTTCTTTCAGCTTCTCGGCCATGGCGCGGCCTCGGCTCTCGGCGCGGGTGCGGTGCACCAGCATGGCGAGCGCATCGACCGGCTCGGCGTTGACCAGCATCTGCAGCTTCACCAAGTCCGCCGGCCGGTACTCGGTGAGGTGATAATCGAACGAGGCGTACCCGCGCGACACCGATTTCAGCCGGTCGTAGAAATCGAACACCACCTCGTTGAGCGGCAGATTGTATTTCACCAAGGCGCGATTGCCGACGTAAGTGAGCTCCTTCTGCTCGCCGCGGCGGTCCTGGCAGAGTTTAAGGACGGCACCGAGATATTCGTCCGGGGTGAGGACGGTGGCCTCGATCCACGGCTCCTGCATTTCCTCGATGTGGTTGGGGTCCGGCATGTCGACCGGATTGTGGATTTCCAGTTCCTTGCCGGTGCGCAGCTTGATCTTGTAGATCACCGACGGCGCGGTCGCGATCAGGTTGAGATTGAATTCGCGCTCGAGCCGCTCCTGGATGATTTCCAGATGCAGCAGGCCGAGGAAGCCGCAGCGGAAGCCGAAGCCGAGCGCGGCGGAGGTTTCCATCTCATAAGAGAAGCTCGCGTCGTTCAGCCGCAGCCGCCCCATGGCCGCGCGCAGCGCCTCGAAATCGGCGGCGTCGACCGGGAACAGGCCGCAGAACACCACCGGGATCGCCGGGCGGAAGCCCGGCAGCGGCGACGCCACCGGTTTCCTCTCATCGGTGATGGTGTCGCCGACGCGGGTGTCGGCCACGTCCTTGATCGAGGCGGTGAGGAAGCCGATCTCGCCGGGGCCGAGCTCGTCGAGCTCGACGCGCTTGGGCGTGAACACGCCGACGCGGTCGACCTCGTAGGCCGCGTTGGTCTGCATCATCAGGATGCGCTGGCCTTTTTTCAGCACGCCGTCGACGACACGGAACAGCACGACGACGCCGAGATAGGCGTCGTACCAGCTATCGACCAGCAGCGCCTTCAATGGCGCCGCGGCGTCGCCCTTGGGCGGCGGCAGGCGGGTGACGATGGCTTCCAGCACTTCCGATACGTTCAGCCCGGTCTTGGCCGAGATCAAAATCGCGTTCGAGGCGTCGAGCCCGATGACGTCCTCGATCTGCTCTTTGACCTTGTCCGGCTCGGCGGCCGGCAGATCGACCTTATTGAGCACCGGCACGATCTCGAGATTATTGTCGATCGCCTGGTAGACGTTGGCGAGCGTCTGCGCCTCGACGCCCTGGCTGGCGTCGACCACAAGGAGCGCGCCCTCGCAGGCGGCGAGCGACCGGTTGACCTCGTAGGCGAAGTCGACATGGCCGGGCGTGTCGATGAGGTTGAGGATGTAATCCTTGCCGTCGCGGGCTCGGTATTTCAGGCGAACCGTCTGCGCCTTGATGGTGATGCCCCGTTCGCGCTCGATATCCATGGAATCGAGCACCTGCTCGACCATTTCGCGCGCTTCGAGCCCGCCGGTGAGCTGGATCAGCCGGTCGGCGAGCGTCGATTTGCCGTGGTCGATATGGGCGATGATCGAAAAATTGCGGATGCGATCGATAGGCGTCGCGGTCATGGCCGGCAGATAACATCGGTGCGGCACTGCGGCAAGTGACGGCCGCAAGAGCCGTCGTTCCGGGGCGCCGCGCAGCGGCGAGCCCGCGTCCCGGAATGACGGGGCACGACCCTTCCCGCAGCGGCAAGCCGGGACCATTCGCAATAACGGGCGGACGCGCTAGAACCGGACGATGAAGATCGACACCATGCGCCGCATCGACCGGCTGGCCGGCGTGCCGCTGTGCGCCATCGCCACCGGTATGACGTGGCTCATCGACCGGCTGATGGCGCGGGAGGCCGGGCCGCCGCGCCGGATTCTATTCGTCGAGCTCTCCGAGATGGGCACGACGGTGCTGGCCGAGCCGGCCATGCGCAAGGCGCGCACGGCACTCTCGGCCGAGCTGTTCTTCGTCATCTTCGCCCGCAATGTCGGCTCGCTCGAGCTGCTCGGCACCTTTGCGCCGGCCAATATTTTCACCATTTCCGACGCCTCGATGTTCGGCCTCGCCCGCGACGCGCTGCGCTTTCTGTTCTGGACGCGGCGCAACAAGATCGACACCGTCATCGATCTGGAACTGTTTTCGCGCTTTACCGCGCTGTTGAGCGGGCTGTCCGGCGCGCGGCGGCGGGTCGGCTTTTACCGCTTCCACCAGGAGGGGCTCTATCGCGGCGAAATGCTGAGCCATCGCGTCGCCTATAATCCGCATCTGCACATCGCCAAGAATTTCATCGCGCTCATTGACGCGCTGTTGGCGCCGGCGCCGACGGTGCCGTATTCGAAGACACTGATCGGCAACGATCAGATCGAGGCCGCCATCGCTCCGCCGAGCGCCGAAACCCGGGCGCGAGTGGTCGCGCGCATCCGCACGCTGGCGCCGTTCGATCCGGCGCGCCATCGGCTGGCGCTGATCAATCCCAACGCCAGCGAGCTGCTGCCGCACCGCCGCTGGATGCCGGAGCGTTATGAGGAGCTGATCCGCCGCATCCTTTCGTCCTACGACGACGTTTTCGTCGCGATCACCGGCGCGCCGGCGGAGCGCGCCGAGGCCGAGCGGCTCGCCGCCGCCAGCGGGCCGCGCTGCCTATCGTTCGCCGGCCATTCGGCGCTCGCCGAACTGCCGGCGCTTTATGCAGAAAGCGTGCTGATGGTCACCAACGATTCCGGGCCGGCGCACTTCGCCGCCGCCTCGGGCCTGCCGACGATCGTGCTGTTCGGCCCGGAAACGCCGCATCTCTACAAGCCGCTCGGCAATGCGCGCGCGCTTTACGCCGGGCTCGCCTGCTCGCCTTGCGTCAGCGCGCATAACCACCGCAAGACCGCCTGCACCGACAATGTCTGCATGCGCGCCATTAGCGTCGACGACGTGTTTGCCGCGGCCGCCGAGGTGCTCGCTGGCGCCTAGATTATTTTATGGAGCATGATCTTTTCGGAAAACCGGTATCCACTTTTCCGGATCATGCTCAGGCTTTGCGCCAGACGAATACCGACGTCACCGCGTAATTCCACACCGCGCCCATCAGCACGCCGGCAAGTCCGGCGAGCCACCAATTGTGATTGCCGCGGTAGATGAAGCTCGCCACGCCGACATTGGAGACGGCACCGATGGCGCAAACCAGCTGAAAGCGAACCAGACCGCCGAAGAAGGCCAGCCCGGTGAGCTTGCGGTCGCGATAGGTGAAGACGTTGTTGAGCGTGAAATTCCACGCCATGGCGCCGATCGCCGCCGCGGTCTGCGCCGCGGCAAACGGCAGAGCGGCGCCGCGCAAGACGCTCCACAGTATTCCCATATGGATGCCGACGCCGGTGAGCCCGACCAGACAGAACATCAGAAAGCGCACCGAGACGGCGCCGCGCGTCAGCCGCGCCACCACATGGTCGGCAAGCCCGATCGCCAGGGCGGCATCGAGGGCGGCGTAATTGGCCGCGCCGCGCGCGGCGGCGGGCTGCTCGGCGACGCGAAGACTGCCGCGCGCGGTCAGCAGAATGTCGAGCAGAACGGCGGCGCTATTGGGCGACAGCGCCGGCGCGAGCGCGTCGAAAGCGTCGCGCCGGATGGCGAACGTGCCGCTGATCGGATCGGCGAGGTCGGCGCCGGTCAAACGCCGCACCACGGCTTTCGACCAAGGATGCGTGGCGCCGCCGCCGACATAGCGGCTCGCCGCGACGAGGTCGGCGCCGCCCCGGATTTGCTCCAGCATGGCGGCGAAAAGCGCCGCGTCGTGCGGTCCGTCGATATCGACGACGAGGAGAGTGCGCGCCTGGCTTGCCAGCATTCCCTCCAAGCCGGCGCCGACAGCGCCGCGGCGGCCGATGCGGCGCAGGCAGCGCGCCCGCGCATCGGTGGCGCCGACATCGCGCACCGCGTCGCCGGTGCCGTCGGGCGAATTATCGTCGACAAACAGCGCCTCCCAAGCCACCCCGCCCAGCGCGCGCTCGAGCGCCGCGAGCAGCAGCGGAACTTTGGCGCGGGCATTGTAGGTCGGAACGATGACGGCAATGTCCGGGACCGCGGCAACGGCGTGGCCGGGCGTCACAGCGGGTGCCGATGCTGCGGATGCCGGTAGCGGCGAAGTGGCGGCGGGGTCCGATGGAACGCCGTGCATCCGGCCAATTAAGGCGAAGCTCCAGGAAAAGCAACGCGCTTGCGAATTGCCGCAATTCGTAGCGCAATTCATGACGCAATTCATGGCGCTTGTGGCGCCGGACGATCGCCGCCACCATGGCGATCGCGCGATCTTGAGTGCAGCCAATCCGCCGACCATGACCGTTGTTCAGCCGAACCCAGACCAGCGCGCGCGGCCGGCGCGCGGCGCAAACCGGCTCATCGCGGGGGCACGGCATCTCGTCGATCTCACGAGTGAACCCCGCATCGTTGCCGTGGCGCTTGCGGCCTTCGTCGTCCTCTGGATGGGCTTTCAGACCGTTTCGCTGTGGCCGGTCGATCTGCGCAACGACGCCGCCGAGGCCGCGCTGTGGGCGCAGCATTTCGCCTTCGGCTACAAGCATCCGCCGATGACGGCCTGGCTGTTCGGGCTGTGGTTCGCGGTGTTTCCGCGCACCGACTGGGCGATGCACCTCAATGCCGTCCTGCTGTCGGCGATCACGCTTGCCATCGCCTGGCGCACCGCCCGCGATTACCTCGACAAGGACAAGGCGCTGTTCGGGCTGGCCGCGCTGATCCTGGTGCCGCTTTACACGTTCAAGACCGCGGAGTTGAACGCCTCGACCGCGATGCTGCCGTTCTGGGCCGCGGCCTTGCTGTTTTATTTGCGAGCACGAAAGAGCATCGGCGTGTGGGACTCGCTCCTCGCCGGCGCCTGCGCCAGCGCCTCCATGCTCGGCAAATATTGGACGGTGTATCTGTTCGCCGGCATGGCGGTGGCCGCGGTGGCAGGCGCCGACAGGCGCCGCTTCTGGCGTTCGCCCTCGCCTTATCTGATGGCGGCCGGCGCGCTCGCCGTCATCGCGCCGCATGCTTATTGGTACGTGACCCAGTCCGGCGGCTCCGACTACGCGTTCCTGCGGCAGAGCGTGATGACGACGGACTCGTTTGCCACGGCGCTGGGGAAATCCCTGGCCTACTTGTTCGGAATCATCGCCTATGCCGCCGGGCCGCTGGTGCTGTTGGCCGTGCTGCGGCCGAGCCGCGCCGCGCTCGCCGATTTGCTGTGGCCGGCCGAGGAGGCGCGGCGGCAGGCGCTGATCCTGTTCCTGGTGCCGATGGTGCTGCCGGCTTTGGTGAACCTCGTTTCGCCCTATCGGCTGACGCCGGACTGGTCGCTGCCGAACTGGACGCTCTTGCCGATCGTTCTCTACGGCTCGCGCAAGATTGTGGTGGACGCTTACGCGGCCGCAGGTGCCGGCCTGTTCGCGCTCGCGGTGAGCCTCGTTTTTCTGCTGGCCTCGCCCATCAGCGCCTATCTGCATCTGCAAGCGGGATTGGATTCGAACCGGCCGATCTCGCAGGAGGTCGCCGCGGCCGGGCGAACGCTTACCGGCAAGCCGGTTGCGCTCTATTGGGGCTCGCCGGACGTGACCGGCAATCTGCCGTTCTATGTCGCTGGAGCGGACCCGCTTGAGAGCGATCCGCTCGCCGCGGCGAGCCGTGCTGAAATCGCTAGGCGTGGCTTATTGATCGCCTGTCTCGATGGCGATGCCGCCTGCCGGAAAACGCAAAGCCGGGTCGGCGGCGCGGCGGGTGCGAAGGCGGAGGACTTATCCGTGCGCCGGACATTCCTCGGCTTCTCGGGACCGCCGATCGGCATTCACCTCGTCGCAATGCCGGCCAATCAATAGCGGTACTGATCCGTCTTGAACGGGCCGTCCTGCGGCACGCCGATATAGTCCGACTGCTTGTCGGTGAGCTTGGAAAGCTTCACGCCGATCTTGTCGAGATGCAGCCGCGCCACTTTCTCGTCGAGGCGCTTCGGCAGCGTATAGACCTTCTTTTCGTATTTGCCCGGATTGGTCCACAGCTCGATCTGCGCCAGCGTCTGATTGGTGAACGACGACGACATCACGAAGCTCGGATGGCCCATGGCATTGCCGAGATTGACGAGCCGGCCCTCCGACAGAAGGATGATGCGCTTGCGATCCGGGAATTCGATCTCGTCGACCTGCGGCTTAATGTTGTTCCACTTCAGGTTCTTCAGCGCCGCGACCTGAATCTCGCTGTCGAAGTGGCCGATATTGCAGACCACGGCGCGGTCCTTCATCTTGCGCATGTGCTCGATGGTAATGACGTCGACATTGCCGGTGGCGGTGACGAAAATGTCAGCGCGCGGCGCCGCGTCTTCCATGGTGGTGACTTCGTAGCCTTCCATCGCAGCCTGCAGTGCGCAGATCGGATCGACCTCGGACACCATGACGCGGCAACCGGCCTGGCGCAGCGAAGCCGCCGAGCCTTTGCCGACGTCGCCGAAACCGGCGACCATCGCCACCTTGCCGGACATCATCACGTCGGTGCCGCGGCGGATGCCGTCGACCAGCGACTCGCGGCAGCCATAAAGGTTGTCGAATTTCGACTTGGTGACGCTGTCGTTGACGTTGATGGCGGGGAACAGCAGCGTGCCCTTCTTCTGCATGTCGTAGAGCCGATGCACGCCGGTCGTGGTTTCCTCGGACACGCCCTTGATCGATTTCGCCAGTTCGCCGAACCAGCCCTTCGGCTTCTCTTTCAGCAGGCGCTTGATCAGGGCGAAGAAGACTTCCTCGTCCTCGTTATTGTGCTGATCGAGGAAAACGCTGTCGCCTTTTTCGGCGCGCACGCCCTGATGCACAAACATGGTGGCGTCGCCGCCGTCGTCGAGAATCATGTTCGGCATGCCGCCGCCATGCCAATCGAACAGCCGGGCGGTGTAGTCCCAGTAATCCTTCAGGCTTTCGCCTTTGACCGCGAACACCGGCGTGCCGCCGGCGGCGACCGCCGCCGCGGCGTGGTCCTGGGTCGAATAGATGTTGCAGGACACCCAGCGCACGTCGGCGCCGAGCGCTTTGAGCGTCTCGATCAGCACCGCGGTCTGGATGGTCATGTGCAACGAACCGGCGATGCGCGCACCCTTGAGCGTTTGCTTCGGGCCGTATTCCTCGCGCGTCGCCATCAAGCCGGGCATTTCCGTCTCGGCGATGTCGATTTCCTTGCGGCCCCATTCGGCGAGGCCGATGTCCTTGACGACATAATCGGTGAACGAGGCGTGAGCCTTCGGCTGGGTCGACGTGCTCATAGCGATCCTTTTGGCGGTCCCGTGAACGGCAGCTTTTTGGGGTGACGGCGCTGCCTATAGCAGGGCCGTGGCACGGCGACAATAACACATAAAGATTCCTTTATGTCCATGGCCGAACCGCGAGGAAGCCACGTCCCGAACCCGGTGGGCCGTCGGTATTACGACAACATGGATCAAGCCGGCATGGGCCGAACTGCGGGCGGCGGCGGCGGCGGTGGCGAAAAGGCTAACGCGTCATTGCGAGGAGCATGGCGACGAAGCAATCCAGACTAAGCGAATGACTGGATTGCTTCGCTCTGCTCGCAATGACGGTGAAGTGTCAGCTCGCCTTCGGCGCTTCCGCGGCGACCGGCCGCTGCGCCTGCTTGACGACGCCGGCCTGCGTCAAGGCCGCCGCGATCTGCTGCATGCGATTGATGAGATCGACCGCCGCGGCCGGCGGCAACACCAGGCGGCAAGCCGGATAGCGCCGGCCGGTGATCGCCGTGTTGGCTTTGACATCGTCGAAGCGGGTCACGCCGAGTTCGATGCGCAGCGTCTGGCCGTCGAAAATAAGGCCGGTGATCGAGTCGGCGAAAGTTTCCACCATATCGGCGCGATCGACGTAGCGGATTGTCGGCGCTTGACGGGGAGCGTCGCCGGCCGGCGTTGCCGGCGCGGCGGCTGGTTTCGTGGCAATGCCTTTCGCAGTCGATTCGGGACTCATTTGCTTTGTCTCCTTCGGACGAATTTTGCTGGCCGAGCCTTTGCCGGACGATGCCTTGTTCCGCGCTGCCCCGCGTTTCATCAGCCAATCCTAATTCAAGGTCGGGATCAATCGGCTTCACCAAACCGCGAACTAATCAGCGCCGCCAACGCTTCGACGACTTCAGCGGCCTCCCGGCCGGTCGCCTCGATGGTGATCGACGTGCCCGGCGCCGCGGCCAGCATCATCAGACCCATGATCGAGGTGCCGCCGACGGTGTCGCCGTTGCGCCGGACGCGAACCTCGGCGTCGAATTTCTCGACGGTCTGCACAAATTTGGCCGAGGCCCGCGCGTGCAGGCCTTTCTTGTTGCAGATAACGAAAACCCGACTGACGGCGCCGTCGGACGCGTGCCCCGCGCCGGGCAGTGCGGCGCTGTGGGCCGGATCGTTCATTTGCCGGTGAGCACCCGACTGGCGATGGTGACGTATTTGCGCCCGGCTTCCTGGGCCGCAGTGACGGCTTCGGCCAGCGGACACTCGTCGCGTACCTTCGCGAGCTTGACCAGCATCGGCAGATTAATGCCGGCCAGCACTTCGACCTTGGGCCGGCTCATCACCGAGATGGCGAGGTTCGACGGGGTGCCGCCGAACATGTCGGTGAGGATGGCGACACCGTCGCCGCTGTCGACGCGCCGCACCGCTTCAATGATGTCCTTGCGACGCTCTTCGACGTCGTCGTCCGGACCGATCGTGACCGCTTCGATCTGGGCCTGTGGTCCGACCACATGTTCTAGGGCGGCGCGAAACTCGAGGGCCAGCCGGCCGTGGGTCACAAGCACAAGACCAATCATGGAACTCCCCGCGGGCGCGTCCCGGTTGCACCGCACGAAAGGCTGCACATCTTGACCATCCGAAGCCACGGCGCAAGAGGCATTTTGAGCAATTTCTGAAGCTTGCTGCATTGCAATAGCACGGGGCAGCCAGACCGCGGCCGGGGCCATCCAAGCCGAGGGCGTCTGCCAAATCAGACATAGGTTGGACGATTATGGTTAACCAATCGCCAATTCGTCGCGCGCTTTTATCAGCAAGCGGAACCGGGTAGGCCGGCCGAAACGTCGATGAAACGGGCCCCAAGGGGGCCCATAAGGGCGAGCACGGCCAGCAGCGCCGCGGCTTCCCGCGCCACGGCCAACCGCGGGAGCTCGATGCCCGCGATGACGGCGGTCGATGTTTCCGGCAGGCGCTCGGCATCGGCGGCAAGATCGACCACAAGGCCGACGACAGCGCAGGGCTCGTAGTCGAGCTGCGCTATGCCGGTGCCGCGCAGCTCGATCAGGCCGACGAGCTTTGGCGCCGGCCGCACCAGGAGCCGGCCACCCGCGGCGGTCAGTTCAACGCGATCGTCGCCGATGAGCCGGGCAAAGCGCAAATGCCCGGCCGCTGCGGCTTCGATCAATTGCAGGACCAGGCTGGACTTGCCGGCGCCCGAAGGGCCGCGGACCAGGACCGCGCGCGCGCCGACGAGGACGGCAGAGGCGTGAACGGTCGCCGACGTCATCCGCTCGTCCCCGCGAATGCGGGGACCCAGATCTGGAGTCCCGCTTGCGCGGGAATGAGCGGAAGAAAGTCCTTCATCACATCGCCGGCAGGCGAACGATAAAGCGGGCGCCGAGCACGTCCGGCGTGCCGTCCGGTCCGGGCGCGCCGGTGCGATTCTCGACCCCGATGGCGCCGCCATGCGCCTCGACGATCTGCTTGGAGATCGAAAGCCCGAGGCCCGAGTTCTGACCGAAGCCCTGATGCGGACGATCGGTGTAGAAGCGCTCGAAAATCTTGTCGCGCACATCGTCGCGCACGCCCGGACCGTTGTCGTCGACAAAAATCTCGATCTGATTGCGCAGCCGCCGGCAGGTGATGCGGACCGCGCCGCCGGGCGGCGAGAACGACCGCGCATTCTCGATCAAATTGTCGATGACCTGGCCAAGCCGCGAATCGTGTCCCGGAACCTTGAACACGCGCGCGCCGCCGCCTTCGAATTTCAGCGTGACCGTGACGCCGTCGTCGCGCTTGACCTCGTTGGCCACGCCGACAAGCGTGTTGAGAAGCCTGGCAATATCGACCGGCGCGGACTCCTGGCGCTGCAGCTCGGCGTCCAGCCGGCTGGCGTCGGAAATGTCCGAGATCAGCCGGTCGAGCCGGCGCACGTCGTGCTGAATGATATTGAGAAGCCGTCCCCGGCTTTCGTCGGTCTTGGCGACCGGCAGCGTCTCCACCGCCGAACGCAGCGAGGTGAGCGGATTTTTCAATTCGTGGGAGACATCCGCGGCGAAGCTCTCGATCCCTTCGATGCGCGAATACAGCGCGCTGGTCATGTCGCGCAGCGCGCCCGAAAGGTGGCCGATTTCATCGCGGCGCCTGGTCAAATCGGGAATCTCTACCCGCGAGCGGATGCGGCGGCGCACGCTTTCCGCGGCGCTGGCCAACCGCCGCACCGGCTCCGCGATCGTGCTGGCGAGCAGGATCGACAGCACGATCATGACGCCGGCGGCGACCAGAAACACCTTCAAAATGCCGAGCCGCTCCGCTTCGACCATGTTGTCGATGTCGGCGCCTTGTGTCGACAGCATCAGCGCGCCGCGCACCGCGCGGAAGCGCTGCACCGGAACCGCGACCGAAACAATGACGTCGCCGCGCTCGTTGATGCGCACCATGCTGGCATCCTGGCCGTCCAAGGCCTGCGCCACTTCGCTGTAGCCCTTGCCGTCGTCGGCGCCGAGCTCGTGATAGAGCGGCAGGTCGCCGCGGCCGAGCCACATCCGTAACGCAATGAAGGCGCGCTCGAACAGGCCGGGCTTTTCCGCGGTCGGCGACGGCAGATCGAAGCGCAGCACATCGCCGCGGCCGAACAGATTGCGGCTGTCGACCAACAGCACGCCGTCGCGATCGTAAATGCGCGCCCGCGTCTTGGTCGGCGAAACGAGCCGCCGCAGGATCGGCGCCACGCGCTCGGGGTTGATCGGGAAATCGATGCCGTAAAGCGCATCTTCGTTGGGACCGTAGCTTTGCCCCGGCCGCAGATTTTGCAGCTTGTCGGGGTCGAGCGTGATCGAAGAATCGCTTTCCACCGTGGCGGAAGACGCAATCGCGCCGGCGATGATCTGGCCCTGCACCAACAGACTCTGAATGCGAGCGTCGATCAATCCGGCGCGGAACTGGGAGAGAAAGGTGATGCCGATGGACAGCACCACGAGCCCGGTGAGATTGAGAACGACGATGCGCCGCGTCAGGCTCGAAGAGCTCTGGGTGGCGAAGAATTGCAGCGCCTGGTGCAGCCAATGGCGGACGCGGGCGAAGCCATGCGGTTGCCCCGGCGCGTCGTCGTCGCCGCCGCCGTCGGCCTGGCCGTCGATCTGGCTTTCACTGCGCGGCTCGGACATCGCCGGAGCGTCGGCCTCGGACTCTGCGCGTTCTATGGTTCGATCGAGCACGTCGTCTGCCGGGGTTTTGATCATGCTCCGCCACCTCGCGGGCACGGACGCCATTACTACCGCACGCCGGCCGCCCAGTCAGCGGCCAGGGGGCTGGCCATGGCGGCTGCTAAAACGAGCGCCCCAAGGGGCCTGTCCAAGGCCTGTCCAAGGCCTGTCCAAGGCCTGTCGCGCGTGAAAACAGCCCTGAACCGTTCGGAAAGCCGTCTTTCCCGGTCCCGTCCTCGCTCGGCGCGAGGATTATTCCTTAAAACGATAGCCGACGCCGTATAGCGTCTCGATCATGTCGAAGTCGTTGTCGCTCGCCTTGAACTTCTTGCGCAGCCGCTTGATGTGGCTGTCGATGGTGCGATCGTCGACATAGACTTGGTCGTCGTAAGCCGCATCCATCAGGGCGTTGCGGCTTTTCACCACGCCCGGGCGGCTCGCCAGGGCGTGCAGGATCAGAAACTCGGTGACGGTGAGCGTGACCGGCTCGTTCTTCCAAGTGCAAGTGTGGCGCTCGGGATCCATGCGCAGGAGCCCGCGTTCCAGCACTTTGCTGTCGGCTTCCTTTGGCGCGGTGCCGTCCTTCGGGAGCCCGCGGCGCAACACGGCCTTGACGCGCTCGACCAGAAGCCGCTGCGAGAACGGCTTACGGATGAAGTCGTCGGCGCCCATTTTCAGGCCGAACAATTCGTCGATCTCCTCATCCTTGGAGGTGAGGAAAATCACCGGCACGTCCGACTTCTGCCGCAGCCGGCGCAGCGTCTCCATGCCGTCCATGCGCGGCATTTTGATATCGAGAATGGCAAGATCGGGCGGCGCGGTCTTGAACCCATCGAGCGCCGAGGCGCCGTCGGTATAGGTATTGATCCGGTAGCCTTCCGCCTCCAGTGCGATCGACACTGAGGTCAGGATGTTGCGGTCGTCGTCGACGAGAGCGATTGTCGGCATAGCGGCCTTCTTACCATGAGTCGGCCGCAGCTTCGAATGCCCGGCCCCGCAACCTTTGAAACCCTATGTGGGGGCGGAAGTGTGACGAGACAAGGCAAAATCGGGGCAATTACGCGGGCTTGGCTCAAGACCCGACCGGGCTGCGAGCAGGCCTTGAAGGTTAAAGTGAGTGTTAATACGAACGGAACTGACGTTGGGATCTGATGGCCGAAGCCGACCAAGCCGCCGCGAAACCCCAACCGCCGGTGCCCGGCCTGATGCCGGATCGGCTGCCGGAGAACGCCCCGGCGCCGGATTTCGACCCAAACACGCTGGCCAAGGCGCTGTTGCGGACCGCCCGCGCCGGCGCGCTGGCGACGATCGACCGCAATACCGGCCATCCTTTTGCATCGCTGGTCAACGTCGCAACCGACAGCGACGGCGCTCCCATGATCCTGATTTCGCGGCTTTCAACCCACACCGCCAATTTGGAGGCGGACCCGCGCGCGTCGGTGCTGTTCGCCGCCACCGGCAAGGGCGATCCGCTGGCTTATCCGCGCCTGACCGTGATCGGCAGCTTTGCGCCCGTGCCGCGCGACGGCGCCATCGAACCAAGACTGCGCCGGCGGTTTCTCGCCCGCCATCCGAAAGCCGAGCTCTACGCCGGGTTCGGCGATTTTTCGTTCTGGCGGCTCGAAGCCGTCTCGGCGCACCTCAATGGCGGCTTCGCCCGCGCCGCGGACCTCAAAGCCGCCGAAGTGTTGACGGATATTTCCGGCGCGGACGATTTGATCGAGGGGGAGATTGGCGCCGTTGCACATATGAACGCCGACCATGCCGAGGCGTTGCGGCTTTATGCGACCAAGCTCCTTGGCGCCCCGGACGGCGCTTGGCGGCTCGTCGGACTCGACCCCGATGGCCTCGACCTCGGCTGCGGCGAGGTCATGATGCGGCTGAATTTTCCGCAGCGCGTCGGCACCGCCCAACAATTGCGCACGATGCTCGTCGATCTGGCGGCAAAGGCGAGAGGAATTTGAGGCCGTTAACCGCCGGCCGATACCATCGATCGCGGTGCGCAGTTTCGCTGCACTGCAACGCTGGAACGGTGCCGGTAGCTTCCGGTTAGGCTTGAGAATGCTGCGGTCTTGCTGCGGTCCGCTGCGGTCTTGCTTCGGTCTTGGTTCGGTCTTGGCAGACGCCGGGATGCTCGTTAATAGGATCGCACGCTCACCGGCGGTACGTTTGACCGCGGACATCACGGGATGGCTGTTTTTCTGCCCGATGCGGCCGGGCGGGCCATAAGCGGAGGCATAAGGTGCAGGAGACGGGTGTGAGGAACGGCGCTTACGGCGCCGACAAATTCGGCTTCAAAGATCTCGCCGGCATCAACTGGAATTTGAGCGAAGCCCCGCTCTACGAACATGCCATCCGCAACGGCGAGGCGACGATCGTCGCCGGCGGCGCGCTGTGCGCCGAAACCGGCCATCACACCGGGCGCTCGCCTAAGGACAAGCACACCGTCGTCGATGCGCTGACCGAGAACACCGTTTGGTGGGACGGCAATCGCAAGCAAAGCAAGCAGCACTTCGACAATCTGCTCGCCGACTTCCTGGCCCACGCCAAGGGCAAGACGCTGTTCGCCCAAGACCTCTACGGCGGCGCCGACGCGAAATACCGCATCAAGGCGCGGGTGTTCACCGAATATGCCTGGCACTCGCTGTTCATCCGCCAGCTCCTGATCCGCCCACAAGCTTCCGAACTCGCGAGCTACGTTCCGGACATGACCGTCGTCGACATGCCGTCGTTCAAACCGGACGCCAAACGCCACGGCGGCCGCGACGGCTCCGACACCATGGTGGCGATCGATTTCACCCGCAAGATCGTGTTGATCTGCGGGTCTTCTTATGCCGGCGAGATGAAGAAGTCGGTGTTCAC
>DATAWA010000233.1:0-7447 GCA_036267435.1 Xanthobacteraceae bacterium | reverse complement strand
CCTCGAAGCAGATGTGGAACAGGCCTTCGCCCTTCTCAGCGATCCACTTGTTGACGCCGGAATCCGAGGCACTGCTTTCCAGCAGTTCGATGTAGGTCTCACCCACCGGAAGCATGGCGAGGCGGGTGGCACCGATCTGCTCCTCGTATTCCAACGGAATGCCGAAGGTATCCCGCAGGATATCCATCGACTTGTTCAGCGAGTTCACCGCGATGGCGATATGCTCGACGCGCTTGATTTTCATTGCTGGTTCCTCAGGAAATCGTCACTCCGCTGTCCACCGGGTAGATCTGCCCGGTGACCATGCGTGATTCGTCGGATGCGAGGAACAGCGCCATGTTGGCGATGTCCCGCGGTTCGATCAGGCCGAGCAAATGTGAGTCCGCCAGCTTGCCCAACGCGGCATTGCCGGCGACCAGCTTGCGGACGCGCTCGGTCATGGTGGCGGATGGGGCGATCGCGTTGACGCGGACACGCTGCGGGGCAAACTCCACAGCCATCGAGCGTGTCATCGCGGCGACCGCGCCCTTGGCCGCAGTATAGCAGTCCCGCCCGGCGATGCCCATCAGCGCAACGTTCGACGACATGTTGATCACGGAGCCGCCGCCGGAGCGGATGATCTCCGGGATGCCGACGCGACACCCCAGGAACGTGCCGAACAGATCTAGCCGGATAACGCGCCAGAATTCTTCCAGTGGCGCCTCGACCACCGTGTTGTCGTGCGGCGTCGAACCGCCGGCATTGTTGTGCAGGATATGCAGCGCGCCGAATTGCCGGACGGCGACACGGATCGCAGCTTGCACGCTGGTTTCGTCGGTCACGTCGGTGCGGATGGCGATTGCGTTATTGCCAGCGAGATGCGCGGTTTCCTCGCCCGCCGCCGCATCGATTTCCGCGATCGCGACGTGGGCGCCCTCACGCGCGAACAGGATCGCGGTGGCGCGGCCGATGGCGGTACCGGCGCCGGTGATGAAGGCCACCTTGCCTGCGAGGCGTGGCATTTCGTTTCCTCCCGTCTCGCCCTAGTGACTCAACTCCCGAGCCATTTCGTCGATCCCGTTGACCGTGAGCGGATACATCCGGCCTTCCATCAGTTCGCTGGTCATGCCGATGGAGCGCACGTGCTGCCAGCTCGCGCGCGGCGTCGGGTTGAGCCAGGCAGTATGGTGATAGTGCGACGTAAGCCGCTCCAGCCACGCGCGGCCAGGTTCGTCGTTCATGTGCTCGACGCTGCCGCCCTGCATGGTGATCTCGTACGGGCTCATGGCCGCGTCGCCGACGAAGATCAGCTTGTAGTCGGGGCCGTAGGTGCGCATCACCTCGAAGGTGGGGATGCGTTCGTCGTGGCGGCGGCGGTTGTTCTTCCACACCCGCTCATACGGGAAGTTGTGAAAGTAATAGTATTCCAGATGCTTGAACTCCGACCGCGCCGCTGAGAACAGTTCTTCCGACAGCTTGACGAAATCGTCCATCGAGCCGCCGACGTCGAGGAACAGCAGCACCTTGATGGTATTGTGCCGCTCCGGCCGCATCAGAATATCGAGATAGCCCTTATGCGCGGTGCCCTTGATGGTGCCGTCGAGGTCGAGTTCGTCCGGCGCGCCGGTGCGGGCGAATTTGCGCAAGCGGCGCAGCGCGACCTTGATATTGCGGGTGCCGAGTTCGACGTCGCCGGCCAGATCCTTGAACTCGCGCTTGTCCCAGACCTTCACGGCGCGGAAATTGCGGTTGGTGTCCTGACCGATGCGCACGCCTTCCGGGTTGTAGCCGTAAGCGCCAAAGGGCGACGTGCCGGCCGTGCCGATCCATTTCTTGCCGCCCTGATGGCGGCCTTTCTGTTCGGCAAGGCGCTGGCGCAGCGTCTCCAGAAGCTTGTCGAAGCCGCCCAGCGCCTCGATCTGCCTCTTTTCCTCTTCGGTGAGATATTTTTCGGTGAGCTTTTTCAGCCATTCGACTGGGATTTCGGCGGCGAGCGCCTCTTCGACCAGACTGAGGCCCTTGAACACGTGGCCGAAAACGCGGTCGAACTTGTCGAGATTGCGCTCATCCTTCACCAGCGCCGACCGCGACAGATAATAGAAGTCCTCGACGCGCCGCCCGGCGAGGTCTTTCTGCATCGCCTCCATGAGCGTGAGATATTCGCGCAGCGTCACCGGCACGCCGGCGGCTTTAAGCTCATGGAAGAAGGTCGCGAACATCGCGCGGCATAGTACCCGCGGCCCGGCCCTCCCGCTACCGCGAAACCCCCGGCAAGTCCCGTAATCCCTTGTCACCACGAGCAAATTTTGGATGTGAAGATATATCTTGCGTTATAACTCTATATAACCTATCTGAAGATATATCTTTAACAGGAGAACCAAGAAAATGCGTAGACATCAACATGGACACTGCGGCCACCAAGGCGAATTCCGCGACCACAATGACAATCGCGGCCAGTGGTGGGGCGCCGGCCGTCATCGCCGCCACGGCCGCTTCGGCGGCTTCGGGTTTGGCGGTGGCCGGCACGGCGGCGGCCGGGGCGACATGAACCCCGACGATATGCGCGCCGGGCGCATGCTGGCGCAGGGCGATTTACGGCTGATCGCGCTCGCTTTGATCGCCGATGCGCCGCGTCACGGCTATGAGATCATCAAGCTCGTCGAGGAGAAGACCGCCGACTGGTATTCGCCGAGCCCCGGCATCGTCTATCCGACGCTGACCTATCTGGAGGAAGCCGGCTACGTCACCGGCTCGGCGGAAGGCTCGAAGAAGCTTTACAGCATCACCGACGAAGGCCGCGCTTATCTGAAAACCAATCGTGATCTCGCCGACACCGTGCTCGACCGGCTGACGGCGTTCGGCGACCGCGTCAATCGGTGGCGGCGCGCTTCGCGCGGCGAACACGGCGACCACCCCTCATTGCCGCCGCTGGTCGAGGCTGCGCTCGATCATTTGCGGCAGACGCTCGGCAAGAAGCTCGATGACGACGCCGAAGCCGAAGCGGGCCTCGTCGAAATTCTCGCCCACACCGACGCCGAACTGCGCCGGCGGAGCTGACGGGCGTGCAAGATTTCAGGGCGCGGTAATTTCCGGCGTGCGGATGTGCTCGGGCCGGATGCCGACACCCAAAAGCCGGGCTGGAATGCGGCGCAGCACCGGAAGAACATTGAACAGCTTGAATAAGAGCGGCGGCTTCGGCCGCCGCCCGCTTTCCATGCCGAGCACACGGCTGATAATCCGCTTTTGAATAGTGAGTTGCAGCCACTGCGTGAAACGCACCGGCAGCGTCCGCCGGTCCTGGATGGCCTGCAGGTCCGCGTCCGTCACAGCACCGCGCGCAAGCGGACCGGCCAGCCGGTTCGCCGCAGCGACCGCGTCCTGCACCGCCATGTTGATGCCGACGCCGCCGATCGGCGACATCGCATGTGCGGCATCGCCGATGCATAGCAAGCCGGGCCGCCACCATTTCTGCAGCCGGTCGACCGTCACGCTCAATAACTTGATGTCGTCAAAGCTTTTCAATTCGCCGATGCGGTCGGCAAGAAACGGTGACATATCGAGGACCCTCTGGCGGAATGCTTCAAGCCCGTCCGCCTTGATCTTTTCGATGCCGCCTTTCTGAATGACATAGGCGCACTGCCAGTAATCGCCGCGGTCGAGCATGATCATCATCTTGCCGGCCTCGATATGGCCGAAGGTGTCCGTGCTGTCGCCGGCCTTGCGCGCGAGGCGAAACCAAAGCACATCCATCGGCGCGCCGTATTCCTCGCTCTTAAAACCCGCCTTTTCGCGCACGGTCGAGTGCCTGCCGTCGCAGCCGACGGTCAGATCGGCACGAATGCTCAAGGTGCCGTCCGGCGTCTTGGCGCGCAGCCCGGCCACCCGGCCGCCCTCCTCGATCAGATCGGTCGCCTCGGTCTTCATGTGCAGGTGGAAGGTCTCGTAGCGCTTGCCGTGCTCGGCCAGGAATTTAAGAAAATCCCACTGCGGCATCAGCGCGATATATTTGCAATGCGTCGGCAGGTGACGGAAATCGATCATCTCCAAGTGTTCGGCACCGACCTGGCCGGTCAGCGTCTCGACCTTCTGATGCGGCAATTTAAGGAACTGATCGAGCAGCCCAAGTTCGTACATGAGTTCCAGCGTCGAGGGGTGCACGGTGTCGCCGCGAAAATCCCGGAAAAAGTCGCCATGTTTTTCCAGCACGGCCACGCTGACGCCGGCCCGCGCCAGCAGATATCCAAGCATCATGCCGGCGGGGCCGCCGCCGGCAATGCAACATTTTGCAGTGATCGATGAATCCGGCATTTTAATTGCTTGCGAGCCCTAATACGCTGCGATCTCACATAAACGAGTCCCGTGACACGACGTTCCTACCCACCCTCACATTTCCGCCGCAAGCCGGGTGATACAAGGGCTACCCGCCGCGGCTCGCCCACGACAATGCGCTTTTCCGCAATTCTGACCGTCTTTGTCCTTTTGCTCCCGCTCAGCGGAGCTTTGGCACAGGGCACGACCGTGCCTGCGCCGCCCGCCGCCGTGGCGCCCCCGCTTGTCGGAACGGGCGATTTCCATATTGCCTGGGAGGTCAAGAACCGCTTCCGGCTGTTCCGCAATGAGGCCGATTTCCTGCGCCTGACGGCGGCGAGCCGCAACGACGGCATACTTGCCGCCGAGCACCGGCTGGAAGAGGCGACCGATGGCCTCGGCTGGGCCAAGGACGTCGTCGGCAATCTGTGCCTCGACGATTACGGCAACCTGGTCGAGACCTGCGAGCGCGACGGCGTCCGGGAAAATTATCTCGATCCGCAGGATCACGCGATCGGCGTGACGATTTCCGGCTCGCCGCCTCCGGGCGCGAACTGCGTGTGGAGTTTCGACGAAGGTAGCGGACCGGGCGCGCAAACCACCGCGCCATGCGATCAGGAGATCAGGCTGCGGGTGCCGTCCGGCCGCACCACGATTGCCTATGTTGACATCCCCCTCGGCGACGGCACGGCACAACGTGTCAGCACCGAGATCGCGGTACACGACTTCCTTGTTGCCGGACTCGGCGATTCCATCGCCGCCGGCGAGGGCAATCCCGATCGCGCCGTGGAATTGGACAACGGGTTCTGCTTCAAGCGCTTTCTCTCCGGCGGCTTCAGTCAGTATTTTCGGCCGAGCCGCGCCGGTTACGAGGACGACCGGTCCTGCGAAAACGGACCGGCCAGCGCCAGCGCCGCCAGGGACTGGGACCTCCACGGCGCACGCTGGATGCGCCCGGGCTGCCACGGCTCGCTCTATAGCTACCAAGTGCGCAGCATGCTCGCGCTCGCGATCGAGCAGCCTCACATCGCCGTCACCCTGGTGCCGCTCGCCTGCACCGGGGCGACGATCGGCGCCGGATTGTTCGACGGCCAACGCGCTGACGACTGCCCATGGGTAGTGGGCATCGAGACCTGCTCCGACACCTCGCCGTCTCAATTTGCCGAGTTGCGCCAGATCATGGCCCAGGTGCATCGCCAGGATCCCAAGCGCAATCTCGATATGATGCTGCTGACTGTTGGCGCCAACGACGTGAATTTCGCCGGGCTGGTCGCCAACGTCATTGTCGACGCCACCACCGAACGTCTGTTGCTCAGAGAGGGCGGCGCTATCTCGAGCGTCGCCGATTCACTGAAGGCATTGAATCAGGATTTGCCGGGCGAATTCTCGCAAATGCGCACGGCTCTCAAGCCGTTCGTAGGTGGCAACCTCGACCGCGTCGTTTTCGTCTCCTACGCCAATCCCGCCATGCAGGGCGAGGACAAGCCGTGTCCCGGCGGGCGCGATGGCCTCGACGTGCATCCGGCGTTCGGCGCCGACGCCGAGCGGCTGCGCGCCGCGGCGGATTTCGTCGACAGCAAGTTCTTGCCGAAGATCAGAGCGCTCGCCACCTGCGATGGCGGAAAGACCTGCCGAGATCCGGCCACCGAGACCATGGCGTTTGTCGACGGACACCAGGCGGCATTCGAGCGCCATGGCATGTGCGTGCGCGCGGCAAGCGACCCGGAATTCGACCGGCATTGCTTCCTGACAAACGGCGAAAGCTTCCAAACCGATCCGAACGTGGCGCCCGACAATCCCATGGCCTGCGGCGAGCCGCCGAGCGACTATCGGCCCTACGCTCCGCGGGGACGTTGGATCAGAACGGCCAACGACAGCTATTTCACCGCCATGACCTATCCCGTAGGCATGCCGGCAATCTTAAAGCCGAGCGACATCCACGACGCGCTATGGGGCGTGCTCAGCGCAGTGTATGGCGGCGCCGTGCATCCGACGGCCGAAGGTTATGCCGCAATGGCGGACGCGGCGCTGCCGGTCGTGCGCGGCATGCTTGGTTTGGCGGCGCCTCCGGCGATCCAATCGCAAGCGCTGCCGCCACCGAGCCCGCAGGCCCCCGCCGTAACGGCCCCGGGGCCTTCGCGGACGCCGTAAATCAGGACGCCGGTGCCGGCGCGGGCCGCTCCGGCGCCACGCCGAGCTTCTTTTGCAGGCTCGTCGACGACGTCGTGTATTGGAAAACCAGCCGCTTCTCCGGATAGATATAGCGATACGCTTTCTGCGCCATCAGCGCACCCTCGTGGAAACCGGACAGAATGAGTTTGAGCTTGCCGGGATACCAGTTGATATCGCCGATGGCGAAAATTCCAGGCGCGCTGGTTTCGAAGCTTTCGGTATTGACCGGGATGAGCTCGTTGTTCTTGAGCTCAAACCCCCAGTTGGCGACGGGACCAAGCTTCATGGTCAGACCGAAGAATGGTAGCAAGGCATCGCACGCAATTTCATATGTCGACCCTTCATTGGTCTTCACGAACGCCTTGGCGATTTGACCGTCGGCGCCGGCAAGCGACGTCACCTGGCCCAACACGAAATCGATTTTGCCCTCGCCGACCAGCGCCATCATTTTGTTGACGCTGTCAGGCGCGGCGCGAAACTCGCTGCGCCGGTGCAACAGCGTGAGGTGGCTTGCGACCGGTGCCAGATTGAGCGTCCAGTCCAGCGCGCTGTCGCCGCCGCCGACGACCAGCACTCGCTTGCCCCGCAAGGCATCCATCTTGCGCACCGCGTAGAACACCGACTTGCCCTCGTAGGGCTCGATGCCGGGAATTGGCGGACGCTTCGGCTGGAATGAGCCGCCGCCGGCGGCAATGACTACGATCTTGCACTCGAACTCCGTGCCCTGATCGGTTTTCACGCGAAACAGCGGATCGCCGATTTTTTCGACTGTTTCGACCATCTCGCCGAGATGGAATTGCGGATTGAACGGCTTGATTTGCTGCAACAGCGCATCGACGAGCCCGTGCGCGCTGGTGTGGGGAATGCCGGGGATGTCGTAGATCGGCTTCTCCGGATAAAGCTCGGCGCATTGTCCGCCGATTTTGTCGAGAATGTCGACAAGGTGACATTTCATGTCGAGGAGCCCGAGCTCAAACACTGCAAACAG
>DATAWA010000232.1:0-46699 GCA_036267435.1 Xanthobacteraceae bacterium | reverse complement strand
GACGATATATTCGGCGGTCACCGAGCGTTTGATCGGCACGGCCGGCTTTGCCGGTTCGGCGGCGCTCACCCCTTGGCCGTCCGATACCCGCTTGAGCGCCATGTAAATCTGGCTGATGAGATTGGGAATCTCGGCGCTGGGCACCGAATTGTGGCTGACGTAAGCGGCAACGATGTTCGCGGCGAGCTCGATATAGTCGTTGCCGCCCAAAGCTTCGGCCATGACGGTTTCTCACGCGAATTGCAGCAAAAAGCCCAGCGTCAACTTAAAGTATATTGGGCAATGGCAGTAAAAGCAATAAAACCGCGGCAAGGCAAGGCCAATTGCCAATAATCGACAAGAGATATTCCCGCGCTATTCAGGCGCCGGCCGGATCTCACAACGGCAGTGCACTCTATGCACTCTGCTCGATGTGGTTGCGCAATTCGGTGATCGAACCGAAACGAAGGGTGCCCTGCGGTAGCTGCGCTTCGATCGAGCCATCGGAATAGAGCGTGTAGGCCATTCCGTCGACCACGCCGGATTTGAGCACCGACACAGAATCTTCCGCGGCCGTGACCGGTGTCGGCGCTTGTGCAGTCTCGGCGGCCGGTTCTGGCATAGCCTCCGGTTCGGATGCCGGCGCCGCAGCCGCTGGCGCCCGTCCCGGCTGCGATGATTTCGGCCAAAGTGTATCGAACTGGGGCCCCCGGGGCCGTTCCGCCGGGCTCTGCGACCGCGCGCCGACATCAAGCCGGGGCGCGATACGCTGCGAGAACGCTCCATTTTTGCGCCTTGCCGCCTGCAACTTGTCGACTTGAGCCACGGCAAGATCGACACTTGTGGCCAACGGCCTTGCCGCGTCCACCGGAGGCGAGGTCTCGGTGGCCGCTGCGGCGCGCGAGGCTTCGAGCCGCGCGAGGAGCGGACTCGTTTCCGGCGCGCTCTTTTCCAGTGCATCTTGCCCGGACTTCTCGGTGGCCGAAGCGAGCGGCGCGGTCACGGCAGGGATAGTGGTCGGGCGTTGCGGATGAAGCGTCGGGTTCGGCGAATGAAGCAGGACCGGCTCAGGCTGCCCCGTTAAGCCCGGCTCGATCCGATGCACTGGCCGGGCGTCAAGCGCGCGCTCGATGCGCTGCAGCACTCGCAATGCCAGTCCTAGTCCGATAAGCAAAAGGCCGCCGACGGCTGCAACCGCCCCGGGTGTTATGACAGAGGTGTCGAAAGTGTGATCATGGATCGACACACCGAAGGCCGCGAGCACAATTCCTGCAACGGCCAAAATGCCGCCAAACGCCAACAATAGCAGATACATACGCCCGTCCTCGATCCTCAGATAATGCACGGGGACCACTTCAAGGCGGTATTGTGACGATGCAACCCAAGCGGCGCAAGAACTAAGATGCGGCGACTTCGGCGCCTCGACTGTCGATCGGCGGTACCGGATCATGGGAGGCCGTTGCCCAGACCCCGGCGAAAGCCCTATCTAGAGGAACCATTCGCTTATCCGCACGGTTTCACCCGCGCCAATCCCCGTCCCCGCCGTTTCCGGCTTCACCTTGAGGAGTAGACCAATGGCTTTCACCCTGCCCGACCTGCCCTATCCGTACGATGCGCTGACCCCGCAGATGTCGCGGGAAACCCTCGAATTCCATCACGACAAGCACCATCAGGCCTATGTGACCACGGGCAATAATCTGGCCAAAGGCACCGAATGGGAGAACAAGCCGGTCGAGGAAGTCGTCAAGGGCACCTACGGCAAGAATCCCGGCCTCTTCAACAACGCTGCCCAGCACTTCAATCACATCCATTTCTGGAAATGGATGAAAAAAGGCGGCGGCGGCGACAAGCTTCCCGGCAAGCTTGAAAAACAATTGACGTCCGACGTCGGCCCGCTCGCCAAAGTGAAGGAGGAACTGATCCAAGCGGGGACCACCCAGTTTGGCTCCGGCTGGTGCTGGCTCGCGGTCAAGGACGGCAAGATCGTCGTCATGAAAACACCGAACGGGGAGAACCCGCTGGTGCACGGCGGCAAGCCCATTCTCGGCTGCGATGTGTGGGAGCACTCCTATTATATCGACTACCGCAACCGTCGCCCCGATTATCTGAAGGCGTTCTTCGATAACCTGGTCAATTGGGACTATGTCGCCGAAATGTACGAGGCGGCGATGAAATAACCGCATAGACCGCGGCAAGATTGCTAAGCGGGGCCTGTGGCCCCGCTTTTTCGTTGTGCGGCTGCGCTTTTGACGCATTGCACGGCTGGCAATTTCGTCTCATGACTTATGGTGTGCCGATCTGAAACCGGGCTGATCGTGCAAGACGTTGCGGTGAACTTCTTATTTATTCGCTCGAAGGCGCTCGGCGCCGCGGGCCGCCTCGACGCGCTGGCATTATGCGTGCTCGCCGCGGTCACCGCGATCGCGCTCCTGACCTTTCGCGACTATGGGCTGGGTTGGGACGACTATACCCATTCGCAATACGGCCAGCTTCTGGTGGCGCTCTATCGCTCGGGCTTTACCGATCGGCGCGCGCTGTCCTTCGTCAATCTTTACATGTACGGCGGCGGCTACGACATTCTCGCCACGCTGGCAGCGAAGATTCTTCCATTCGGTCTGTTCGAGACGCGGCGGCTGGTTGGCGCACTTATCGGCATTGTCGGACTGTTCGTCGCCTGGCGGCTGGGGAGGCGCCTGGGCGGTCCGTTTGCGGGCCTCGTGACGCTCGTCCTTCTTGCCGCCTGCCCGCTCTATTACGGTCACATGTTCATCAACGCCAAGGACGGGCCGTTCGCGACCTATATGGCCGTCGCGCTGCTCGGCATCGTGCGCGCGTTCGACGAATACCCGCGCGCCAGCCCGGCGACCATGGCGTTATGCGGCCTGGGCGTGGGCCTGGCGATCGGCGCTCGCGTGCTTGGCGGCTTTGCCGTCCTGGAAGCGCTGCTGCCGCTGTTTTATATTCTCGCCGTCCGCTGCCATGAACGCGGCGCGGCCGCCGAGCTTGGCGCATACCTAGCGCCGTTCATCCCCGCCGTCATCCTTGCTTATCTGGTCATGGGGCTGGTGTGGCCGTGGGCGGTGCTGTCGCCATTCAACCCATTTCACGCCGTCGAATATTTTTCCAACTTCTTCGAAAAGCCGTGGCGCGAATTGTTCGACGGTCAGATCAATCTCGTCCCGGACATGCCACGCAGCTACGTTCCAATCCTGACGGTACTGCAGACACCTGAACTGATGCTGGGCCTGGGTTTGTTCGGTATTGCCGGCGCGCTGGCCGCCGTTTTGCGCGGCGCCAAGATGGGTATCCCCGTTGGCCGCCGCGCCGCGCTATGCGCGGTGCTGATTGCCGCATTGCTGCCGATGCTGATAACCGTCGCCGCGCGGCCGGCGATGTATAACGGCATTCGCCACTTCGTCTTCACATTTCCGCCGTTCGCCGTGCTCGGTGGCCTGGCGGCGGCATGGATCGCACGGCGCTTGCCGCGTTTCGGCATCGTTGCGGTGGCGGCAGGCGCGCTGGCAGCGATGGCGGGCGTCGCCGCGCCGGTTATCGAGATGGTCCGGCTGCATCCGTATCAGTACACGTATTACAACCATCTCATCGGCGGGGTGGCGGGGGCGCGCCCGCGCTTCATGATCGATTATTGGGGGCTGTCGATGACGCAAGCCTCGCGCCGCCTGCGGGCGTGGGTGGAGGCGCGCGACGAGAAGCCGCCGGCGGGAAGGCCATGGAAAGTCGCGGTCTGCGGACCGCATCCCGCCGTCGACGTAGCGCTAGGCCCGGGATATTCCACAGTCTGGGATCCGAACGGCGCCGACTTCGCCATGATGCTCAATGAATTTTATTGCGCCAAGCTCGATGCGCCGGTCATTCTCCAGGTCGTGCGTGATGGCGTCGTCTATGCCCGCGTCTACGATATCCGCGGTCTTTCGGTCTCCTCGCTGCTCGCCTATCCGAGCGTCAACCAGTAAGCGATCACGCGTTCGCGGGATCGTGCCGCACGTCCGGAAGAAAGGCGGTCAGCAGCCCGATCATCGGCAGGAATGAGCAAACCCGGTAGACGAATTGGATGCTTGTCCAGTCGGCGAGCACACCGAGTACCGCCGCGCCAATGCCGGCCATGCCGAACGCCAAGCCGAAAAACAATCCCGATACCATGCCGACACGGCCGGGCATCAATTCCTGGGCATAGACGACAATGGCCGAGAACGCCGACGACAGCACCAGACCGATGATCACGCTCAGTGCAATGGTCGCGGGCAAGCCAACATAGGGCAGCGCCAGCGTGAACGGCAGCACGCCGAGGATCGAGCCCCAAATGACCCGCTTACGGCCGACCCGATCGCCGATCGGACCGCCCATAAAAGTGCCCACCGCTGCCGACGCCAGGAAAAGGAACAAGCAGAGCTGCGCCTCTTCGGTCGGCAGTTGAAACTGATGCATCAGGTAGAAGATGTAATAGCTGGTGATGCTCGAAAGGTAGAAGAACTTCGAGAAGATCAGCGCGATCAGAACGACGATGGCGCGGCGAACCTGCGCGGCGGGCAGACCGGGAGCGGCCGCGGAATGACCCTCCGCTCGCCGCCTGCCGTGGCCGGCAGCCTTGAACCAGCGCCCGACGATCGTCAGGACGACAATGCCGAGAAGCGCCGCAAAAGCAAACCAGGCAATGCTGCTCTGGCCGTGCGGCAGGATGACGAATGCCGCCAGAAGCGGAGCGGTCGAGTTGCCGAAATTGCCGCCGACCTGAAACAGCGACTGCGCGAAGCCGTGAGCGCCGCCCGAGGCAAGGCGCGCCATGCGCGAGGATTCCGGATGAAAGATCGCCGAGCCGAGACCGAGGAGCGCCGCGCCCGCGAGCACCAGAGGAAAGTTCGTCGCATAAGCGAGCGTAGTCAGTCCGACCAGGGTGCATCCCATGCCGAATGGCAGTGAATAAGGCTGCGGCCGGTGGTCCGTATAGAGTCCCACGACTGGCTGTAAGAGCGATGCGATGCCCTGATATGCCAGCGTGATGACGCCGATCTGGGCGAAGCTCAGATCGAAGCTGCTCTTGAGCATTGGATAGATGGCCGGCAACAGCGATGACGCCATGTCATTGAGGAAATGACAAAAGGTGATCGCACTCAGAATCGTAACGACGGTCGTGCCGGCTTGCCGCCGGCCGATGACAGCTTCAGTCACTAGAAAACCTTCCTTCGGCCGTGCAGGATGTGTGCACGGCGTCTATGTGGGGCGGTCATAACCGTCTGTGCGGCGACCTGCCATCCCAATTGGGCATTGCACCTATGTTCGACATAAAAGGCGACTTAGAGAACAAGGGCCATCCGACGTGCCCCTCAAATGTGCCTACCGGACGGAGATTGGCCGATGATTAACACTGCCTTGCCGACCTTTGTTTTCGACGCCTACGGCACGATTTTCGACGTGCACGCGGCCATCGCCCGCCATCGCGCCGCGGCCGGCCCTGAGGCCGAGCGTTTCTCCGAGCTCTGGCGACAGAAACAGCTTGAATATAGCTGGACCCTGACGCTCTCCGGCCGTTACGCCGATTTTTGGGCGCTCACCGAGCGGGCGCTCGATTACGCCTTGGCGCGGGTACCATCGGTCGACCGTGCGTTGCGGCCAAAGCTTCTCGGCGCTTACCTTGAACTTGACGCATTTGCCGATGCGCGCTCGGCGCTGGCCGCCCTGAAGGCGCGTGGAGCCCAGACGGCGATTCTCACCAACGGCTCGCCAAGCATGGTCAAATCCGCGGTCGAAGCATCGGGCATGGCGACGTTGTTCGATGCTCTGCTCTCGGTCGATGCTGTGCGCATGTATAAGCCGCGGCCGGAGGTCTATGCGCTCGTCACAGAGCGCTTCGCGGTACCGCCGGACCAGGTTTTATTTGTGTCGTCCAACCGCTGGGACGTGATGGGGGCTGCCGCCTTCGGCTTTCGCCCGCTTTGGGTCAATCGCGCAAAGATGCCCGACGAATACGCTGAGCTGCCGCCAATGCGGGTTGTGCCCGACCTGTCGGTAATCGCGTCGATAGAACTCTAAGCGTTGACGGCAACCGCCACCGGTGCAGTCGGCTCGGGTACGGCAACTGCCGGCAATAATTTGGGCGCGACGAAACGGCCGGCTTCGAGATCTTCGATCTGCCGATCGATCTGCTTCATGACGTAGCGCGAATAGGGCCCGACATGGAGGTAGAACGCCATCAACGTGACAATGGCGCGAACCGATTGCGGGTTCTTCGACATGCAAGTCGTGAATGCCTTCCAGAACCGCTCGCGGCCTTCCGGCAGGCGCGACAGCAGTTCGTGGACCATGTTGATAGTGGACAGCCGCCGCCTGATATCGCCTTCCGGCAGTTCCTTGCGCCGGTCCGAGCAGTCGAGCATGGCGGCTAGCCGCTCAAGTCGGCCACAGAATGCGTCGGGATCGTAAATCCGCTCGAGGATCCGGCGATAATCGCGCAGGATTTCCAGGCGCGAGCGTTTGGTTTCGTAATTGACGCCGGCGGTACACTGATCGCCCTTGCTGGCAGGCGCGGAGTCATGGTCGACATGCAAACGGCCTTCGCGCGCCAGCCGGCGCGTGAGCTGCGTATTCGGCAGTGCGTAGAGCAAGCCGACCATAGCGATCGGAATCGCAGATTCCTCGATCAGCTCGATCATCGGTTCGGCGACCGAGCCACGCTCGGTATCGAAGCCGACAATGAAGCCAGCCGTAACGAACATCCCAGCGTGATAAATCTTGTGCACGCTTTCGGGAATGCTGCGGCGCGTATTCTGCTTCTTACGCATCGCGATCAGCGTTTCGGTATCGGGGCTTTCGATGCCGACGAAAATCGCGAAAAAGTTCGAGCGCTTGAGCATCGCGAGGAGATCGCCGTCGTCGGCGAGATTGAGCGAGGCCTCGGTTGTGAATTCGAACGGATAATCGTACTGCTCGATCCATTTTTCGAGCACCGGCAGAAACGCCTTGATCGCTTTCTTATTGCCGATGAGATTATCGTCGACAAAATCGACGTGGCCGCGATAGCCGGAACGATAAAGCGCTTCGAGCTCGGCCAGCATCTGCTCATGCGTCTTGGTGCGCGGCGACCTGCCGTAAAGCTCGATGATGTCGCAGAACTCGCAGGTGAACGGACAGCCTCGCGAAAACTGCACGCCGATGTAGAGATATTGCTCGAATTTCAGGAGGTCGAAGCGCGGCACCGGCGTCTTGGTGACGTCAACTTGGAACTTCGGCGCGATGTAGGTTCCCTCGCGGACACCCTGCTCCCAATCGGCGATGAATTGGCCGATGATGTCCTCGACTTCGCCGAGAACACGGAAATTCGCGCTTTCGTAACGGTGCGGACTTGAAGTGGCGTCGGGACCACCGATCACCACCGGGAGCCCGCGGGCGCGGCACATGTCGATGAGCTCCAGCGTATCCGATTGCTGGAACAGCATGCCGCCGGTCATCACCATATCGGCCCAGTCGAGATCGCTGTCGGCAAGTTCCTCAGTGTTGCGGTTGACCAGCCGCACGTTCCAGGATTTCGGCAGCAACGCCGCAACCGTGATCAGGCCGAGCGGGATCGCCGGATATTTGGCCCCCACCAGCTCGCAGGCCTCCGAGAAATTCCAGAACGAATCCGCCATAAAGCGCGGATAGATCATGAGCACGTTGCATGGGCTTGCCGCCAATGCGGTTGCGACGATGTTTTGCTGCTGTTCCAAGAACCCACCCCGTGCCACCAAAGCACATTTCGCGCAGTATGGCGGTATTGCCCGATAATACAAGGATAAAGCCGGTTCCACCCGACTCTGTCGAGGAGGCGAAAATTAGCGCAGCATCATGGCGTTATCGGGGCTTCCTACGATAGCAAGTGACCCCTGAAGCCGCTTCCGCACGCTTGGCGCCCGATTGCCATCCGGCCAAAGTACGAGAAACAACGACGATAAGTAACACGGAGGGAAGCAAAATGCGCGCCGCGTTCTATGAGCTTAACGGATACGCCCGTGAGGTGCTTAAGATCGGCGAAGTCGACACGCCGCAGCCCGGTCCTGGCGAAGTCCGGGTCAAGCTTGTCGCCTCTGGAGTCAATCCCTCGGACGTCAAGGCCCGTGCCGGTTCGACCCGCAAGATCGCCTATCCTCAAGTCATTCCCCACAGCGACGGCGCCGGCGAAATCGACATGGTCGGCGAAGGGGTTCCGGCCGCCCGGCTGGGCGAGCGGGTTTGGCTGTGGAACGCGCAGTGGCTGCGGGCCTTCGGCACCTGCGCGGAGTACATCGCATTGCCCTCCGAGCAAGCAGTTCGCCTACCCGCCAATGTCGGCTTCGATGTCGGCGCGTGTCTCGGCATCCCCGCAATGACGGCATTTCACGCCGTTGCCGTCGCCCGCGCCGCGCCCGGCATGACATTGCTCATCGCCGGGGGTGCGGGTGCGGTCGGGCACTATGCGGTGCAATTCGCCAAGGTCGCTGGCGCAAGCGTCATCGCCACCGTCAGTTCGCCGGAAAAGGCCAAGGCGGCACTGGCGGCGGGCGCCGACCACACCATCGACTATAAGCGCGATAGTGTCGGCGAGCAGGCCATGGCGATAACCGGGAAAAAGGGAGTCGACGGCATCATCGAACTCGACATAGCCGCGAATGCAAACCTCATCCCCCAGGTCTTGCGGCCGCGCGGAACGGTCGTCGTCTATGGGACAGGCGCGATGGAAGCAGAAGTTCCGCTGTTCTTCTTGTTGCGCAATGCCATCGCGCTGAAGTTCATCTATGTGTACGAACTCGACGCGGCCGAGCGTACCGCAGCGCTTACCGGCATCGAGCGCGCGCTGGCGACCGGCAAACTCATCACCGATATCGGCGCGGTTTTCCCGCTAGCCGAAACGGCTGCCGCGCATGAAGCGGTCGAACAAGGCAAGGTCCTCGGCAACGTCGTCGTCAAAATCGCATAATAGTGCTACGCTGCGTGTTCTACAGACGGCCCCGAATCAGGACTCTTCAACGCAGTCACGATCTGTTGCTTGGTGCGGCGCGTGCCGTCATCGCCCTCGATCAGCAAGGCCACGCGACCGCCGTTGTTGATATGGCGCGCCCAGCTCATCGCCTCGTCCAGCGAACCGAATTCCTTGAACAGATGCTTGTCCTTGTCCAATGGCGAGATGGACTGCGATCCGCGCGGACCGGAATAGACTCTATAGGTCATGGTTCGGCCTCCAATAGGCCCCCGCTCCTCTTCGCCAATATGGGCAACGAATGTGTCCGATCCAGGCACCCGCCGTGCAACTCTCACCGATACGCGTTGACGCATGCGAAATTGTGCCGCTACCATCCCGGCAAAAACGCATCGGAAGGATCGGACGTTGATGCGCTCACTTTTTCAGCTTTTAGTTTGGCTGACTGTTCTCGCGGCAGCTGTCGCGAGCCCCGCCCGCGCTCAAGATAGCGCCGTCTACAGCCTCACTTATGTGGAGCTTATGCCGGACGAAATCGCCGGTGGCGCTGCGCTGCTGAAACATTATCGTGAGGCGAGCGGCAGGGAAGCCGGCAATCTGCGATTCGACGTGTTGCACGAAATCGCCCGGCCGAACCGCTTCGCGATCGTCCAAATCTGGAAAGACAAAGCGGCTCGCGACGCCCACGATCAAGCCGCAGCCACCGCGCAATTTCGCCCCAAGCTCAAGTCAATCGAGGATGCGCCCGACGACGAACGCTTCCTCGATCCGCTCTCTATGACGCCGGCAGATACTCCGACCCGGACCGGCGCAATCTACGTGGTTACGCACGTCGACGTCATACCTCCCGGCAAAGACGCTTGCCTGGCGGCGCTGAAGGCCATGAGCATCGATACCGCCAAGGATACCGGCAACATCGCCTATCAAGTCCTGGTGCAGGCCAACCGGGGCAATCACTACACCGTGCTTGAAGCCTGGAGCAGCACGACGGCGCTCGATGCGCATGCCATGGCCGCGCACACGCGCAGCTTTCGCGAGAAGCTTTTGCCGTTTGCCGGCGCGCCTTACGATGAGCGCGTTTACAGAATGCTGCAGTAAACGCGGGTCACTTCGGCGGCGAAAATACCTGGTCGCTGTACGGCAGCACGGTCGGACGTGCGATCACGATGAAAGCGTGATCGAGCGTGTGATGGCAGGCATTGCATCCGGCGCTCAGCTGGTCGTAGGCCGCGGCAAATGCCGCGCTGTCCTTGGCGTCGACCGCCTTCTGCAGCGCATCGAGCGCCGTGCCGACATGCTGTTTCACAATGTCGCCGCCGAGCATTTTGCCGACATCGTCGAAACCGTCGTCCAATTCTCCGATCTCGTAATTGGCGAGCGGCCAGTTACCGGTATGACCGGCAAACCATAGTTTTGTGTGGCGCTCTTGCTGATGCGCCATGATGTCGGAGAGGCTTGGCTGATAGGGTTCTTCCTGCGGCGCCGCCGAGGGCTGGGCATTGTCTTGCGCGCCGGCGGTCCCGGCGAACGCGAGCATCGATGCTGCGGCCAACAAGGCGACGACGGCGTTCATGGTGTGCTCCCTCATCAGAACCGGCTACCCCATTCCGGCTAGCTGCCTGGCGTCAGCGACTCGTTGCATTCCTTGGGATGTGCCACTTGGCAGGCAGCGTAGAGCGCGGGACACGACCGCGCCGCGGCGAGCGCGTCGTCGATAGTCTTGGCCCGATCGCCTGCCGCGCGCGCCGGTCCATCGTAGGTGAGGATGGCGTCGTCGCGCTCGATATTGCGATCCGTCATCAGAAACTGGTTCGCGGCGTCGTAAAAGCTGGTCGCTACGTTGATCGCGTCATTGAGTTTCTTGGTATATTCGGTGTTGAGCTTAGGATCCGGCTTGACCACACGCGCGTGCACCGCGACCTCGGTGTAAAGCTCACTGAGCTTGAAAAAGATGCCGCCGCATTGCGCCAGCGCCAGCCAATACGGCCGCCCGGCGAACGGAGACGAGGCAGCCACGACGCGATCGCGCTTGTCGAGCGGAACAGCCGGCGCCGGGCGCTCGACTTGTCTCGGTTCGCGCCGCTCGATGTGGTGGCGATATTGCGCGCTGGCGCGGGTCGCAACAGCAGTGATTGCGATCAGGAACAAAACGGTTTTGACGGCCGTCTTGGCAACAGCTCTGGCGAGGGTTTTCGGCATCATGGCTACCGGATTCTCGGCGCTCTAGAATTTCTCGACCCAAGGCCGCAACTCGATCTCCCAGGCCCAGGCGCTGCGCGGCTGCTGCAACAGATGCAGATAGCTCTGGGCGATGGCGTCGGGATCGAGCATGCTGTCCGGCTTGTCCGGCGGATTGGGCCGCCGGTCGCTCTTGATGCCGCCATCGATGACCACATGGCCGATGTGAATGCCATGCGGCGAGAGTTCGCGGGCCATGCTTTGCGCCAGACCGCGCAGCGCAAACTTACCCATCGCAAACGGCGCCGACTGGGCATAGCCCTTCACGCTCGCCGAAGCGCCGGTGAAGAAAATCGCGCCATGACGTTTGGGCAGCATGCGCTTTGCCGCTTCCTGCGCCACCAGAAAGCCGGCATAAGCGGAAACGTTCAGCGACTTGGCGACCTCGTCGGGATCGAGTTCCACGAACGGTCCGCGAGTGCGGTAGCTGGCGTTGTAAACCACGACGTCGGGCGATCCGAGCGCCGCTTCGACATCGGCGAATAGGTTGGCGAGGTCGGCGCGGCTTGTCGCATCGCAGCTATAGGTTTTGGCGCCGGTCTCCTGAGCGAGCGGCGCCAGATTGTCGACGCGGCGCGCGGCGAGCGCGACCTTCAATCCGGCCTTGGCAAACACCCGCGCCAGCGAAGAGGAGAGCCCCGAGCCGACGCCGGCGATCAGTGCAGTTTTATAAGACGTTTCGGGCATTGGCTCCTCCGCAATCGTAATGGCCCTAATACCTTAGGCCGCCTTGATGTGGCGGTTCAGCCGGCGATCGTCAATCGATCACCGCAATGGCGTTGATTTCGACCAGGCAGCGCGGATCGGTGGCGAGGCGCACGACCTGCACCGTCGTGGTCGTCGGCTTGGCGTCACCGAAATATTCGCCCCAGATGCGGTTGAGCGCATCCTGATCGGTCAAGTCAGTGACAAAACGATCGGCGGTGACGATATCGGTGAAAGTCGCACCGACAGCTTCGAGCCCCCGCTTGAGATTCTCCAGCGCCGCCCTCGCCTGCCCCGCCATGTCGCGCGGCATGGCGTCGAACTCCTCCGGACGATGCGGATGATGGTGATAGACCGGCGCCGCGGTGACGCCGGCAAGATAGACCGTCGTACCGCCTTTGACCTTGATCGCCGGCGCATAAGGCATCCAGAGGTCCGGCGCGTCAGGCCAGTGCACGTGCTCGATGGTTTTGGACATGGATAATCTCCGTTGTAACGCATAACGTTCTGCGTTATATTCGTTCACGATGATCGTAAGCTTTTGCGATACCGAAACGGCAACGATCTGGGAAGGACGACGCAGCCGCAAGCTTCCGTCGGACATCCAGTCAGTCGCCCTGCGAAAGCTGCGCCTCGTCAACAACGCGAAACGCCTGGATGACCTTCGTGTGCCACCAGGTAACCGGCTCGAAGTCTTACGGGGCGAACGACAGGGACAGCATTCAATCCGTGTCAACGACCAGTGGCGGATTTGCTTCATCTGGAGAGAAGGCCATGCGCACCAAGTCGAAATCGTTGACTACCACTGAACTTCTTCCGAATCCGCATCCCGGCGAAATCCTGGCAGAGGAATTCCTCAAGCCGATGGAGCTGTCGCAAACCGCACTGGCGCGGGCCCTTGGTGTACCGCCACGGCGTATCAACGAGATCGTGCACGGAAAGCGCGCCATCACTGCAGATACCGACCTGCGCCTCGCTCGCTATTTCAACATGTCGGAAGGATTTTTTATCGGCCTGCAGACCGACTATGAGCTGATGGAGCGCAAGCGCACGATTGGCGACAAGCTTAAGTCAATCAGACCAAGAGCGGCTTGATACTTACATCCTAAACACGCCGAATTTCGTCTCCGGGATCGGCGCATTGAGCGCCACCGAGAAGCACAGCGCCAGCACGCGGCGCGTCTCAGCGGGCGTGATGATGCCGTCATCCCACAGCCGCGCGGTCGCGTAATAGGGATTGCCTTCGGCCTCGTATTGCTCGCGGATCGGCTGCTTGAATTCTTCTTCCTCGACCTCGGACCAGGTCTTGCCCTCGGCCTCGATATTGTCGCGCCGCACTGTGGCGAGCACGCTCGCGGCCTGCTCGCCACCCATCACCGAGATGCGGGCATTCGGCCAGGTGAACAGAAAGCGCGGGCCATAGGCGCGGCCGCACATGCCGTAATTGCCGGCGCCGTAGGAACCGCCGATGACAACGGTGATCTTCGGCACCTGTGCGCAGGCGACCGCCGCGACCATCTTCGCCCCATCTTTCGCGATGCCGCCGGCCTCGTAGTCGCGGCCGACCATGAAGCCGGAAATGTTCTGCAGGAAGAGGAGCGGCACGCGGCGCTGACAGCACAGTTCGATGAAATGCGCCGCCTTCAGCGCGCTCTCGGAAAACAGAATGCCGTTGTTGCCGAGAATACCGACCGGGATGCCGTGGATGTGGGCGAAGCCGGTGACGAGCGTCGTGCCGTAGAGCGCCTTGAACTCGTCGAAGGCAGAGGCATCGACCAGCCGCGCAATCACGTCGCGCACGTCATACTGCTTTTTCAGATCGGCCGGCACGATGCCATCGAGCTCGTCGGCGGCGTAATTCGGCTCGGCCGGCTTGGCGAGCGGAATGTCGACGGTCTTTTTGGTGTTGAGCGACGCCACAATATCGCGGCACAGCGCCAAGGCATGACGGTCGTTTTCGGCCAGATAGTCGGCGACGCCGGATTTCCGGGTATGCACCTCGGCGCCGCCGAGTTCCTCGGCGCTGACCACCTCGCCGGTCGCCGCTTTCACGAGCGGCGGCCCGCCAAGAAAGATGGTGCCCTGGCTGCGCACGATGATGGTCTCATCCGACATCGCCGGCACATAGGCGCCGCCCGCGGTGCAGGAGCCCATCACCACCGCGACCTGCGCGATGCCGGCCGCCGACAGCGTCGCCTGATTATAGAAGATTCGGCCGAAATGCTCGCGGTCGGGAAACACCTCGGTCTGATGCGGCAGGTTGGCGCCTCCGGAATCGACCAGATAAACGCAGGGCAACCGATTCTCGCGCGCAATCTCCTGCGCGCGTAGATGCTTCTTCACCGTCATCGGATAATAGGTGCCGCCTTTGATGGTCGAATCGTTGCAAACGATGACGCATTCGCGGCCCGAGACGCGGCCGACGCCGGTGATGAGCCCGGCGCCATGAATGTCGTCGTCATACATCCCATTGGCGGCGAGCGGCGACAATTCGAGGAACGGCGCGCCGGGATCGATCAGCGTCATCACCCGCTCGCGCGGCAATAATTTGCCGCGGGCCAAATGGCGCTCGCGCGCCCGTGCCGGTCCACCCTGCGCGGCTTTGCCGCGGCGCGCCTCAAGTTCCGTGATCAGCGCGCGCATCGCCTCCTGATTAAAGCGAAACTCTTTCGATTCGCAATCGACACTGGATGTAATCGTCGCCACCGCTTCCTCACCCCTTAATCCCGAACTTAATCACGTGCCGATCTGAACGAAAATTCAGAAACCAACTTAAAGAGCCGACGTCGCGCCAACAAAATATCACAGTGGCAAATAATCAAGGAAGCTTTCCTCTTCGGCGCGCGTTCGCCAATGAGCACGCACGTCCGTATAGGGCCGTCGGCCCAGGAACGCATGCAGTCATCAAAAATCCGGAGAGGAAAAACCTGATGAGACGGAAACACAATACATTGCTGGCAAGCGTCGCGGCGCTTGCATTATTGGCGGGCGGCGGCATCGCCGCAGCGCAACAGAGCCCGCAAGGTCAGACAAAAGCTGGCGCAGGCGTGAGCGCGCAAGGCGCTGCGCAGGCGCCATCCGGCAAGCAACGCGCTGCCACTGGGATGGAACAGCACGCCCAGACCGGCTCACCGAGCGGCAGCGCGGCAGCGCCGGGCGCGAAGACCACGCCGTCGATGGCGCAGAAGGGCGCCGACAACGCGAAATCCGAGAACCGGAGCGCACAGATCGGGCAGAACAAGGGTGAGAACGCCAAATCGGCGCAGAACAATGAATCGAAGCAGCGCCTCGGCGAAAATGCCAAGCAAAATACCAAGGAAAATACCAAGCAAACCGCCAAGACCGAGAGCAAGACCGAGAACAAGTCAGGCGAACGCATCGGCACAGCCGAGAAAAACGGCCATGAGCGTATGGGCGCCAATACCCGCTCAGAACGCGAGCACACCCGCACCAGCGAAAGAAGCAAGCGGAAGGATGAGCTCAAGGGCCTGCAAGGCAACACGTCACTTCCGATGCAGGGCAGTCACGTCAAGCTGACCTCTGGTCAGCGGACCCACCTCCGCGATAGCGTGATCGATGCCCGCGGCGCGCCCCGGGTCGGCCATGTCGATTTCGACGTGACCGTCGGCACGCTCGTGCCGCGGGATCGCGTCCACGTAGTCCGGGTGCCCGAGACGCTGGCGCGGATCGACCCGCGGTGGCACGGCTACCTTTACTTCGTCGTTGCAGACCAGGTGGTCATCGTCAATCCGCGCGACATGCGAATCGTCGCGGTGCTCGAGGTCTAGACAGACGACATCCGATAATCGGCATAACCGGCAAGGGCGGCGGCATCAGGCCGCCCTTGCTATGTCATCACGCCCGGACTTCCTGACGCTGGAAGATCACGTAGCCAATAACGAACAGAACGATTGCGGTCGCGACCATGCCGACAATCTGTGGCCAAGCGATCAGCACACTGGCACCGAGCGGCAGCGGTGCGCCGAGCACGGCGCCCTGAAGCTGACTGAGATAAATCGGTCCGAGCGCGCGCGTGGTCGGATCAAGCAGCGCCACCACGACCTCGGCATAGAGCGTCGATGGCGACAGCCGCGCCAGTATCTGCTCAAGCTCCGCCGTGGCCGGCGTCTGCAGGCCGAGTGCCATATAGCGCGGGTCTGGCGGCATGAAGATTTGAGCGAATGCGCCGGCCAGCACCGGCCAGATGAAAGTCATTAAAAGCCACAGGCCCAGCGTCACCAATGCCGCGGTCGCGGCGGACCGGAACAGGATCGAAAACAACATCGCCAGCGCCAGCCATACGCCGGCATAGACGATGGTGACCAGCAAAAACACGAAGCTGCGCGCGATCTCTTCGCCGCCCGGCGGTATGCCGATCATAAGGAGGCCAAGGCCGATCACCAGAAGCCACAGCGTGATCAGGCTGATGGACAGCGTTATCAGCCCTGCCAGGAATTTGCCGAACAGCAGCGCGTCGCGGTAGATCGGTTGCGACAGAATGCGCGACAGCGTACGCCGATTGTGCTCGCCGTTGACGGCGTCAAAGCCGAGACCGATCGCCATCAGCGGCACCAAAAACGACAAGAACGACACGAACGACGGCAGCGGATCACGCGAGGTCGTGAACAGGCGCAGGAACAGGAACGGATCCTCCGCGGTGGTGTCCTTGATCTGCTGGATGGCAGCGTAAAGCGCGGCAACCGCGATCAGCACCACCAGCCATTCCAGCACGCGCATGCGCACCGAGGTCAGGTGGTCGGACAATTCCTTGAGCACCACCACGCTGAGGCCGGAAAAGGCAGACCCTTCACGCTGCATGGCGCGCCCCTTCCTTCATGGCCTCCTCGGGCCGCGATTCGAAGTATCGCGTGTAAATCGCCTCGAGGCTTGGCTCCTGAACGCCGAGGAATTTCAAGCGACCGTGCATCGCCACCACTTCAGCAGCGGCCTCGGGACGGACGTCGCGGTCGGCATGCAGGCGAAGCTTGCCGATGCCGGTTTTCTCTACGCCGCTCACGCCCGGAATGAGCACCAGCCGCTCGGCAAGCCCGGCTCCGTCGGCTTCGATGTCCACGACGTAGCCGCCGCCGAGCACCTCGCGGCCCAGATCGGGGACCGAACCCATCAGTGCGATGTGTCCCGAGGAAAACAGCGCCACCCGATCGCACACGCTTTGCACCCGCTCGAGCAGATGCGACGACAAGAGCACCGATACACCTTCGGCCTTGAAGGCACGGATGATGCCGAGAAGTTCGGTCGTGGCGTGCGGATCGAGACCCGATGTCGGCTCGTCGAGGATTGCGATCTGCGCGCCCTTCATCAGGATTTCCGCCAGGCCAAGCCGCTGCCGCATGCCGCGTGAGAAAGTACCGACGCGTTTTTCCGCGAACTCGGCCAGCCCGACACGATCTATCGCCTCGGCAATGCGTTTCTCGCGCTCGGCGAAGCGAAAACCGATCAGCCGTGCGGTGTAGCGCAGATTATCGGCGGCGCTGAGATTGTCGTAGAAGCCGACGGTGTCTGGCAAATAGCCGACGCGCCGTTTCACCGAAAGCGGCTCGCGCGCCGGATTGAAACCGAGCACGTTCACCTCGCCCGCCGAGATGTCGGTCAGTCCGAGCAGCATCAAAATCGTCGTCGTCTTGCCGGCGCCGTTAGGCCCGAGTAGGCCGAAGATTTCCCCGCGGCCCACGGAAAATGAGACGTGATCGACGGCAACGGCGGAGCCGTAAGTCTTGGTGAGGCCTTTTGCCTCGATGACGGTATCCGGGTTCATCGGCGGCCGAACCTTGCAACCGCGCCGACCATGACCAAGAGCGCGACGCCGATGATGCCGACGCCGGCGATCCCCCACAGCGTGGAGGTCGTCACCGTGACCCGAAAGTTCGTCGATGCGGATTCGCCGCGCGCGGCGGCGCGGATGGTCGTGATGTAGTCCCCGGCGATGGCCTTGTCGGTCGGCGTGATCAGGGCCTGGACTTCCTTGTTGTCGTTCGGCGCGATGCGCTCGATCGTCTTGGGATCGAACGTGACTTTCCAGCCGCTCGGCGCGGAACCCGACAGTTCGACGTCCTCGGCCGGTGCGGTGCCGGTATTGGTGATCACCACCGGCATCGAACTCTGTTGCCCGGCGGAAGCGCGCGTCGACACCAGTCCCTCGCGGCCCGATACGTCGAGCCTCGGCTGACCGGTGATGTTGAGGCCGAGATCGGTTGTCGCCGAGGCATCTTCCGCGGCGACGCGCGCGCTGACTTTGTAGTCGCCGGCCGAGGCGGTATTTGGGGGCGTGACCTTGAGCTTCACGTCCTTGGTCTGGCCGGCGTCGATCGGCACCGCGTTAAGTTCCTGAGTGCCGTATTGCTCTGTGAAGGAGGTATCGAAATTCTTCGGTGCCTGCGCCGACAGGCTGACCGTCAGCTTCTTGCCGCTGTCGTTCTTGATGTTGAGCTGATACTCGAAGCTTGAGCTTGAGGTGCCGCGCAGTTCAGGCAACTGCGGCGTAACCGAAAGTTTGGCCGGCAAATCCTTGGCGAGCGTCACCGCGAGCGGCAACTGCAAATTCGTCGAGCTTCCCGTAGCGGCCACGGTGAGCGTTTGCGTGCCGATCGGGGCGCCCTTCGGCACATCCAACCGTAGCGACAGCGATACGCTGGAATTCGTGGCCGGCATTGCGGCCGCCACCGGTTGGCCGCCGCCCAATAGCGTCGCCGTCCAGCCGCTCGGCACTCCGGACACCGATAGCGTCAGGCGCTCCGGCACCATGTCATAATTTTGCAATCGCAGATCGATCGTCGAGGTTTCGCCGGGGCGCACCGTGACCGCCGGGTAGTCGCTCATCAGATAAAGGCCCTTGACGTCTTTGGGCGCGTCGTCGGCCTTGACGGCAGGCGCGGCCGCGATAGCGGCCAGGAACGCGGCGAGAAAAGCCGCATGAGCGGCGACAAAACGAAATCGCATGGCATTGGCTCCCGTGCAGGCAATGGGGTCGGTGTATCCCTTCTCGCAACACGCCTCAAATAGCGCGCGCGAGCAGCGGGCATTGTCGGCCCAATAGTGACAAAATCATGCAGCGAATTGGTTATTTAGCAAGGACTGCGGTAGAGAGCCGCACTTATAGCAGGACCTGCGCGGATGGGCCGCAGCAAAGACATCAGCGCCGGAGTTCTGGCATTTCGCCGCAAAGCGGGCTTGGAGGTGCTGCTGGCGCATCCGGGCGGACCGTTCTGGGCCAAAAAAGACGACGGCGCCTGGACCATACCGAAAGGTCTGGTCGAGCCTGGCGACGATCTCGCCTCCACGGCGCGCCGCGAATTTCGCGAAGAGGCCAATCTGAGCGTTGCCGGCGTTTTGAGCGCGCTCGCTGCGGTTAACCAAAAGAGCGGGAAAATCGTCCATGCCTTTGCCGTCGAGGCGGATTTCGATCTCGGCCAATTCGTCAGCAACGAATTTGAGATCGAGTGGCCGCCCAAATCGGGCCGCCGCAAACGCTTCCCGGAAATCGACCGCGTCGCCTATTTCTCACTCCCCGCCGCCGCAGTGAAGATCGTCGCCTATCAGCGGCCGTTGCTAGAGGAGCTTGAGCGGCGGCTTAAGTGAGTGGGATCACTCGCGGAGCACGTCCGGCCAATCGACTTCGTCGTGCGGCAATACCCACGGTTCGCGGCGCGCCGCATCGCGCCACTCGCTCCAGGCCGGCAACGCCATGACCGCCGCCATGTAGGAACGCGCGGCGGCGCTCGGCTCGACCGCATAGGTATGGAATCGCCACACCACCGGCGCGTACATGGCGTCCGCCGCACCGAAGCGGCCAAACAAAAATGGCCCCCCGAATGCCGCGCGGCACTCGCTCCAGATGGTATCGATGCGCCCGACGTCCGCCGCTGCACCGTCATCGAGTGCACGCCGCTTGACCGGACGCGCGACGTTCATCGGCAGATGCCGTCGCAGCGGCAAAAAGCCGGCATGCATTTCCGACGCGACGGCGCGCGCCCAGGCCCGTGCGTCTGCGTCCGCCGGCCACAGGCCGGCTGACGGAAATTTCTCAGCCAGATATTCGAGGATCGCCAGTGATTCCCAGACCCGTACGTCGCCGTCGATTAGCACTGGCACCCGCCCCGCCCGGCTGACTGCCGTCACCTGCTGTTTGAAGTCCTTTGCCTCAAGCGAGACGACAGTCTCGTCAAAGGCGATCCCGCCGACCTTCATTGCCAGCCAGGGCCGCAACGACCATGATGAGTAATTCTTGTTGCCGATGATCAGACGCAAAGCCATACGGCTTTGTAGACTGGATTTTGGGTGCGCGAAATCCAGGTTCCGGCAAACGCGTCAGCAACGCTGTGCGCGCAGCATTCGGGCGCCGCCGTCGATCAGACCAGGCCGGTCACCACGGCAAGAAACGAGACAAAGAGGATTGCCGAGGCGGTGAACAGCAGTGTGAGAACCGTCTCGGTCCATTCGTTCGACCCGGGTTGCGTCTCGGCAGCGGCCGGTCGATCGGCTAGCGCCGCAGGCATATCTGTGGACGTCATGCGAGTCCTTCCCCAAGGACGGAGCCTGGGAGCAACTATCCGGCCGCAGCCATAAAGGATTGGTAAACGGAAGGTTTCGACCTATGGCGCCGGAAATAATTCCGTCGTGCGGCCGGTCAGCCGGTAGACAAGAAGACCGGCCCATTCGTGCACGGCAAGGTCGGTCATTGCCAGACCGCCGGTCAGGGCAGCAAACGGCCGCGTCGCATCAATTGGCCCGCGGGTGCGCCAATCCACCGGATAAGCCTCGACTGGAAACCCCGCAGCACGAAAAGCGGCGATGGCGCGCGGCATGTGAAAGGCCGAAGTGACCAAGAGCCAGCGCTCACCCGGCTTAGGCTGGGCGACGAGCCGCGAGAACACCGCATTCTCGACGGTGTTGCGCGACTGCTCTTCGGCCGTAACGCGATCGTGCGACACTCCAAGCGCTTCCAGCTCCTTCACCGCGATTGGCGCCTCGGTCTGAGCATTGAAATGAAGCGAGCCGGTCCCGCCGGAAAAAATGATACGCGCATTGGGATAACGCCGCGCGAGCTCGACGGTCGCCGTGATCCGCTCGGCGGAATCGTCGAGCGCAACCGCGTCACGCGCTACTGATATATCCGGCTCAATCGCGCCGCCCAATACGACAATTCCGTCCGGCGGACCTTGCGCCGGATTCCAAGGCGGAAAACGCTGCTCGAGCGGCAGGATCAAAACGTTGCCGAGCGGCGAATATCCGGCAAAGGCGAGCAGAACAAGGCTCGTGACCACGAGCCAACTGGCGAGCCTCTGAAATCGTGTGCACAACAGGATCAGACCAAGAAGTCCAATCGCCATCAGCACATTCGACGGCAGCGCGAAAAAGCCGAGTGTCTTGGAGAGAACGAAGAACATTCACGCCCCATGTCGCGCGCCGGCCCGCAAGACCGCGGCCGGGTTGGCATCTATTCGCGCGATTGGCGCCACGCCGCATAGCGGGCTTTGGCCTCGTCGTTCGGCGGATACAGACCCGGAAGCTTGACGCCCTTTTCCACCTCGGTGAACACCCAGCTCTCGTACAGCTCGTGCTCCGCGCCCTCGTGGGCGACGAATTCAACCAGCGCCTTCGGGATGACGACCGCGCCGTCGTCGTCGACGACGATCACGTCATCGGGAAAAATCGCGCAGCCGCCGCAGGCAATCGGCTCCTGCCAGCCGACAAACGTCAAGCCATTGACGGAGGCCGGAGCCGCAACGCCAGCGCACCACACCGGCAGCTTGCTGGCCAGCACACCCGACAGATCGCGCATGACTCCGTCGGTGACCAGCGCCGTGACATTGCGCTTATTCATCCGGGCGCAAAGAATGTCGCCGAAGATACCAGCGCCCGCCACGCCCATGGCGTCGGCGACGGCAATGACGCCCTCCGGCATGGCTTCAATCGCGGCGCGGGTTGAGATCGGGCTGGCCCAACTCTCCGGCGTGGCCAAATCCTCGCGTACCGGAACGAAGCGCAGCGTGAATGCCGGGCCGACCAAGCGGTCGCCGCCGGGAACGAGCGGCTTCGCACCGTTCATCCAGCAACGCCGAATGCCCTTCTTCAACAGCATAGTGGTCACGGTCGCGGTCGTCACCTTGCGCAGAATATCGAAAACCGGATCGCTCATCGTTCGCCTCGCCTTTCAAAACAGCATCATGCCGGCACCATGCCAAGCCGCGCGTCGCGGCGGCGCAGCCACGCGACAAATGGAATCGACAACAGCACCATCCACGCCTTGCCGACGATCTGCCCGGCCAGAAAGTCCAGCGAGCCGAATGCCAGCCACAGGAATACCATCGAATCAATCACCAGGCCGAGAAGGCTTGAAGCGACTATGGCGGCGACCAGACGGCTGCGCGCCAGCGGCGTGTAGATGGCGAGATCGGCAAACTCCGACAACAGGAACGCTATCGCCGACGCAAACACCAGCGCCGCCGGCGCCAGCAACGCCGACAAGGCGCTGCCGGCGACGATCGCCAGCGCCGACATGACGGTGCCCAAACGCCGCTGCACGAGGTCGCGCAATACCAATGCGGCGCCGACCATCGTCACGCCCGACGGCGCCAACAGGCCGGGGGCGACCGGGAGCACGCAGGGCCCGCGCGCGATGCAAGCGGTGCCGGCATGCCCAACCAGCCAGTTAGCCGCCGGTATGGTGAGCCCGAACATGACGAGAAAGATCATCCCTTCCCGCGTCCGTCGTTGATCGACTGTCACAGCCTTCCAATTCGCACAATCAGCGCACCGCCGCCGGCGGCGCGCCATCAGTCTCATCCTTTCAGCCAGCGGCCGATGCGCTCGACCGCTTCGCGCATATCGTCGGGCGTTCCGGCATAGCACAGCCGCAAATATTTCCGGCCATTGATCGGATCGAAGTCGACGCCCGGCGTTGCCGCCACACCCGCCTCTTCGAGCATGCGCGTGGCGAAGTCAAAGCTGTCGGCCGCGAAACCGGAGATATCGGCATAAAGATAAAACGCTCCGTCGGCCGGCAGGAACGAGGAAAGACCGACGCGCGGCAAGCCTTCCACCAAGATGCGGCGATTGACTTCGTAACCCTGCTTGATTGCTTCCAGTTCGGCGCGGCCATCGCACGCGGCCTCGGCGGCAATCTGTGACAGGGTTGGCACCGAAATCGCCAGATTTTGCTGCAGGCGTTCGACCGCACGCAACAACGCAGGCGGCACGACCATCCAACCGATTCGCCAGCCCGTCATGCAGAAATATTTGGAAAACGAGTTGATCACGATCGCGTCGGATGACAGCTGCACCGCACTTTGCGCCGCGAATGCATAATCGAGGCCGTGATAAATCTCGTCGGATATGACGGCGATTCCAGCAGCTTCGGCGCATTGGATCAATTCGGCGAGCGCTGGCGCGGTCATCATCGTGCCGGTCGGATTGGCGGGCGAACCGACGATCACGCCTTTGAGCGGCCGGGAACGATGCTGGGCGAGCAACATGTCGCTGGCGATAGCCCAGCGGGTCGCGGCCCCGGTCTCGATAAGGACCGGTTCGCAGCCCAACGCCGCAAGGATATGGCGGTAAGGCGGATAGCCCGGCACCGCCACCGCCACGCGATCGCCGGCCTCGAACGCGGCGAGGAAGGCAAGCGTGAACCCGGCCGAGGAACCGGTGGTAATGACAATTCGCTCCGCATCGACCTCGATATCGCGCCATTCGGCATAGGCGCGCGCGATGCGCCGCCGCAGCGAGGCGATGCCCAAAGCTTCGGTATAGCCGTGCGGGCCGGCTGAGAGCGCGGTGCGCACCGCGGCGATCGCGGTCGCCGGTGCGCCGGCTGCGGGTTGGCCGACCTCCATGTGGACGATATGCCGGCCCTTCGCCTCCAGCCGCGCCGCGGCAGCCATGACGTCCATGACCATAAACGGCGGCACACCGCTGCGCAGTGACGGTTGCATGAGCCCTTTTGCCTTTTCGAGCATCACAATGCCCCCGATATGCGCTTGCGTTGGCCGCCCACCACTCGACGCCCGCCCCGCTGATGCCGTATTCAGCGGGTTTCGTCCACGCAGCCGTGATTTGGCAAGGCGCCGGCGTTGTGTTGACCCTAAACCATTCGATCCCATAGCTTGCGCCCCCAGGGGCCAGGGCTGGAATCCGACCGGACATGATTGTTGCGCGATCTCCTAGCAAGGTGGCCCGGGTGAAGCCAGCTTCGCGCGCGGTGGCCTTCGCTACCGCCGCGGCGGTCGTGTTGGCGAGTTTTCCAGCACGGGCGCAGACCGGAGCCAATGCCGGCATCCCGCTGATCCGTGACGCCGAGATCGAGCAGCTCCTGCGAGATTACACCGCGCCCATCTTCAAGGCTGCCGGACTGACGACACAGAACGTCCAGGTCGTCATCATCAACGATCCCCAATTCAACGCCTTTGTCATGGATGCGCATCGCATTTTCGTGAATACCGGCGCGCTGATGCAATCGACCGTTCCCAACCAGCTTATCGGCGTATTCGCCCACGAATGCGGCCACATCGTCGGTGGCCACCTGTCGAAAATGCGGCAGGAGCTCGCGAACGTGCAGACCGCGATGATCGTCGGCATGCTGCTTGGCGTCGGTGCCCTCGTGGCAGGGGCGAGAAGCAGCAATGTCGACATGGGCAATGTTGGAGGGGCGCTGATCAACGCGCCGCAGTCGCTCGGCATTCACACATTGCTTGCCTATCAGCGCGGCCAGGAAGAATCGGCGGACCGCGCCGGCGTGCGGTTTTTGACGATGACGCACCAGTCGGCCAAGGGCATGTACGACACCTTCAAGCGATTTGCCGACCAGTCCTTGTTCGCCGCGCAGGGTTCGAACCCGTATCTGCAGAACCACCCGGCACCCGAAGAGCGCATGGCGGCCCTCGAGGAACTGGCAAAATCATCGCCATATTGGAACGTCAAGGATCCGCCGGAACTGCAATTCCGCCACGACATGATGCGCGCCAAACTTTACGGCTTCACGGAGCGCCCGGACGCCGTGCTGCGCCGCTATCCGGCAACGGACACCAGCCTGCCGGCCCGCTACGCGCGCGCCATCTCGACGTACCGTTACGGCGATCTGCACAGCGCCATCGCGCAAATCGACGGACTGATCGCGGCGATGCCCAACGATCCGTATTTCTACGAGATCAAAGGCCAGGCCCTGCTGGAAGGCGGCCATCCGGTGGAAGCGATCGCGCCGCTTCGCCGGGCCGTGCAGCTCGCTCCGTCGCCGGCGCTCATCCAAATCTTGCTGGCGCAAGCGCTGGTTGCCACCAACGATTCCAAGCTTTCGGCCGAGGCCGTTCCGATGCTGCACCAAGCACTGTTCAAGGAACCGGAAGACAGCGATGCCTATACGACGCTGGCGATGGCCTATGGCCGCGAAAACGATTTGGCCGACGCCGATCTTGCCTCGGCGCAGGCCGCCTTCGCCCGCGGCGACAACAAGACGGCCCGCGAGCTCGCCGAGCGTGCGAAGCAGCGATTCCCCGTCGGTTCTCCCGGCTGGGTACGCGCCGATGACATCGTCGCTTTTAATAAGAACTTGAAGACCAATCCGCTGATTGGCATAGGAAATTGAAACATAAAAGGATGATCGACATGATCCCGACCCTGCGCATCGTCATTCCGCTTGCGGCCGTAGTGCTGCTGTCGCCGCTCGCCGCGGCGCAAACCCCATCGCCGCAAACGCCGCCGGCGTCATCCGCGGCGCCGGGCTTCTCGGCCGGTCAGCGGACCGAGATCGAGGGTATCGTCAAGAGTTACCTCGTCGCCCATCCGGAGGTATTGCAGGAGGCGATGGACGCCCTCGACAAGCAGCAGAAGCAGGCCGATGCCGAGAAGGCGCAAGCGACGATCAAGAAGGACAACGCCACGCTCTTCAATTCGCCGCACCAAGTGGTGCTCGGCAATCCGCAGGGCAGCGAGCAAGTGGTGGAGTTCTTCGATTATAACTGCGCATTCTGCAAGCGCGCGCTGCCCGACATGCTCACGCTGCTCAAGACCGATCCCAATCTCAAATTCGTGCTGAAAGAATTTCCGGTCTTGGGGCCCGGTTCGGTCGAAGCCGCTCACGTTGCGGTCGCCGCCCGCATGCAGGACCCGACCGGCAAGAAATACATCGAGTTCCACCAGAAGCTGCTCGGCGGACGCGGACCGGTTGACAAGGCGCGCGCGCTCGCGGTCGCCAAGGAGGTTGGTTTCGACATGGCCCGGCTCGAGAAAGACATGGACAGCGACGAGGTGAAAACCACCATCGAGGAGAACATGAAGCTCGCGGATGCGCTCGGCGTCAGCGGCACGCCGACCTACGTCGTTGGTGACGAGGTGGTGGTTGGGGCGGTCGGACTCGACGAATTGAAGGCCAAGCTCAAACCCCAGCCGGAATAGGCCAGGTTCATTCGCGGAAAAGCCTGTAATTCCTCGGGAATTCAGATTGGGACGGCCCTTCGGCCGCCGTTCCGGCTTCCCCTTTCCGGATGCCTTCCCTATAACCGATCAGGCATGGGCCGTCCGCCCACGCCCATTAGAGCCGGCTCAGCGCATACCCTATGGCGAAGACCATTTACGTCCTCAATGGACCGAATCTTAATCTGCTCGGCAAACGCGAGCCCAAGCTTTACGGCAAGGCTACGCTCGCCGAAGTCGAGAAGCTGTGCCGTGAGACCGCGCAGCACCATGGTCTCGACGTCGTGTTCCGCCAATCGAACCATGAAGGCCAGATCGTCGATTGGCTGAATGAGGCTTTTGCCGAGAAGGCGGCCGGGGTTCTCATCAATCCCGCCGGATTTACCACCACATCGATCGCGATCCTGGACGCGCTCCTGGTATTGGAAGTTCCGGTGATCGAAGTCCATCTCAGCAACATCCATGCGCGCGAGGAATTCCGCCAGCGCTCCTACGTTTCGAAGGCTGCCCGCGCCGTGATCTGCGGTTTCGGCGCCAACGGCTATGCGCTGGCCATCGCCGGCGTTGCCGCAATGATTGATGCCAAGGTGTAGCGTGGCGCGCAAGCCCGGGAGCTCGTCGCCAAACCATTTGCCGGCCGTCGATCACGAGGTGATCCGCGATCTGGCGAAGCTGCTCGACGAAACCGGCCTTACCGAGATCGAATTCGAGCGTGACGGCGTTTCAATTCGCGTCGCCCGGCACGGCGCAGGCGGCCCGGGGCGGGCGCGCCTGCCCGAAGCCGCGTCGGGCGTGGCTGCTGCGCTGACAGCGGCCGCCATCCCGGCGGTCGCCGAGGCGGCGCATCCCGGCCTTGTGGCGTCCCCCATGGTCGGGACCGCGTACCGGGGACCGGCGCCGGGAGCGCGGCCGTTCGTTGACGTCGGCAGCCAGGTAAAGGCGGGCGAGACACTCATCATCATCGAAGCCATGAAGACGATGAATCAAATTCCTTCGCCGCGCGCCGGCACGGTGGTGCAGGTTCTGATCGAAGACGGCCAGCCGGTGGAATTCGGCGAGCCACTGATGATCATCGAATGATGCCGCGCTGAGCCGCCGTAATGTTCGAAAAGATCCTCATCGCCAACCGAGGTGAGATCGCGTTACGGGTGCTGCGCGCTTGCAAGGAACTCGGCATTCCGACGGTCGCAGTGCATTCGACGGCGGACGAAGACGCCATGCATGTGCGCTTGGCCGACGAGAGCGTTTGCATCGGTCCGCCCGCCGCCAAAGACAGCTACCTCAATATTCCGGCGCTATTGGCCGCCTGCGAGATCACCGGCGCCGACGCCGTGCATCCCGGCTACGGCTTTCTTTCCGAGAACGCCCGTTTTGCCGAAATCCTAGGCGAGCACAACGTGCACTTTATCGGACCGCGTCCCGAGCATATTCGCCTGATGGGCGACAAGATCGCCGCCAAACGCGCCGCCCGCGAGCTTGGCATTCCGGTCGTGCCGGGCTCCGACAGCGGCATCGGCTCCGACGCCGAGGCTCACAGCCTTGCCCGCGATATCGGCTATCCGGTGATCCTGAAAGCCGCGGCCGGCGGCGGTGGTCGCGGCATGAGGATGGTGCGGGAGGACTCGGAAGTCGCCGCCGCGCTACAGTCGGCTCGGGCCGAAGCAATGTCCGCATTCGGCGACGACACGCTCTATCTCGAAAAGTATCTGCAACGGCCGCGCCACATCGAATTCCAGGTCCTCGGCGATGGCAAAGGCCGCGCCATCCATCTCGGCGAACGCGATTGCTCGCTACAGCGCCGGCATCAAAAGGTCTGGGAAGAAGGCCCCTCCCCCGCACTTAACGTCGGCACGCGGGACAAGATCGGCGAAATCGTCGCCGCGGCGATGCGGCAGATCAAATATCTCGGCGTCGGCACGGTCGAATTCCTGTGCGAGGACGGCAACTTTTATTTTATCGAGATGAACACCCGCATTCAGGTCGAACACCCGGTGACTGAAATGATCACCGACATCGATCTCGTCCTCGAACAGATCCGCGTAGCCGCAGGCAGCGACCTCGAGCTCGCACAGAGCAACGTCAAATTCCACGGCCACGCCATCGAATGCCGGATCAATGCGGAAAATCCGGTGTCGTTTCGTCCTTCGCCGGGAAAGATCGTGCACTACCATCCGCCCGGCGGCCTGGGCGTTCGCGTCGATTCCGCCGTCTATCACGGTTACACCATCCCGCCGTATTACGATTCGCTCGTCGGCAAGCTTATCGTTCATGGCAAGACGCGCAGCGAATGCCTGATGCGGCTCAAACGTGCACTCGATGAATTCGTCATCGATGGCATAGAGACGACGCTGCCCCTGTTCCGCGCGCTGGCGCGCGACAAGGAGATCATCGACGGGGACTACCACATCCACTGGCTCGAGGAATTCCTCGCCCGTGGCGGAGTCGAGGACGAGAGACAAACTTGAAATTCAGGCCGGCACGGCTGCCGTTGCCGCCTTGGTCGCGGCAGCAAGCAGACGGCCGACAAGCGCCGGCTCGTAAGGCTTGGGCACAATGATGGAGCCAGGCACTCGCGCGTCCGGGCGCAAGAGCGTGGCACGCGCCGAAGCATAGACCACCGGCAAATGCGGCCGCATTTCGCGGGCGCGCCGCGCCAGCGCCGCACCGTCCATGCCGCCAGGCAGATTGATGTCGGTGAACAGAACATCCACTTGGTCAGACTCGAGACGCCGCAGTGCATCGGCGGCGTTAGCCACAGTCTGCACGTCGAAGCCTTGCTCCGACAAAGCCTGGGAAACCCATTCGCTGATGAGGAACTCATCCTCAACGACAAGAACGTGAATCGGCAAGCTGTTTATGACGTTCGGTTCCATGGCATCCACCCAATCCCTCATCGACCCATGAACCCGTAACGCCCCTTACGCGGAAGTGTTCAAGCTAATGAAAATCTTACGGGTTTATACTTTGCAGCGCGTTAACGGCGGGACCGGCCGCTCTTCGAGTGCGCCGGGCGAGGGTGTTTAGTCTTCGGCCCCCGGCCGACACTTTCTACCTCTTGAACCACACCGCGCGACCCGGCTAAACGACCCGCATGGCGAACCGCGAAGCCGGGTTCATCGACATCACGCCCGAAGTGCTGCTGAAGGCCTATTCCTGCGGCATCTTTCCCATGGCGGAAAGCGCCGACGATCCGGCGCTTTATTGGATAGAGCCGGAGCAGCGCGGAATTATCCTTTTGGACCGGTTTCATGTGCCCGACCGGCTGGCACGCACCGTGCGGAGCACGCGATATCGTGTGCTCGTCGACCGCGACTTCGACGCCGTCATCGACGGTTGTGCACAGCCGCAACCGGGGCGGGCCCGCACCTGGATCAATGCCCGCATTCGCAATCTGTACCGCAAGCTCTACCAGCGGGGCGATTGCCATACCGTCGAAGTCTATGACGGCGACGAGTTGGTGGGCGGACTTTACGGTGTCAGTCTCGGCAGCGCCTTTTTCGGCGAAAGCATGTTTCACCGCGCGCGCGACGCCTCCAAGATCGCGCTGGTGCACCTCGTGGCGCGGCTCAAAGCCGGTCAGTACCGGCTGCTCGACACGCAGTTCGTCACTTCGCACTTGCGGACGTTCGGCGCGATCGAGGTCGCCCGGCCAGCTTATCATAAGCTGCTTGACGCGGCGCTGGTCGGTGAAGCCAACTTCGGCGCGCTACCACTCGACCGCGCGGTCTCGGGCGAAGAAGCGCTGGCACGTCTTACCGCAAATTGAACTGGCTAATCGTCGGTCGACGGCTCGGGTTCCGGCGGTGCCGGCTTGGCCGGTCGGCGCGGCGGCGTCGCCTGACGCGCAGGCTGCTGCGGCACCGGCGCAGGCTCTGCGACCGGTCCGGGGGTGCCGGGCGGTGGCGGCATCGGCGTGGATTCTGCGACCGGGCCCGTCAGCGGCTGGGCGCAGCCAGTGAGCCAAACATCGTAAATCGGGTGCTCGACGGCATTCAATCCAGGACTCGATGCAAACATCCAGCCGGTAAAGATACGCCTGATCTCGCCTTGCAGCGTCACTTCGTCGACTTCGACAAAGGCATCGGTGTTCGTCGGCTCGGTCGGCGGCCGGGTATAGCAGGCCCGCGCGGTGACCTGCAGCGCGCCAAATTGCACCGTTTCGCCGATTGCGGCATCGAATTTGATAGTGCGGCCGGTGATCTTGTCGAGGCCGGCAAATTCCGCACGGCCGTTCTCGATTTTCTCGGTCGGCGTCTCGATGACGGTCGTATCGTCTTCCTGGCCGGGTGAAGTGGCCGTTGGCGCGGTATTGGCCTGCTGCGGTGCCGCCGAATTCGCCGGCGCCGGCGTTGCCGCCGCAGCCGCAGGAGCCGCCGGTGGCGCCGGTGGCGCCGGATTTCCACGATTTGCCGCTGCCGGTGCGGGCGCAACGCCGGGCGGCGGGGGCAACGGTTGTGCCTGTATGCCCGAAGGAGCGCGTGCCACCGGGCTGGGCGCCGGGGACCGTTGCTGCGCCGGATACTGCTGCTGCGCCGGATACTGTTGCTGCGCTGGGTACTGTTGCTGTGCCGGATACTGTTGCTGCGCCGGATATTGCTGCTGTGCCGGATATTGCCCGGGATAGCCCACAGGTGGCGGTTGCGGCGGGAAGCCCGCGTTCGGGATATCGGCAGGCGGCCGTGGCGGTGAATCGTATGTATTGCCGAACTGAGCCTCGACCGGCCCAGCGGCAAGCATCGCGCCGATCAAGACGATGAATGCGGCGATTCGGAGCATAAACCCTGTGCGGCCTGCGTTGAGGCGGCTTCCCGCGCTAGCCCCGTTAACATGTCGAATAAGGCAAAACCAGGGATCGGCGGTGCGCAATCGGCAATCACGCTTTGACGCCGATCGGCCTGTGACGGTGGCTATGGAACCCACGCTTTGTAGTCGCCGGTCGCCTTTGGCCGGCGACCCTGGGCCATCGTCGACCCCGTTGGCCGGTACGCTGCGGGCGTGCCGGTCAGATTCGGCAGATGGGGTTTCTCCCAAGGATATGCCTTTACGTCCTCCTCCGTCGGCGGGACATCGACGGTGTGGTGCAGCCAGCCGTGCCAGCTCGGCGGCACCGTGGAGGCCTCGGCAATGCCGCGATAAATCACCCAGCGGCGCTCGAAGTGGAGAACCGGATCGATCTTGCCGCCCTTGGTCCGGAAATAGCGGTTGCCGAATTCGTCGTCACCGACAAATTCGCCATAGAGCCACGTCCACCACTGCGTGCCCAAAGTCTGGCCGTTCCACCACGTGAACAGCCGCAGCAGAAAGGTCTTCATCGCCGTCTGCTCACCGAAAATCCGATCGCGGCCGTAATGCCAGTTCGAGACGCGCGTGTCCAGGCGGAACGGCGGCAATTTCACGCCAAACAGCGATGCAACCCCCCGAATTCTCAAGCGTTTCCACCGGTATCCAAATCAAAACGAGCAGTGCGGCAGTTTCATGTGGCAAGATTTCTCGGACAATATTCAAAGCAAGTTGATTGAATTCGGAAACGCATTGTCGTTCGTGCCGCCGTGGGCCGTGTCGCTTATCATCTTGGCGGGCGCGCTCGCGGCGGCATGGCTGATACACGCCGCGATACTCGGCTCGCTCAATCGGCTGTTTCACGGGCGGCGGCCCTATCTTCAGACGATCCTCAGAGCGACCAAAAATCCGACACGGTTGGCATTGCTGCTCGTTGCGCTCGCCATCGCGCTGCCGACCGCGCCGCTCGGACCGGACACCAAAACTTCGCTGGTCCGCGTGCTGGCTTTGGCGACCATTTGCATGTTCGGCTGGATGACGCTCACCATCGTTCACATCGGCGCCGATCTCTATTTGCTTAATTTCCGCATCGACGTCGAAGACAATCTTCTAGCGCGCAAGCACGTCACCCAGGTCCGCGTGCTGATGCGGGCGCTCGATACCGCGATCGTTCTGGTCACGCTCGGCCTTGCGCTGATGACTTTCGCGGCGGTGCGCCAATATGGCGTGAGCTTGTTCGCCTCCGCCGGCGCCGCCGGTGTGGTCTTCGGCCTGGCCGCCCAGCCGGTCCTGAGCAATATGATCGCCGGCATCCAGATTGCAGTCACGCAGCCGATCCGTTTGGAAGACGCCGTGACCGTGCAAAACGAATACGGTGGATCGAGGAAATCAACGCCACTTATGTGGTGATCCGCCTGTGGGATCTGCGCCGTCTAATCGTACCGCTCAATTTCTTCATCCAGCAGCCGTTTTACAATTGGACACGCCAGGCGGCGGCCAATATGGGCTACGTCTTGCTCTACCTCGACTATACCGCCCCTATCGAACACATCCGCGAGAAAGCAAACGACATCGTTGCCAAATCGGCGCAATGGAGCGGTAAAGTCATCAACGTCCAGGTCACAAACGCCGGTGCGCAGGCCATTGAGGTCCGCGTTCTCTTGAGCGCCGACAATGCCGCCAATACCTCCAACCTCTGCGCCGAGGTCCGCGAGAAGCTGATCGATTTTCTGCAACGGGAACATCCGGACGCATTGCCGCGAAAGCGCAACGAAATTTTTGAAATGCCGCTGCGCAAAGTCGGCCAGGACGCACCGCCCATCGGCGGCGCGACAGCGAAGGACCTGTGAAGCCGCTGGATTTGGTATTGCAGTGCCGAGGCCGGGCGGATCAGCCCCACCATGGGTCTGGGTGAAAACGTCCAGTCGCCTGTTCGATGACGGCGCCAAGCGAAAACAGCGTTTCTTCTTCAAATGGCCGGCCGATCAATTGCAGACCGAGCGGCAGACCTTGCGCATCTTGCCCGCTCGGTACCGAAATGCCCGGCAAGCCGGCCATATTCACCGTCACCGTGAAGACGTCATTGAGATACATTTCGATCGGATCGGCGCGCCCCTTTTCGCCGATGGCGAAGGCCGCCGAGGGCGTTGTCGGCGTCAAAATGGCTTGAATGCCGTCGGCGAAGCACGCTTCGAAATCGCGCCTGATCAGCGTGCGCACCTTCTGCGCCTGCAGATAATAGGCGTCATAATAGCCGGCGGACAAAACATACGTGCCGATCATGATGCGGCGGCGCACTTCCTTGCCGAAGCCGGCAGCCCGGGTCTTTTCATACATGGCTATGACGTCGCGGCCGGGCTCGCGCATCCCGTAGCGCACGCCGTCATAGCGGGCGAGGTTCGACGACGCCTCGGCCGGCGCCACGATGTAGTAAGCGGGCAGCGCGTATTTGGTCATCGGCAGCGAAATATCGACCAGCTCGGCGCCGGCATCTTTGAGCCATTGCGCGCCTTGCCGCCACAGCGCCTCGATCTCGGCGGCCATGCCCGGCATGCGATATTCCTTCGGAATGCCGATGCGCATCCCTTTTACCGACGCGCCCACGGATTTTTCATAATCGGGCACCGCCAAATCGACGCTGGTCGTATCTTTCGGGTCATGGCCGGCCATCGATCCCAACAGAATGGCGCAGTCGCGCACCGTGCGCGCGAACGGACCGGCCTGATCGAGCGAGGAGGCAAATGCCACGATGCCCCAGCGCGAGCAGCGACCGTAGGTCGGCTTCAATCCAACGATGCCGCAAAACGCCGCCGGCTGACGGATCGAGCCGCCGGTGTCGGTGCCGGTGGCGCCGACGCACAAGCCGGCGGCGACCGCGGCTGCCGACCCGCCGGAAGAACCGCCGGGAACCAGCTCCGCCTCCGAATCGCGCCGCCGCCATGGCGAAACGACGGCACCGAAATGCGACGTCTCATTCGACGATCCCATGGCGAATTCGTCGTTGTTGAGCTTGCCGAGAAGCACAGCGCCGTCGCGCCACAGATTGGCGGTGACAGCCGATTCGTAAGTGGGCGTGAAGCCATCAAGGATATGCGAGCACGCCGTCGTCCTGATGCCCTTCGTGCAGAACAAATCCTTGATACCGAGCGGCAGGCCTTCGAGTGGGCCGCCATCGCTTTTCGCCAGCCGCGCATCGGCAGCACGCGCCATCACCCGCGCGCGGTCCGGCGTTTCCAACACAAACGCATTCAATGCGCGTGCGCGCTCGATTGCGGCAAGATGAGCGTCGGTAAGCTCAAGCGCAGAAAACTGCTTTTTGCGCAAGCTGTCGCGCGCCTGCGCCAAAGTATGCGCCGTGAGATCGGTCATTCGCCGGTGGGATCGTCGCAGGAAAACGAATTCTTCGCCGCCGGTTTCGGTTTCGACGATGCCTTCGCCGCCGACTTTGCGTTCGCCGCGGCGGGAGCCTCGGGCGTCGGCGCATCCCATTCGGCCCGCACCGGCAGCGGCTGTACCGGAAATGCCGAAAACAGCGCGTCGACCGCTGCCGGATCGTCCGGCTTCAAGAGACCCTGGCTTTCCAGATAAGCGAACCAGATCGCGTCTTGTTCACAGGCCATGCACATAGCTATTCCACCACCTTCGGCACCAGGAAAAAGTGGTGCTCGTGCGCGGGCGCGTTGGCGATGATGTCGTCGGCGATGCCCCCGTCGGTGATCTTATCCTCGCGCATTTTCATTGCCATTGGCGTGACCGACGTCATCGGCTCGACGCCCGCGACGTCGACCTCGCCAAGCTGTTCGACAAAGGCAAGAATGGCGTTGAGTTCGCCACGCAGGTTCTCGACCTCGTCCTCGGCGACGGCAATTCGTGCCAAGTGCGCCACACGGCGAACGGTCGCGGCGTCAACGGACATTGGGAACTCGCTTCATAATGAGCGCGATCAGGTTCCCGCCTATAGCAGATGGGCCTTTTTGCGCCAACTCCGCTCGCAAGAGGCTCGTTGCCGGCCAATCGCTATGCGTCTAATGAGATAGGGTCATGCGCTCTTTTCTGCCAGTTCATGTCATCGGCGGCGGGCTTGCGGGCTCGGAAGCGGCTTGGCAGCTTGCCCGGCGCGGCGTGCCCGTCGTGCTCCACGAGATGCGCCCGTCGAGCGGCACCGCTGCGCACAAGACCGGCCAATGCGCCGAATTGGTGTGCTCGAACTCGTTCCGCTCCGACGATGCCGAAGGCAGCGCCATCGGCCTGCTGCATGCCGAGATGCGCCGGCTCGACTCGCTGATCATGCAGGCGGCCGACCGCCACAAGCTGCCGGCCGGCAGCGCGCTCGCCGTCGACCGCGACGGCTTTGCCGCGGCCGTTACCACGGCGCTCGAAGCCGAGCCGCTCATCGCCATCGAGCGCAGCGAGATCGCCGAACCGCCGGCGGAGTGGGACAGCGTCATCGTCGCCACCGGCCCGCTCACCTCGCCCGCGCTTGCCGAGACGATCCGCAGCATTACCGGCGAGACTGCATTGTCGTTCTTCGACGCCATCGCGCCGATCGTCCACCGCGACTCGATCGATTTTGAGGTCGCCTGGTTTCAGTCGCGTTACGATAAAGCCGGCCCCGGCGGCGGCTCGGGCGCCGATTACATCAACTGCCCTTTGACACGTGAGCAGTACGACGCCTTTGTCGATGCGCTCGTTGCCGGCGACAAGGCGGATTTCCGCGATTTCGAAAAATCGACGCCCTATTTCGACGGCTGCCTGCCGATCGAGGTCATGGCCGAGCGCGGCCGCGAAACGCTGCGCCACGGGCCGATGAAGCCGTTCGGGCTTTCCGATCCGCACCGGCCGGAGATCAAGCCCTATGCCGTGGTGCAACTGCGTCAGGACAACAAGCTCGGCAGCTTGTTCAACATGGTCGGCTTCCAGACCAAGCTGAAGCACGGCGAGCAGGTGCGCGTCTTCCGCACCATCCCCGGCCTCACCGGCGCGGAATTCGCACGGCTCGGCGGTCTGCACCGCAATACTTTTCTGAATTCGCCGAAGCTGCTGGATGCGACTTTGCGATTGAAGGCGATGCCGCGCTGGCGTTTTGCCGGACAAATCACGGGTTGCGAGGGTTACGTGGAATCGGCGGCCACCGGGCTTCTGGCCGGCCGCTTCGCTGCTGCCGAACGGTTTGGCGAGCCGGTGCTGCTGCCACCGCCAACGACGGCCCATGGCGCGCTCCTCAACCACATTACCGGTGGACACATCGAAACCATCGACCAGGGCCCGAGTTCGTTCCAGCCGATGAACGTCAATTTCGGCCTGTTTCCGCCGCCACCGCAGCTATCGGCGAAGGACGCCGACGGCAAGCGGCTACATGGTCCCGCCAAGTCCGCTGTCAGAAAGCGTGAGCTCTGCACGCGAGCACTGAGCGATCTCGATACCTGGGTTGGCGTTGAACTGCCGCATGCTGCGGAGTGAGAACGGATTTTCGCCGGATGTCGGTGGCGCGGCGTCTTTATCGTGCCGCCGGATCGGCAAACGGATTGTGGACGGTCAGCCGCTCGATCGTCTGCCGGTGCTGGAGATCCTTGGTATAGAGCGTCGTGCAGCCCGCCCGCAGAGCGGCCGCCACGATCATGCTGTCATAGATCGAGACGCGATAGCGTTCGGCTATGTCCAAGCCGAGTTCGTGCGTTTCGATATCCAGCGGCACCACCGCAAAGAGCGCCCGAAACGCAGCGAGAGATTCTCTAATCTTTGCAAATTGGACGCCTTTTTTGCCCGCGGCGACAGCCGCGAACTCGTTGAGCACTTGCACGCTGATCACGCCGCCCTGCACAACAAGCCGTTCGGCGCGATTCGCTTTTGTCGCATCGCCCGACACGAGGTAGAGTAAAATATTTGTATCGAAGAAAACGTCAGCGCCGCGCATTTGCCTCTTCCCGGTCGAACTTGAATCCGGCCGGCAGCAGACCGCGAAGCTCACGGAGGCGCGCTAGCGCCTCCTCGCGCTTGCGGTCGTGAGAAACTTCAAACGCGCGCGTGCCCGCCACCGTGATCTCGATGTCGTCGCCCTCCTTAAGCTTGAGCGCTTCGACAACCGCGCGGGGCAGACGCACGGCGAGACTGTTTCCCCATTTCGAAACCTGCATTGGCTTGCTCCAATGATATACGCTGCAATATGTATATCATGACGCAATCCCCAGCCTCAAGCCGACAGGCGCCGCCGTTTGCCGGCGCCGGCCGCGATCGTGCTAGAACGCAGCCATGACGACGGACGTAGAGTGCCCGAATGAAATTGCCGGCCGCTGGTATTCCGGCATGGTGCTCAAGCGCGACGTGTTTTCCACCATCGAGCGTGGCCGCTTTCGCACCGAAACTGGCGAGGTCGACGCGGTGCTGCGGCGGCTCGACGAGGTCCCGTGGTGGAGCCGCGTCATCGCCCACGAGCTGTTCCGCCGGGAGCGCCGGGCGCTGGCGCTTGCCGACGGCCTCGGCATCGCACCGCCGCTATTGTTTGCCGGAAGGCACGCCCTGGTGCGCGGCTGGATCGATGGCGTGCCGCTGCACATTGCCAAACCCCACGGCGACGCCGGCTACTTCCGTTCCGCCAAAGCGGCCCTGCGAAAGCTGCATCGCGCCGGCATCGCCCACAACGATCTCGCCAAGGAGCAGAACTGGCTTTACGCCCAAGATACCGGACAAGACACCGGACAAGACGACGGACAAGGCCACGCCTGCCTCACCGATTTCCAGCTTGCCGCCTGTTTTCGCCGGCGAAATGCGCTGTTCCGGCTCGCGTGTTACGAAGATCTACGGCATCTTCTCAAGCACAAACGCCGTTACGCTCCTGACGCGCTCACCGCCGCGGAACGGCGCGTGCTGGCGCGCAAGAGTTTCATCACCCGGGCCTGGATGGCGACAGGCAAGAAGGTTTATTACGCCATCACCCGCGGACTGAATTTCACCGACCGCGAGGGCCGCGGCGTGCGCTTCGTCCATGAGGCGCCAGCCATCACTGCACGGCTGCGGATGCATCCGCAGGTCCGCGACGTTGCCATAGTTCCTTATCCAGACCGCCGCGCCGGCACCGGCCTCTACGCCTTTGTCGAGGGCAGCGCCGGCGAGCGGGAATTGGTTGATTATCTGGGCGCCGCAAAACCCGAGCACCTGCAAGTCGTCGATGCCCTGCCGCGCAATGCGCAAGGCGACGTGCGCAATGAGATTCTCGAACTGGTGGCGTTAAATCAGCTCGATCTGATCGGCCCGCTGATCAAGAGCGACGCCGAGCGCGCCATCGTCGGACGAATCGTGTCGGAGCGGCGCAACTTACGCGACCGCTTTGCGTTTTGATCGGGCCGGCTTTGCCGGTTCGCCCTAGCGATTAACAACCGACAAGCGAAAAATTCGCAATGCTCCTGTGCGCGATTGAAGACGACAATGAAGGTAATGATAGTGAGGGTAATGATAGTAATGTGCTCGAATAATATAATTTGGCTGGGCCGCACCGCAGCGGCGTGGCCGGCCTAGCGATAAAACGAGGCGGGGAGGATATCATGCGCAGCTGGCTCATCGGATTTTTCATTCTATTTTGCCCGCCGGCATTTGCACAGCAGCAGATACCGCCGAGCATCAGCTTCGATTCGGTCCCCGATCCGCTCAAGTTGCCGGACAACATGTATTTCGGCGAGGTCAGCGGCATCGCGGTCAACTCCAAGGGCCACATCTTCGTCCTCACCCGCGGCAATAGCACTGGGCCCGCCTATGCCGCCGCTGCGGCACAGCTTCTCGAATTCGGCCCGGACGGCAAATTCCTGCGAGAGATAGGTCATAACCTCTATGCGTGGTCGTTCGCCCATATGGTGAAAATCGACCGGCACGACAACATCTGGGTCACCGACAAAGGCTCTGACATGGTGATAAAGTTCACGCCCGAGGGGCGCGTCGCGATGGTTTTCGGGCGCAAGCAGGAAGCTTCCGACGAAGGCACCGGGCCGCTGAAGCATCCCAACCCGCCGCTTGCCGCCGAGCCGGGCCGCTTCCGGCAGGTGACCGATGTCGCCTTCGATTCCGCCGACAACGCCTATATCAGCGACGGCTATATCAATTCGCGTGTCGCCAAAGTGGACAAGAACGGCAACTGGCTGAAATCCTGGGGCGAGCGCGGCACCGGGCCGGGTCAGTTCAATACCCCGCATTCGATTGCGGTTGATGCCAAGAACAATGTTTATGTCGCCGACCGCGGCAATCATCGCATCCAGGTGTTCGACAGCGATGGCAATTTTGAGCGCCAGATCGTAATCGATGTGCCAGTGCCGCCGGGCGCCCGACCGGCGATCGGCGCAATCCCAAACGAGGCGACAGGCGCAAATGGAACGATGGCGCCCGGCTCGCCGTGGACGATCTGCATCACGCCCGGACCAAACCAGGTGCTTTACAGCGCCGACGCGTGGCCGGGCCGAATCTACAAGCTCTCGCTCGACGGCAAAGTCCTCGGCATGCTCGGCGAGAGCGGCAAACAACTCAAGCAGTTTGGCTGGGTCCACGAGCTCGCCTGTCCGTCCGAGAATGTCGTGTGGGCGGCTGAACTCCTGAACTGGCGAGCGCAGAAGCTGTTGCTTCACCCCTAGACATAGCGGGCGATGCGCGCCGGATTGCGCGCGGCGCGCCAGATCAGCCATTGCCGCCGCCATGCCGGGATGTCTTTGGGTGCAAAGGCATCGCTGCGCTTCAATCGCTCGAGCGACGGCCCCACTATCGCGACGGGAAGAAGGGCCGGGAGCGCCTGCGGCGGCAGTTGAGGCAGCACGCGGCGCGACGCCGCGAGATGATGCCAAGCAAGGTCGCGCAGTTCGGCGAGCGCGGCCCGCAGTCCCACGGTCGACTGGTGCGCGAACACAGCTTCCGCGGATACGCCGTGCCGCTGCAAAATATCGGCCGGCACGTAGAGCTGGCCACCGGACGCATGTAGCGGCAAGGCGCCAAGCAGATCGACAATGGCCAACGCAACGCCGGCGGGCTCGGTGACCGCTGGCGCTTCGGCGCCGAGAATTTGTGCCGCCAGACCGATGATCGCCGATGACGTCTGTCGCGCATAGCTTTCGAGATCGGCGGTGGCAGCCATCGGCTCGTTATAGAGATCGAAGCGATGGGCTTCGATAAGATCGGTCAGCGTGGATGCCGGCAACCGATAGCGCGCGACGGCATCGAGCAATGCCGCGGCTACGGGATTGGCGACCGCCTCCCCGCTCCGCTCGCCGCTGACGACCTCGCGCCACCATTGCAAGCGGATTTCGCCCGGCATGGGCTCGCGCGCCGCCTCGCGCACACGGCTGATTTCGGCATTAAAAGCATAAAGCGCAAACAGGGCCTGACGGTGCTCGGCCGGCGCGAAGAGGCTGGCGAGATAGCTATCGCGGTCGGCGGTGCGAACCAAGTCCGCGCAATAAGCCGTCACATCCTGCATAGAGCGAGCCTAGTGGTCCGATTCTAACATTCGCATCCGTTTCCGCCGGCCCATCATGCGAATATTAGAATCAAAGGACCACTAGCAAGTATCAGTCCTAGTGGAGCTTTGGATTTGACATTCGCTTCACAAGCTTACGGCTAGGCGGGTAGCGAATGTCAAATCCGCTCCACTAGAGCATGATCCGGAAAAGCGGAAACCGGTTTTCCGAAAAGATCATGCTCCATCAAAATGCTAGAGCGCAATCGATTCAATTTGAAACGATTGCGCTCTAGCACTAACTGATCGCAATCAGCCCGGCGCCGAGGCGCCGGCCCTCCATCAGCATCACGTTGTAGGTCCGCACCGCCGGTCCGGTGGTCATCGCATCAAGCGAAATGTGCGCCTCGCGGAAGTGCAGCCGTAATGACTGCGGCACCGTCCACGGCGCGGCTCCGGTGCCGAGGATGAAAAAATCCAGATCGCCCGATCGAGCGAAAACCGGCGCCAGAAGACGGTCGGTCAGGAGCGCGTCGGTCAGGTCTGCGGGCGCCGAAACCGGCCATGCCCAGACACCATCAGGCAGACACAGCAGTGAGCCGCGATGCGACAGGCCGGCAACCCGAAAGCCGCCACCGCCATGCGCCTCGATCGGCGCCTGGTGTGGCAGGTGGCGGCGCTCCACGAGTTACCGCCGCGATCGCGCGCGCCGCGAAGGCGGGGCCGGTCGCGCCGGTACTGGCGCTGGCGCCGTCGCCGTCGCCGGCGCGGCGGTGACCGCCGGAGGTTCGGACTCCTCCGGGCCGCCCATGCGGCCGGCGCCGACGCCGAGATAAATCAGAATCGGCGAAGCGATGAAGACCGAGGTGTAGGTGCCGACCAGGACGACGCCGAACATCATGGTCGCGGTGAAGCTGTGGATGGCCTGGCCGCCGAACAACAACAGCGCCAACAGCGACATCGCCACGGTGACGTGCGTCACGATCGAGCGTGACAGGGTGGCGTTGACCGAGGCGTTGAGCAAGTCGGGCATCGACAGGCGTTTGTAGCGGCGCAGCATTTCGCGGATGCGGTCGTAGATGACCACGGTGTCGTTGAGCGAATAGCCGAGAATCGTCAAAAGCGCCGCAATACTGGTGAGGTCGAAATCGATATGCGTCAGCGACATGAAGCCGACGGTGAGCACCAGATCGTGCACGTTGGCGATCATGGCGCCGAGCGCAAACTGCCATTCAAAACGGAACCACAGATAGATCAAGATTGCGACGATTGCCAGCACGAGCCCGATGGTGCCGTAGGACAACAACTCGGTGGACACGCTCGGACCGACCACCTCGACGCGCCGGTAATCGACGCTGTCGCCGAGCGCGTTGCGAACCTTTTGAATCGCCGCCTGCTGCGCTTGGTCGCCGCCGGGCTGTTCGGAGATGCGGATCAGCACGTCGTTCGGCGCGCCGAACTGCTGGAGCTGGAAATCGCCGAGCTTGAGCGAACCGATGGTCGAGCGCATTTTCGCGAGATCGGCCGGCCCCGCCTTGGTCTGCACCTCGACCAGCGTACCGCCGACGAAATCGATGCCGAAATTCAAGCCGTGAAAGAAGTAGAGCGAAATAGCGATAATCGACAGCAGCGCCGAAATAGGAAAGCTGAAGCGCCGGAAGCGCATGAAGTCGAACTTGGTGTCGTCGGGAACGATGCGAAGGAGGCGCACTGGGCTTCTTTCAAACGGGGTTCTGCGGTTCGGCCATGATGAGCGTCAGATCGGTACAACGCGCGGCCGCCACCAGCGCACCCAATAGGCCACGATCAGCCGGGTCAGCGTGAATGCGGTGAACAGCGTGGTGAGAATGCCGACGCCGAGGGTGACGGCAAAGCCGCGTACCGGGCCGGTGCCGATGTAAAACAGCACCGCCGCGGCGATGAAGGTGGTGATATTGGAATCGAGAATGGTGGCGAGCGCGCGGGAGAATCCGGCGTCGATGGCGTTGATCGCGCTGCGTCCGGCGCGCACCTCTTCGCGGATACGTTCATAGATCAGCACGTTCGAATCGACGGCGATGCCGACGGTGAGCACGATGCCGGCTATGCCGGGAAGCGTCAGCGTGGCGCTGAGGAACGACAGCACGCCGAAGATCATGGCCACGTTGATGGCGACGGCGATGTTGGCGAACAGCCCGAACAGCCCGTAGGTCACCAGCATGAAGATCACGACGAGCGCCGCGCCGGCATAAGCCGCATGCTCGCCGGCCTTGATCGAATCCTCGCCGAGGCCGGGTCCCACCGTGCGTTCTTCGATGATCGTCAGCGGCGCCGGCAGTGCGCCGGCGCGCAACAGGATGGCGAGATCGTTGGCCGATTGGACGGTGAAATTGCCGGATATTTCGCCCGAGCCGCCGAGGATCGGCGTGCGGATCACCGGCGCGGAGATCACCTTGTTGTCGAGAACGATGGCGAACGGCTTGCCGACATTGGCTTGCGTCGCGGCGGCGAATCTTTGCGCGCCCGCCGAATTGAAGCGGAAATTGACCACCGGCTGGTTGGTCTGCGGATCGAACCCCGCCTGGGCGTCGACGAGATCGGCGCCGGAGACGAGGATACGCTTCTCCACCAGATATTTCTCGCCGGCCTGCTGGCCGTCGAGAATTTCCGAATCCTCCGGCGGATGACCCGCTTCCGCCTGCTCGGCCGTCATCGACAGATCGACCATGCGGAAATCGAGCTTCGCCGTCTTGCCCAAGATGTCCTTGAGCCGCGTCGGGTCCTGCAAGCCCGGCACCTGCACCAGAATGCGGTCGAGACCCTCGCGCTGGATGCTCGGTTCGACGAGGCCGAGTTCGTTGACGCGGCGCTGGATGATTTCGATGGACTGATCGACGGCCTGGCGGATGCGCTCGGTGATGGCCGGATCGGTCGGCGTCAGCGTGATCAAGCCGTTGTTTTCAATCACGTCGAGGTCACGTTGTCCGGTCGAGCCGAGAAGGCCCGACATCGGCTGCGACAAGGCCTGCAGCTTGCTCAGTGCGTTGCTGACGTCGGTCGGCCGGGTGATGTGCACTTCCACAGCGTTGCCGCGGACCGCGCGTCCGGTGAAGGGAACGCGTGCCTCGCGCAGCACCCGCAGCACGTCTTCGTCGACCGCCTGCAGCCGCTCCTTGCGCACCGAATTGGTGTCGACTTCGAGCAGCAGGCTCGAGCCGCCCTGCAGATCCAGACCGAGCACGATATGGCGCTGTGCCCACGCCGGCCAGTGCGCGACGGTGCTTTCGGCGAAGAAATTGGGCACCATGAACAAGCACACGATCAGCGCCGTGAGCAGGATTGCCGCCGCCTTCCCCCGCGTGAAAAACAACATGGAGCTTGAACTTCCTTCAACTTCGCCAGCGGACCGCGATCAACTCGCGCTGTCGTCTTTCACCGGTTCGCTCTTGGCGCGGACCTCGCTGATACTGGAGCGCAAATGCCGCACCCGGACGCCATCCGCGATTTCGACCTCGACTTGGTTGTCGTCAACGACCTTGGTGACCTTGCCGATGAGGCCGCCATTGGTCACGACGGTGTCGCCGCGCCGTAGCGCCTTCACCATTTCCTGATGCTGCTTCACTTTGCGCTGCTGCGGCCGCAGAATCAGGAAGTACATAATCACGATAATCAGAATAAGCGGCATGAACGAGGTCAGCATGCTGGCCGAGTCGCCGCCGCCGCCGAACAGGCTGCTCAACGGATTGCTTTGCGCGAACGCGGGCGTGATGAACATCGTTCCTCCAAAGGGGCGGTGAGAGCGCGCCGCCCGGGATGAAGGGCCGCTTTTGCGCGCAAAATCGCGCGGACTATAGCTAGCGTTGGCCCAATTGCAATGTTGCGGATCGGTCCTGGCAAGCTTGCGAGCATGCCGTGGCCCGGCTAAGGAAGTGGCCGCAACCCGGTGTAAACATGGCCAAATCTCCCGCGCGCCCGCGCCAAAAACCGACCACGAGGCGGCGTCGCGGCGGGCGCAGCGGCGAGGCAGCCGCAGACGGCCAGATGGCGCTTTTGACTCGGATCGCCGGTGCGCTGGAGCGGCTTGCCCCCACTCCGGCGGCGATACTCGATTTTTCCGCCGCCGACGCTTTCGTCTGGCATCCGGAGGGCCGCAAGCTCGCGGCGGTTCGCCGCGTCAACCGTGTCGACATGTCGCTCCTCAAAGGCATCGACCGGGTGCGCGACCTCCTGGTCGAAAACACCGAGCGCTTCGCCCGCGGCCTGCCGGCCAACAACGCGCTGTTATGGGGCGCGCGCGGCATGGGAAAGTCCTCGCTGGTCAAGGCGGCGCACGCCGCGATCGGCACCGCCCATCCGGCGGCCGGCCTAAAGCTCATCGAAATCCACCGCGAGGATATCGAGTCGCTGCCGGAGCTGATGGCGCTCCTGCGCAACGCGCGCGAGCGTTTCATCGTATTCTGCGACGATCTTTCCTTCGACGCGGAAGATACCTCCTATAAATCGCTCAAGACCATGCTCGAAGGCGGCATCGAGGGGCGGCCGGAGAACGTCATCTTTTACGCCACCTCGAACCGCCGTCATCTGATGGCGCGCGAGATGATGGAGAACGAACGGGCGACCGCGATCAATCCCGGCGAAGCGGTGGAAGAGAAAGTCTCGCTGTCGGATCGCTTCGGGCTGTGGCTCGGGTTCCACCGCTGCAGCCAGGACGAATACCTGGCCATGGTCGATAGCTATATCGCGCATTACCGCGTGCCGTTTTCTGGTGAGGCTCTGCGCCGCGAGGCGCTGGAATGGGCAACTACGCGCGGCGCGCGCTCCGGCCGCGTAGCGTGGCAATACGTGCAGGATTTGGCGGGACGGTTAGGCGTGAAAATGGCCGGCTAGCATCGCTAGCCGGGGACAGTTACGCGCCGCTGAGATACTGCGCCGGATCGACCGGGGTCGCGCCCTTGCGGATCTCGAAGTGCAGTTGCGGCGATGTGACGTTGCCGGTCTCGCCGGACTTCGCGATCACCTGGCCGCGCTTGACGTTATCGCCGCGCTTGACCAAGAGCTCGCTGGCGTTGGCGTAGGCGGTAACGAAGCCGTCGGCGTGGCGGATCAGGACGAGATTGCCATAGCCTTTGAGCTCGTTTCCGGCATAGGCGACGACGCCGTCCTCGGCCGCCTTGACCGGCGTGCCTTCCGGCACCGAGAGATTGATGCCGTCGTTCTGCAGGCCGTTCGGTTTCGGTCCGAACGCCGCAATGATGCGGCCGCGCACTGGCCAGCGGAAGCTCGGCGCCGCGCTCGCCGCCTGCTGTTCGGCCTTAATCGGATGCTCGCCTGCAACCGGCTCGCTCGGCTCGGCGACCCTGGCACTGTGCGGCGACTCGACGGTCGCGACCGTGGTCGGGGCCGGAGCCTCCACACGCTGCGGCGCCGGCGCCGGGCGCTCACCCATCTCCGGCACTATGACGTGCTGACCGACGCGCACCATAGTGTCCGGCGCAATGCCGTTGGCCCGGGCGATGACCGCGACCGGCTTGCCGTAGAGCCGCGCGATACTGTTGAGCGTTTCGCCGGGCGCCACGACATGCACGCCCGACGGCGCCACCAGCCGGCCATGCGGCGGAGGCGGAGCCATCGCCGGCGCCGTCGTTGCGATGCGCGTCTGCGGCGCGGCGGCCGCCGTCGCCGAACGATAATGCGGAATGACGAGATGCTCGCCCGGATAAACCGAGCCGGGGCTAGCAATGTGATTGGCCTCCATCAGCGCGGAGGCCGGCACGCCATGGGCGCGCGCGATACTGTCGATGGTCTCCCCCGGCCGGACCGTAACCGCGGTGCCACCGTCCCAGGTCCAGGATGGCGGAGGCGGTGGAGACGGTGCGGCGATCGAGCCGGTGACTTCGCCGCCTTGATAAGAGCCCATGCCGCGGCCGCCGCCGGAGGAGCCGTTGTCGGCGCTAGCGAGGCTTGGCAACGGGCGGCTTTCGACGTGGCTTGCCGCGGCGGTCTGCGGGATTGATCCCGTGACATCGCCGCGTGACGATGACGAGTAAGACGGAGATGAACCGAAGCCTTCGTTGAAACGGCCGGAATCGGCGCTACAGCCGGCAGCCCCGATGCCGATTAACGAGACGGCAACCAATTGCGGCCACAGGGCCGACCGACGCAATGCGCACATGGTTACTCACGCGAACGCCACACAAAGGACGAGTGAATAAACAACGTTG